>JASJCC010000134.1 GCA_030066175.1 Paracoccaceae bacterium | reverse complement strand
TCGCAGAGCGGATGCAGGTCAGCCGGTCCAGCTTCTATTGGTACTTCAAGAACCGTGACGACCTGCTCGATGCGCTGTTGCAGGAATGGGAGGCGCGCAACACCGCCCGCATCGCCGAACATTGCGCCCTGCCTGCCGCGAATATCTCCGAGGCGGTGCTGAACTTCTTTCGCTGTTTCATCGATCCGGCGCGCTTTGACCGGGGCCTGGATTTCGCCGTGCGCGAATGGTCGCGCCGGGATGAGGCGTTGCGCGCCCGTGTGGACGCCGCCGACGCTGCCCGCATCGCTGCCGTCACCGCGATGTTTGCCCGCCACGGCTATGCCCCGGCCGAGGCCGATGCCCGCGCGCGGATCCTTTATTTCATGCAGCTGGGCTATCACGCTTTGGATGTCCGCGAACCCATCGACACCCGCCTGTCGCGCGTCGCGGCGTATCTCAAGGGCTTTACCGGGCAGGATGCGGATACGGCGGCCTTGGCGGTGTTCACCCGCGATGTGCAGGCGTTGGGGCTGGCATGAGGCAACGTTATTCGGCCCTTTCGCTTCTCAAACAGGGCCTTAGCGGGCATAAAGGCTGGACCGAGGCCTGGACCAAAGCCCGCCCAAAACCCGCCTATGACGCGGTCATCATCGGCGGCGGTGGGCACGGGCTGGCGACGGCCTATTACCTGGCCAAAAACCATGGCCTCACACGTGTTGCGGTGCTGGAAAAAGGCTGGATCGGCGGCGGCAATACCGGGCGCAACACCACCGTCTGCCGGTCCAACTATTTCTATCCCGAAAGCGTCGCGCTCTATGACCTCGCACTACGCCTCTACGAGGGTCTTAGCCGCGAGCTGAATTACAACGTCATGCTCAGCCAGCGCGGCATGCTGATCGCCGCGCACACACCCGCGCAGATGGAGATCTGCAACCGGATCGCCAATGCGATGCAACTGAATGGCGTCGACGGCAAACTGATGAGCGCACAAGAGGCCGCCGCGCGGGTGCCTTTGGCCAATTCAGCGCCCGACGCGCGCTACAAGCTGATGGGCGGCATATGGCAAGGCCGCGCCGGCACCGCGCGCCATGATGCGGTGGCTTGGGGCTATGCCCGCGCCGCCAGTGCGCTTGGCATCGACATCATCGAGCAGTGCGAGGTGACCGGCATCTACGTGCAAAACGGCGCGGTCACTGGCATCGACACCACGCTTGACCCGATCCAGACCGAGCGTCTCGGCATCGCCGCCGCAGGCGCCACGCCGGGCTTGATGGCGCATTTAGGCGTCTCCCTGCCAATCCACGATTACGCCCTGCAGGCCTTTGTGTCGGAACCGGTGAAACCCTGCCTCGAGACGGTACTGCTCTATCTCGGCACCGGCACCTATGTCAGCCAGTCCGACAAGGGGGAGCTGGTCTTTGGCGGCGGGCTCGACCGCGTGCCCACCCATGGGCAGCGCGGCAATCTGCCGGTGCAAGAGGCGGTAACCGCTGGGCTTTTGGAGATGTTTCCCGCCTTTGGACAGCTGAAGCTCCTGCGGCAATGGGCGGGCGTGGTGGACGTGGTGCCCGACAGCTCGCCCCTGATCGGCCCGGCAGGGCCTGAGGGTCTCTTCATCAATTGCGGCTGGGGCACCGGCGGGTTCAAGGCGATCCCGGCGGGCGGCTGGCTGCTGGCGCATCTGCTGGCGACTGGTGAGCATCACGAGATCAGCCGGCCCTTTGATCTGCAACGCTTTGCCCAAGGCCGGCTGATCGACGAAGCCGCCGGCTCCGGCATCGCGCATTAGGGGAGTCATCATGCCTCAAGTAGCGAAGCGGTAGGCAGAAAGGACATTCATGCAAAGATTTCCCTGCCCCTTCTGCGGTCTGCGCGATGAAACCGAGTTTCACTTCGCCGTCGAAGCCGGACAAGCCCGCCCGGAACCGGCTGGAGCGGTGTCGGATCAGGATTGGTCGACTTATCTCTATGAGAATGCTTCGCCCAAGGGCCCGGCGCGGGAGGTTTGGCTGCATCTGACCTGCGGGGAATACTTCATCCTGACCCGCGACACGGTCACCCGCGAAGTCATAGGCACAGAGCCCCTACCAGGGGTCGCCGAATGAGTGGATGGCGGCACGATACTCTGGGGTCCGAGATCGACCGCGACCGGCCGCTCAGCTTCACCTTTGACGGCCAGATTGTCCGCGGTTTTGAAGGCGACACGCTGGCCTCGGCACTGATGGCGTCCGATCATCGCATCTTGGGGCGCAGTTTCAAATATCACCGGCCCCGCGGCCTTTGGGGGCTGGGGGCCGAAGAACCCAACGCGGTGTTCGACGTCCGGCATGACGGCTCTCATATGCCCAACGCCCGCGCCACGCTGACCTATGCTCAGGACGGGATGCAGGTGAGGTCGGTCAACGCCTGGCCCGATGCAAGGCGCGATATCTTTGGCCTGCTGGACCTCGCTCATCGCTTCTTGCCTGCCGGCTTCTACTACAAGACCTTCCTGCCCCTGCCCTGGCGGTTTTACGAGCCGATGATCCGCCGCATGGCCGGCCTTGGCCGTGTCGATCCGCACTATGCACCTCCCGCCGATGCTACGCAGGTCTCGGCGACCTGCGAGGTGCTGGTAATCGGCGCAGGCCCCGCCGGGTTGGCGGCGGCGAAAGCGGCGGCAGAGGCCGGGCGGGTCGTCTGGCTGGTCGAGGATGCGCGGCATCTGGGCGGCAGCTTGCGCTGGCGCGGGGGTGAGATCGACGGCGCGCCCTGGCGAGACTTCGTGGCGGAGACGCAGGCCGCCATCGAGGCCGCAGGTGGGCGGGTCTTGACCGACACCACGCTGTGGGGCGCGTTTGATCACGGCACCTTTGCGGCTTGGCAGCGGGGGCCGCGCCCAAGGCATTGGCGCCTCCGGGCAGACCGCTGCATCCTTGCGGCGGGCGCAATCGAGCGCCCCGTTTGGTTTGAAAATAACGACCGGCCCGGCGTGATGTCGGCCGAGGCGGCGCTGCATCACCTGCAGCTTTACGGTTGCGTGCCGGGCAAGCGGATCCTGCTCGCCACCGCCTGCGACAGCAGCCTGCCGGTGGCGCAAGCTCTGGCGCAGGCCGGAGCCGAGGTGACCCTGATCGACAGCCGTCCGGAGGCCCCGGAGACTGACGGCATTCCTCAGATCACGGGCGCCCGGATCAAGGCCGCTCTTGGACGGCGCGGCGTCACCGGCGCGATGGTGAACGGAAAAGACATGCCTTGCGATACGATCCTCTGCGCCGGCGGGATGACCCCAAGTGTGCATCTCTGGTGTCAGGCCGGGGGCAAGCTGGATTGGGACGACGGCCGCGACATGCTGCTGCCCCGCCCCGGCACCGGACCGATGACGGTTGTCGGCGCTGCAGCCGGCACGCTCGACCTGGCAATAGCCGTTGCGGAAGGCCGCGATGCCGGGGCGGGCAAAGACCCCAAGCGCAAACCGTCACAAGGGGCGCAACAAACGATACCCTTCCGCCCCGACCCCGCCCTGCCCGGCCGGCAGTGGATCGACCTGCAGAACGACGTGACGCTGAAAGACGTGGCCCTGGCTGCGCGCGAAGGCTTCACCTCGGTCGAGCATCTCAAGCGCTATACCACGCTCGGCATGGCCACGGACCAAGGCCGCACCTCGAATTTCGCCGGGCTTTCCGCCATGGCCGCCCTGACCAACCGGACGATCCCCGAAACCGGCACCACCACCTACCGCCCGCCGTTCCAGCCAGTCCCGCTGAACGCCATCGCCGGCCCGGCCCGCGGCGCGCTCTATCACCCGCCGAAACGCCTGACGCTGGAAGACGCGCACAAGCAAAACGGCGCCCGTTTCCGCGAATATGGCGGCTGGCTGCGCCCGGCGGTCTATGGCGACGGCGACGAAACGGCTTTGGCACAGGCCGAAGCTCTCACCGCCCGGCAATCCGTCGGCATCTACGATGCCTCGCCGCTGGGCAAGCTGGAGGTGATCGGCCCGGGTGCTGCGGCGCTTTTGGATTTCACCGGCTATGTCCGCATGTCGACGCTCAAGCCGGGCCGCGCGCGGTATGGATTTATGCTGTCGGAGGCCGGCATCGTTTATGATGACGGGGTCGTGCTGCGGTTGGCCGAGGATCACTTCGTCGTCTCGGCCTCGTCCAGCCATGTGGACGGCGTGCGCTACCGGCTCGAAGATGCGCGGCAGGACCTGATCGGGCGCGACCAAGTGTTCATCCATGACGTGACCCAAGGCTTTGTCACCCTGACCGTCACTGGCCCGAAGGCCCGTGCCCTCTGCCATGCCGCTGGGATCCCCCTGCCTGAACTACCGCATATGGGGGTCGGCGACATCCCCTACCAAGGCGACAGGATGCGCGTGGCGCGGGTGAGTTTCACCGGTGACGCGAGTTATGAGCTGAGCGTGCCTACCTCTTTGGCGGAGGGCCTGCATCGGCAACTGGACCACGCGCTCGCCGGGCTGGGCGGCTGCTGGATCGGGCTCGAGGCGGTGATGATCCTGCGGGCGGAGAAAGGCTTTATCCTGGTGGGCAAGGATACCGACGGGTCGACGATGCCGCAGGACCTTGGCTGGGGTGGGCCACGGTTGAAGCGCGCGGATGAATACCTTGGCAAGCGGTCGCTGTTCACGGCCGAGGCGCAAAGCGGCACGCGGCGGCAGCTGGTGGGGCTGCGGGTGCCTGAGGGGGGCACGGTGATTGAAACCGGTTCTCACCTGATCCCGACCGACGGCCCGCGCCGGTCGCTGGGGTTTGTCACCTCAAGCTATGTCAGCCCAATCCTGGGCCGCCCCATCGCCCTGGCGCTGCTGGAAAACGGGCGTAACAGGATCGGTGAGACCGTGCGTCTCTTCAACGACGGCATCGTCCGCGACGCCGAGGTGACACTACCCTGCGCGTTTGATCCCAAAGGAGAGCGGCTGCATGGATGAGCGCATCTGGACGGATCGGCCATTGGCCGTCGGCACCACAATCGAACTGCCCGGCTGCCGGGTCACCCGTGTGGAAGTTGGTTGTCAAAGCCTGCTCTCCGGCGATCTGCAGGCCGGTTTGGACATCCTTGCACCTGATGCCGAGATGCTGGGCTTTGCAGACACCCCCGGGACGGCGGACCACGCCATCCGTATCGCGCGCGATCAGGCGCTGCTGGTCACGGCTAAGCCTATGGAGTCGCAGCCAGGCTGGCATCCACAAGGTTTCGCACTCAGCCCGGCGGGCGGGCGCTATGCCTGCTTATCCCTAATCGGTCCCAATGCCGCAGAGCTGCTGGCACATGGCCTGACCTCGGCGCCGCCCTGGGACTCACCTTCCGCCGCTGTCAACTTTGCGGGCGTTCCAGCCCTTGTGACCGGCACATCAAACGGCCTAACCCTCTGGGTCGAAAGCGCATATCTGACCTACGTGACCAGTTTCATGGCGCAGATTGCCGAAGGCCAGACCCACGCCCGGTCTTACGCGGAGACGTTTGAGTAGCGATTGACGAATTCAGTCAAGCTGGCACGAGTGAAGGCACCGATCTCGCATTCGCGGTCTACAGCATGAATTCGTGTCCACCACCGGCTCTCTCCAACGCAATAACTCTGTTCCACCAAATACTCGGAATTCGCGGGCCAAAAACGAGACAGATTCCCGGTGACCGGGGCGAAATCGATACAAGTACATCAACCCAAAATTGTTTTGCTGCAAAGCAGCTAGAACCATGGTGGAAATCACCCGCGAGTTTCCTGCTTCGCCGCGTAAATTCTTGACAAACAACGGCTCTCGGGACTGAATTCGATTAACAATCGTTAACGGTAAAGCCTTTTTTTGCGGAAACACCTTTTTCACGGGGGAAGTGGATCATGCCTTTTTCAAACGGAAACAATAGTGGTGTCGTTCTGACCGGCACGCCGGGTGATGACGAGCTGGAAGGCACGAGCGGCAATGACCTGCTCGACGGCCTCGGCGGGGACGATGAGCTTGAAGGCAAGAAGGGTGATGACACGCTGCTTGGTGGCGCTGGCGATGATGAGATCGAGGGCGGCAAGGGTGACGACTCGGCTGATGGCGGCTCTGGCGATGACGAAATTGAAGGCGACAAAGGCGACGACACGCTGCTTGGCGGCGAAGGCGACGATGAGCTTGACGGCGGCAAAGGCGATGACGTTCTCGAAGGGGGTGAAGGGGACGACACCATCGATGGCGGCAAAGGCGATGATGTTGCGGTCTATGATGGCTCGATTTTCGATTTCGACATCGATTTTGGCGGCGACGATGATGATGACGACGACGATGATGATGACGACGACGATGATGACGACGACGATGATGATGATGATGACGGCGAGCTGACCGTCACCGATCTGAACCCGGACGATGGCGATCTGGGGACGGACCAACTCGAAGACGTCGAACAGCTGCAGTTCAACGACTTCACCCTTTTTGTGGATGGCACGAACAACGCGCCGCTGCTGGTGGGCAATGATCAGTCCACCGATGAAAGCAGCGCGGTTGTCTTTACGATCGACGCTTATGATTTTGACGGCGATGCGATCAATCTTGACAGCTTTGCCCTCTCAGGTGCCGGATCGCTGACCTTGTTGTCGACGACACCGCTGTCGCCGACGTTGGGCACTGGCGTGCGCTATACCTTTGAGTTCGACCCCGATGGCGGGTTTGAAAGCCTGGCCTTTGGTGAGACGGCGGTTGAGCAGGTCACGATCCAGGTCAGCGATGGCAATGGCGGCGTTGACGACATCACGATCAACCTGACAGTGAATGGCGAAAACGATGCGCCGGTGGCTGTCCCGGTGTCTGAGAGCGTCAGCGAAGATGGCCCGGCGGTGCTGATCCCGGATGCGTTCACCGATGTCGACACCAATGACACCCACAGCTTTACCTTTACGGGTGAGACCGGGCTGGTGACCGATAATGGCGACGGCACGTTCAGCTATGACCCGAACGACCAGTTCGAAGCTTTGGCAGACGGGGAAACGGCGACTGACACCTTTACCTTCACGGTGACCGACAACAATGGCCTGTCGTCGACCGAGACCGCGACGATCACCATTGACGGCGAAAACGATGCGCCGACGGCGAATGATGACAGTGGTGTCGGTTTCTCAACCGACGAAGACGCAACCTTGGTCACCGACAGTGTGCTGACAAACGACACCGATCCCGACACCAATGACGTCCTCAGCGTTCAGTCGATCGACACGACGGGCACGCAGGGCATTGTGACCGACAATGGCAACGGCACGTTCAGTTATGATCCGAACGGTGTCTTCGACGCCCTCAACAATGGGGAGACGGCGACCGATACCTTCACCTACACGATCAGTGACGGCAATGGCGGCACCGACACAGCAACGGTGACAATCGAGATCGTCGGGTCGAACGACACGCCCGTGGCCAATGATGACAGCGGCCCAGGTTTCGAAACCGATGAGGACACCGCCTTTACCACCGACAATGTGCTGGACAATGACAGTGATCCGAATGGCGATCCCCTGACGGTGGTCAATGTCGATACCACAGGCACCGTTGGTCAGGTCACCGACAATGGCAACGGCACGTTCGATTACGATCCGAACGGCGCGTTCGAAGACCTGGAAGACGGGGAATTTGCGACCGACAGCTTCTCCTACACCATCAGCGACGGCAATGGAGGCTTTGCCACAGCCACGGTGACGGTGACGATCGCGGGCGCCGCGGATGACCCGGTGGCCGTCGATGACGGCGGTCCGGGTTTTGAAACCAACGAGGACACCGCCTTTACCACCGACAATGTGCTGGACAATGATACCGACCCCAATGGCGACACCCTGACGGTGGTTGGGATCGACACAGCCAGCACCCAAGGCACGGTGATCGACAATGGCGATGGGACGTTCGGCTATGACCCGAACGGGGCCTTTGATGCTCTGAGCGGTGGTCAATTCACGACGGACAGCTTCACCTACACTGTGTCGGACGGCAACGGCAATGTCGACGAGGCAACCGTCTCTATCACGATCGAAGGGATCAACGATGACCCCGATGCGGTCGAGGATTTCGGGATCACCGCAGAGGACACGGCGGTCGACATCAACGTATTGGTAAATGACACCGATGCCGAGGGCGACACGCTGACCGTTGACACTTTCACCCAGCCCAACGATGGCACGGTGACGGAAACCGGGGGCGTCTTTACCTACACGCCGGATACCGGTTTTGTCGGGATTGATGAGTTCACCTACACCATCAGCGATGGCAATGGCGGCACCGACTCCGCCACGGTGACAGTCGATGTGCGCGAACCGTCGCCGGGCGGCAATACCGCGCCCTTGGGACGCGATACCACGATCAGCGCGACAATCGATGAAACCGGGCCGAACACCCTGACGCTCGACTTCAACACCTTGCTTGTGGGCGGGCTGCCGATCATCAGCGACCTCGAACAAGGCATCAGTGAGCTGGACATTTCGTCGATCTCTCTGGTCCTGGGCGGCCGGGACGCCCCGGTGCAGTTCGTGGAAACCACGGCAGGCTCGAACATCTTCACGCTCGACCTTGATGGGCTGAACGTGCCGGATGGCGGGCAGTTCGACTTTACCATCGAATACACGGTGGATGACGGCACCGGTGAGCCCAACAGCTCGGATGACGGGATCATCACCCTGTCGGTTGACAATCCACCCGAGGTGCCCACCAACGCACCGCCGGTGGCCGGCGATGATGAAATCACCCAGACCGAAGATGACGGCCTGATCACCATCAACCTTACCGACCCATCCGGTCTGGCCTCGGATCCCGACAACGATCCGCTGGACATCATCGACATCAGCTTTACCGATGGCAATGGCGATCCCCTGCCCTTTGACCCGCGCGAAGTGGGCGGCACCGGGCTCGTCGATGGCACGCTGACCTTGGATCCAACGGCCTTTGGGCTGGAGGACGAGGAGGAAGGCACGTTCTTTGTCAACTACACGGTCACCGATGGCCAGGAAACGGCCAGCGGTGTTGTTACGCTGAACCTGACCGGATCGTCCACCAACACGGCTCCAACGGCTGAGGACGGCACCGAAACGCGCACCCTGCCCGACGACGTTATCTTTGATCCCAGCAACAGCATAGAGTTTGATCTCAACGGGCTGGTGGATGATGCCGACGGGGATGAGCTGACCTTTACGTCAGTGACGCTCACCGATGCGCAAGGCGATCCGCTGGCCGTTCTGCCCGGTGGCACGGATATCGGCGGCAACGGGCTGGTCGATATCAACCCGCTGACCCTGGCGGACGGTCTTATCCGGATCAACGTGGCGGAACTGGGTATTGACCCGGGCGAGTCCGAGACATTCACCATCAACTACACGGTCTCTGACGGCGACCAGACGGCCTCTGGCCAGGTGGACGTGACCGTCAACGGACCAGAGCTTCCGCCAGTTGAAGTCACAGCCATTGAAGACTTCGAAGGCTTTCAGCTTGGCGCGGGCGCCACGCTTGCCATCAGCGAGATCGAGGAAGGCGTAATCGTGGATGCGGCATCGGCGTTCGCGGCCAATGTCGAAGACACGGTCGGCACCGGTGGGGACGGACGTCCCGTGCTGATCGAGTCGCCCTTCGCCGACGGGCAAACGACCGAGAATGGCGTCACTGTCGGTGTGATCGAAGGGGAGCTATCGTCCTTCGACAGCCCGACCCCGCCGGAATACACCGCCGGGCTTTATTCGCCCGGATCGACGGCGACGGTCGGCAACGGCCCGTTCTTCAACTTCGCGGGGCCGGAAGCGATCTTTGGACCGAGTTTCGACCTGGACAGCATGTCGCTGACCCTGGCGGCGGGCGCTGCCGAGACAGTGACAATTACCACCTACCGGTTTGAAGAAATCACCTTCGGCGAGTACGAATTTGTCGAGGTCGGGTCGTTCGACATCACCGTTGGCTCGTCATCGCCAACGCTGCTCGACTTCCAAAGCGGTCAATTCTTCGACGACGTTAACTTCGTCTTCGATGACCTCAGCACACCCGAGATGGAAACCAGCGCGTTCGAGAACATCGTGGCCGTCACCTTCACCACCACCGGGGTCGTGCAGGACACCAACCCGTTCACCAACGATCCGGATGACCTGATCCCGTTGAACGACGATCTGCTGATTGTCGACGACCTGATCTTCCAGTTCTGACCCGGTCTGCGGACTTAGAAACCGGGCGCGTCCTTTGCGCCCGGTTTTTTTGTATCAGGCGGCCTGGGTGATGTGGGCAGCGACGGCTTTGGTCGCGTGTCCAATCGCGGTCTCGGTCAGCGCAAGGTCGTCAGCCGTCAGTGCAAGCGACGGATAGAGCTTGCCGGGTGACTTGAAGACGCCATGGCTGCGCAAGGCCGCGTTCCAGACCTCGTTGCGCGCCGGATCGTCATGCCGCGCCGTGCGGTAATCGAAGACATCCCCACCGGTGAAATAGATGTCAAAGAGCGTTGGATCGCCGCAGATGTGATGCGCGATGCCAGCCGCGTTCAGCGCGTTGCTCTGCATATCCATCAGCTGTTTGCCCAGGTCGCGCAGCTGGTCATACTGACCCGGGCGGCGCAGGATCTCCATCGTCTTGAGACCGGCTGCCGCCGCCACCGGATTGCCCGACAAC
>JASJCC010000133.1 GCA_030066175.1 Paracoccaceae bacterium | reverse complement strand
GTGCGAAGAAATCACCCGAATCCTCGCCTCCCTTCCCGGCATCGAAGATGCTGTTGCGCTTGCGGACCCGGGTCCACCTGCGCGAATCCTTGGCTTTGTGCGGCAGGGCGCCGGCGCGCATTTCGACGAAAAGGGACTGCTGTCTAAGCTGGAAGATGTGTTGCCTCTCGCGATGACCCCCAATCGCATTCTCCCGGTGGCAGAGTGGCCCGTGACGAACAACGGCAAGCTGGACCGCACCGCGCTGATCGCGCTTGCGGAGCGGGATAGCCGACAACCCGCCCTCTGGACTCCGACGTCAGCAACCGAAAAGGCCGTTGCGACGCTTTGGCACGATCTGCTGGGCGCGGACCCGCGCTTGGGCCGCAGTTTTCTGCGCGACGGCGGCGACAGTCTGATCGCACTTCGGCTTGTGGAAAAAGTGGACGTGGTTTTTGGCGTCAGGCTCGCACTTCGTACGGTTTTCTTCGAAGCGAACGCCGCCGACCTCTCTGCACATATCCAGTCACAAACAGCGAACGCCTCCGAATTGATGGAGGAAGGCGAAATATGACAATCCGTGACCGCATCTTGGCAATGGAAGCAGAGGGCATCACTCTGCGCCGGGTCGGTGACAAACTGAATTATCGCGCCCCTATGGGAACGCTCGACGCGGACTCCCTCGCGTTTCTGAAAACCAACAAATTGATGATCCTGAACCTGCTGGACTTCGATCGCGACGGACCGTCCGTACCGACGCAGAAACAGGCGTTTCCGATGACCCCGATGCAGGAGGCGTTTTTGCTGGGGCGCGCAAAGGGCTTGTTTCTGGGTGGGCTGGGCTGTCACGCCTACGGAGAACTCACCGCTGACGCTGCCCTAGCGCCACGTTTGCCAAAAGCATGGCAAGCGGTTGTCGAGCGCCATCCGATGTTGCGGGCGACTGTTAGTCGGCAGGGGTATCAGACGGTTCGGCCGGACGTGCCTTCGGTGCTTGAGATCGAGAACCGGAGCGAAGAAGACTTTGAAGAGGCGATATGTGGCGTCCGGGCGTCGTTGTCGCACCGGGTCTACGGCGAAGATGATCCGCAACTGTGGACGATCCGGGCACTTTCGAATGGGAAGGTCTTAACCATCTGTTTTTCCATCGACTTCATCATCGCCGATTTCGAGAGCATTTCTACCTTGATGGCCGACTTGGAAGGGGCATTACATGGCATGGACATGCCTGCACTGCCGAAACTCGGCTTTGCGGATCATGTTCTGGAACAGGTCCGACGGCGAGACGGGCTGAAGTGGGCGCGGGACCGGGCGTTTTGGCTGGATCGGCGCGCCGAACTGGCTGATGCACTCTGGAGACCGGATTCAAGCACCGAACAGCGCCTCAGGCACGCCGAGCCGCGTTTCCGCCGCTATCAGCATGTTCTGCATCATGCTGCAGGCGCCGGATCGGACGAAAGCCCCGACGGGCCACTTGGCGCCAACGCGGTGATCCTGGCCGCCTATTCCGAAGCGATCGGTGAACTTGTTCGGCGACCTGACTGGATTGTGAATGTCACCACGAGCTTGCGCGGCGCACGCTTCAGCGGCGAGCGCAACACTTTTGGTAACTTCTCGACCGCGATCCTGTTGCATGTGCGGCAGAGGGGGTCGCTTTCCTTTGATGCCTGGGCCAGCCAGATACAAAACCAGTTACTTGGCGATATCGGGCACATGTCCTTTTGCGGCGTTGAACTGATGCGCGCTTTGCAGCGCGACGCCACGCCCGGATCACCTGTGTTGGCACCGTTCGTGTTCACCAGCATGCTGCGCAATGGCGACATGCCGGCGCAACTTGAACCCGGGTATTCAATCAGCCAGACTCCTCAGGTCCTGATCGACTGCCAGATCGGCCTCAACCGCGGCAACCTCATGCTGGCATGGGATGTAAGGGACGGCTTCTTAACTGACCGCGAAGTCAAGGCGCGCTTCGACACATTCGTGGCAACGGTCGCAGCAAAGCTTTCGCTGGCTGCGGCGCCAGTACATGGCCCGAAAGACATTTACCTGTCCGCCGTTGAAGAAACCGAAAACGTCGCGAAGGCAGAGGTCGCGTATGAGGACCGGAATGCCAAGCCCGCGTTGATCACCCGACTGTCGATGGGCCAAAAGCAGGCCGATCTCGGTGCAGCCGAAGACGCCCTTGTTGTTGCTCGCAAAACGCATTTCGAAGGCTCGGACTATGGCGGCTTTCTTTCCCGTCTGGACCATTACGCGCTGGCCGAAATGGTTGATCTGATGCGTCGGCGGGACATGGATGTCTCCCAACCCCTGACGACAGAAAACATGATACATGGCCTGCGGGCCCGACCGGACCGGGCGCGGATTGTGGCCCGCTGGTCCGCCGCGCTGATGCGCGCCGGGTGGACGGAGCGGCGCGACGGAAAGGTCTTCTTGCGGCAAGACCTACCCAAACCGCCGGAGCCGAAGGATTGGGCGGATCTGCGTGAGGTTGCCCAGGCAGAAGGGTACGAAGACCGAAGCGTTCTTGACTACTTTCGCCTCTGTGCGCTGACCATGGGCGAGGTCCTGACCGGGGACGCAGACCCTGTGAAACTGTTCTTTCCCAACGGAACGACGAATATCGCCGAAGCGCTTTTCGGTCAGAGCCGGATGAACCGGGAACTTCACGCCCTGGTCGGGCAATGCGCGCAAGCCATGGCGCGCGCCTTGCATCGTCCAATCCGAATTCTTGAGCTTGGCGCAGGCGTCGGCGCGACGACACGATCCGTTTTGCAGGCACTTCGGGATTATGCAGCTGCCTATACTGCAAGCGACAACAGCGCGTTCATGCGGGACCACCTAAAGGCCGCATTCGCGGAGGACCGGCGCGTGACGGTGGCGCACTTGGATATGGATCACCATCCGCTGATCCAAGGTTTCGATCTGCATGGATATGACCTCGTTATCGCGGGCGACGCGCTACATCTGGCGACCGATCCGGAACTCAGTCTGCGGCAAATGCGCAGCCTGCTGGCCGATGGAGGCGCCATGATCGCCGTCGAAATGTGTGCCGACCGCCCGCAGGTCATGTTCAGCATCGAAACATTGTATTCCGTCGATCACCAGACAAGCGACGGACCGTTTCTAAGCAGACCTGACTGGGAAACCTGCTTCAGCGC
The DNA here is from genome assembly GCA_030066175.1 of Paracoccaceae bacterium. Taxonomy (GTDB): domain Bacteria; phylum Pseudomonadota; class Alphaproteobacteria; order Rhodobacterales; family Rhodobacteraceae; genus JASJCC01. The sequence continues at coordinate 7,449 of JASJCC010000133.1, read as the reverse complement.
GGCAGGGTATCCGTCGGTTGGTGTCGTCGAACACCCGGACAGCGGTCAGTGCGTTTTCGTGGCGCCCGCCTTGCTGAACCGACACATCCCCAAAACATTGGCTATCAAACGGTTGGCACAGCAGCATCTTGGTGTCGCGCCGGAGCACCACGTAGTTCTCAGCGATGCGGAACCGGTGGCCGCGATCTTGGCCACCGATTTCGCGCAGGATCCGATCGGAGCCACGCCACCGGATTGCACGCCGATGTCTGACGCGCGATTTGACCAGATAGTCCGGCTGCTTCCCGACACTATCGAGGGGCCGGTTTCGCCGGCTTCGACTGCGCAGACGCTGCAGATGGACAGCTTGCTATGCGCCCAGTTCACCGGCCGATTGCTGGACACCTTTTCCCCGCCCGGCGTGTTTTTCGATGACGTGCTTGTTTTGCTGCTGGAGGGTCGCACCCTCTCGGCAATCGAAAACGTCATAACCGGCGCCGGTTTGGAAAGGACGTCCAGCGAAGGCGGGCCCACAGCCAAGGCGGAATCAGCCTCCGTTCAGCATCTTGTTCCCCGGGTCGCAATCATCGCCGCGAAAGAGCATGCAATTCAGGCGGCTGAGCTACGGGATGCTCTGGCCGCGCGGCACACAATCGCCAGGCTTGATGACAACATGCGAAGCACATCGTTTCCGGTCGACGTCGTGGTCGCCATTGGTGCCGAAGCCGCACCCGGGTCCGCACGGTACTGCGTCGAACTTTCGGAAACCGGCACAGACACCTGTTTGGTGCTGTGGACGGGGGCTCTGCACGTCCCGGTATTCCCGGATGATCTTTTTCTGACGGTCGATGTGCATTGCCTTGCCCCCCGCGTCCCGACACGCTCTGAGGAACAAAGTCTTGAGAGGCTCACGATGGGCCGTGTGACTTGGCATCCCGTGACATCTGCCGAACAAGTGGCGGACCTGGTGCAGGAGTTCGCAAATTGAGCCGGCCAGCACTAAAAGTTGGCATTACCGGTGCCACGGGCGTTCTGGGTCAGGAGGTTCATGACCATCTTGGGCAAGCAGACGGCATAGCGGCGGTGGCGCTGGTTCGGCCCGGAAGAACCGCGGATTTCCCAAGTGCCCTGCCTCTGGATGCGACCAACCTGGAGGCATGCATCGCAGCAGTTGCGGAATGTGACCTGGTTGTGTCCGCCGCCGGTCCGGCTGCAAGTGTGCAGCCCAACATGGCACATGCCTGCAGACAAACCGGAACAGCGTTGCTGGATCTGTCCGGGTGCATCGTGGACATCGAAACAAAAGATTTGCAGGCCCCAATGGTTTTTGCCTGCGGTGTCATGCCGGGTTGGAGCGAGTTACTGGCCGCCATGATCGCTCGGTACCTTGAGCCGCCGATTTTCATCGACGTGCACTTCACCCCCGGTGGCCCGCTTGGACCGGCTGGCCAGGCCGATTTCCGGAACGTGCTGCAGACCGCGCGGGATCGCTTTGGCAAGATCTGGAGCAACGGAACGGTGCAGGATGCCAAACAGACCACCGGAGCGAGCCCATTTCTGTCGGATGAAGCCGAGACTTTTTGTCGGAGCCACGGCATAAACACATACAGCTGCTCGACTATGCGCCCAAACCCGCTGGATACCGCCATTTCGCGCCGCGTCAGGCTGGAAATAGGCGCGTCAGGACAGGACCGCAGGCTGGAGATCTCAACATGCGCCGACAGCGCCGCGCATTATTCGGTTGCGGCAGTAAACTATTGCCTGGCGATGTTCGAGCAGGACCGATTACCGATCAATGCCGTCAGTTTTGGCCAATTGCCGGTTTCGCAAGCCGGGGTTCTTGCAGCGTTCACGACGGCTGGTGTCGGGATCGACGGCGTTGTCGGCACAGACAGTACGACAGGCGCCATGGCTTTCGAAACCGGTGAAATCTGATGCCGGCTCCGTCAAAGCTCCGGGTTGTCGTGTGCGGATCGGTCTTTGGTCAGATATATATGGAAGCCTTGGCGCACGCCGACTGTCATGTGACACTTGCCGGCATCGTATCGCGCGGCAGCCCAAGATCACTGGCTTGCGCTGACCGGCTGGGGGTGCCGCATTTCAGTTCTGTTTCCGACATTCCCGACGATGTTGACGCGGCCTGCATTGTTGTGCGCGGAGCTTTGCTTGGCGGACAGGGCAGTGCCATGGCCCGCGCCTGTCTTCAGCGCGGGCTTCACGTGCTTCAGGAACATCCCATCCATCGCGACGAATTGATCGAGACGTTGCGCGTCGCGCATTCCGCCCGGCGATGTTTCATGCTCAACTGTTTTTATCCTCACTTTCCCGAAACCCGCAAAACCTTGCAGGCAGTACGTCGGATATCCCAGTTCAGAACCCTCCAGTGGATTAACGCCAAAAGCAGCTTTCAAGTGAGTTTTGCAATGTTGGACGTTATCGGCGAGGCGGCGAACGGTCTGGCAAACTGGACACTCGAACCCGCCAGCACCCCACCGCGAACTGGCTCGCCATGGAAGAGCGTCACCGGCGAGATTTCCGGCGTTCCGACATCGCTCGACATCCAGATGGAAATGGACCCGGCAGACCCTGACAATCACAACATACTGCTGCATCGTTTGAATTTCGGATTTTCCGGTGGAACCCTGACGCAAACGGATGTGCATGGCCCGCTCATCTGGACGGCGCAACCGGAATTTCCGGATGTGACGCGCGCTGAAACCTCGCGCCCTTACTTCTCGGCAGGCCGGGACGGCGCCCCTGCAAGCATGTGTTTGTCCGAAGGCTCGACCCGGCCGTATTCAGAGTTGTTCCAGACGTCCTGGGCCAGCGCGGTGCGCCGCGCAATCGGGCAACTTGCAGAGATGACTGAAAACCCTGAACATCAACGCGCACACGCCCAGCGCATGCTTGCGGTATGCCGCTGCTGGATGGATTTGTCCGCGATTCTCGGGTCGCCGGGGCCTGTAACGCGGCCTTCGGCCCCGCCTTTGTCACGTGAAGAACTCGCAGACATAGTGGCGGGCCTGAACTGGGAGGAAACCGGAGATGGGTGATCCGGTCATCATCGACTACTTGCGGACGCCATTTGGCAAGAGGGATGGCGCCTTGCGCGACATTCACCCCGCCCGCCTTTTGGGAAACCTGCAAGGGCGCATTTTGGAGCGCAATGCACTGTCCTCGTCGGACGTCGATATCGCTGTCGGCGGTTGTGTCACCATGGTCGGGGAACAAGGGTTCAACATCACCCGCATCGCATGGCTTGACCAGCGGCTGGATCCCTCCGTGGGGGCGTTCACCATCGACGCGGCCTGCGGATCATCGCAGCAGGCTGCACATCAAATCTGTTCGCTGATCGCGACCGGGGAAATCAAGGCCGGACTTGCCTGCGGAGTGGAATCCTTGAGCCGCGTTCCGATTGGCGCCAGTACTTTGAACGGACCGGGCCGCGTCAAGCCTGCCGGATTTCCCGATATTCTGCCGAGCCAGTTTCGCGCAGCTGAACGGATCGCCGAAGCCAGGGGATTGCAGACTGATGCCTTGAATGCCTTTGCTCTGCGGTCCCATACCAAGGCGAAAGCTGCTTCTCACAAACTTGACCTGGTGAATATCGAACTACCCGATGGCACTTTGTTCCGTGCGGACGAGGGGGTACGCGACAGTACGCTTGAGGCGCTTGAAGCATTGCCCCGGATCCGCCCCTACGGGCGCCACACTGCGGCTACGGCGTCGCAGTTGAGCGACGGTGCATCCACGCTTTTGATCGCCGACAAAGCATGGGCCGAAAGCCGCGGTTTCATGCCTCGCGGCCGGCTGGTTCAACGTGTTCTAACAGGCGCCGACCCCTGGTTGCATATCGAAGGCCCCATCGACGCCACCCGTGTCTTGCTGAAAAAGTCGGGCCGGACGATTGCGGATTTCGACCATTTCGAAATCAACGAGGCGTTTTCCTGCGTACCGTTGGCGTGGTTGCAGGAATTTGACGCCGATCCTGAGCGGCTCAATCCATGGGGCGGTGCAATTGCCGTAGGCCACCCAATGGGTGCCAGCGGGCTGCGCCTGATCGGGACCGCGCTCAGCGCCCTCGAAGACAACGACGGCGCGGCGGCGCTGATTGCAATGTGCTGCGGCAGTGCCGTGGCAACCGGAACGATTCTGGAACGGCTTGGCTAAGGCACGGACTCAGATCAGCCCTTTTTCAGTCAGGTCTGAAATGTCTTGCGGGGTCAATCCAAGCTGCGTGTAAAAACCGGTATTGTCGGCACCGGGTGCCGCGGCCGGCGTCAACGCGTCGTTGTGCTCCGGCGCTGGACCAAGCGCGGCGCCTTTCCAGCTCTGCCGGTCACCCATCAATGACGCCGCGTCGGGCCGCAGCAGCGGACCGCAGGGCACCATGGCCCGTTCCAGCTTGGTGACGATGTCGGCCACGGTATGCGCGGCGCACCATTGCGCCACGCGCGAATCGACTTCGCCGCGTGCCGCCAATCGTTCAGCCGCCGTCGGGAACTCTACCACCGGAGCGTCAGGTGAAATCACCGACGTCAGGTCTGCCCATTGCCGGTCCGTGACAGCCGAGATCATCACCTGTCCATCAAGGCAATCAAAAAGGTTGCTGGGCACCGCGAACGGGGTTTCATTGCCCATCGGGTGCAATTGTTCTTCGTGCGCAACAGCGTCGGCGACCAGCGGCACGCAGTGCGACAGTGCAACCGAAACGAGACTGACCTCGAACGCTTGCGCGCGCGGCGAGGCGTCACGATTGGCCAGAAGCGAAGCCAAAACCAGCAGTGCAAGCTGGCTTCCAGCGGCATAATCCACCCAGGGAACCGCGGATCGCACCGGTCGGCTCGCTTGCGGCCCAGTCATGGACATCGCCCCCGACATCGCCTGAGCGATCGAGTCGAACATTGGCCTGCCGGCTTCTGCAGATTGAGAGGGAAACCCCACAACCCGGCCCAGATGGGTTTTGGGGAAACGCGCCTGAAACTGTGCGGTCTCAAGACCCAGCTTCGTGGCAGGTCCGGATGGAAAATTGTGCAGGACGACGTCCATCCGGTCGATGATACGCTCAAGCGTGTTGCGTGCCTCGGGCTGCTGGATGTCCAGCGATACCATCGATTTTCCGCGCGCGAAGCTTCTGAACACGGTGCTTTGCCCGTCTGGACCCGGCGGAAACCGTCGGTCAGGGCCGCCACCAGGCGGTTCCAATCGCACAACCTGCGCCCCGAGATCCGCAAGCAGCATCGCCGCATAGGGAACGGCGATGTAGCGGCCCAAGTCCAAAACATGTACACTGTTAAGTGCCGAGGATCGCAATTCTTGCATGTCCGGATTCCAGATTTCTTTGCAATCGAGTTTCGAAACACTAACAAAACCGGCATACCTGTGATACCGTTAAGTAAACGAAAGAAGGAGAGAAAATGTCTTTTGGAAAGGTTCTTACCGGCACCATTTTTGCCATTTCCTTTTCTTCGGGAGCATTTGCCGAGGACAGGAATCAAGTTTGGACTGCATATGGCACGACATCGACGGGCTATGCCCAGGCCTCGGCCATCGCCGAAGCGCTGCGCCAGAATGCCGAGTACGAGGTCAGCATTCTACCGGGCAGCAATGACATAGCCCGGCTGACCCCCCTTCACACCGGTCGAGCGGACATTTGCGTTTGCGGTGTCGGCGCCTATTTCGCGTTTGAAGGCGCCGGCGTCTTCGGTGTTCCGGGACAAGGCCCGCAGCCCGTGCGCCTTCTGCTTATGTCCTCGGGCAGCCTCGGGCTTGGCCTGGCGACATCGGCAAAGTCCAGAATCGACACTTTACCAGAGCTCAAGGGACGGCGGGTTGCGTGGGTCACCGGATCGGACGCCACAAACGTCAATACGGCCGCATTCCTGGCATTTGCCGGGCTGAGCTGGGACGATGTGGAAAAGATCGAGTTCCCAAGCTTCAAGGCTTCAGTCGATGGTGTGATAAACGGCCAGGCCGACGCAGCCTTTATGACAACATCGACGCCGCATGCGATGCGGCTCGCCGAAAGCCCGACCGGAATTCACTGGCCGGACCTGATGGCTGCGAATCCCGAACAATCCTGGGGAGAGCTGCTGGACATTGCACCATTCTTTTTTCCCATCGAAATCGGCAAGGGCGCCGGCATTACCCAGGACAAACCGTGGAAGGGCGCTGGATATCCCTATCCTTTCATGCTGGCCAAAGCCGATGCGGATCAAAAGGCTATTTACGAACTGACGGCCGCCGTCGCGCAATCCTACGACAGCTTCACTGCGGCGATGCCGCAGACTGTCGGATGGGCATTGGATCGCCAAAACTTCAAGTGGGTCATTCCATATCATCAAGGCGCCGTGGACTATTTCAACGAAATCGGCGTTTGGACGGATGCCATGCAGGCGCATAACGACCATCTGATCGCACGGTCTGAGGCATTGCAGGCCGCGTGGTCTGCCTACACGGCAGACGCACCGGCGGATGAGGCGGATTTTGCCGAGGGATGGAAAACCGCGCGAGCGGAAGCGCTGAAGGCATTTGAGGCGCAGTAACGGGCCCTCGGCGGGGCCGGCGATGCAGACGGAGCGCCGGCCTGTGCCTACGAACGGCATGCTGTGGTTGGAATGCACGTGCGCGATTGCGATGATCTGCCTGTCGCTTGCTCTGACATTCAACCTTCCGGCCAAAATGGGCGTGGCCGTGGTGTCGACGCAAATCCTGGCCACCGGCCTTGGCATCGCCTTGTTCGCTGTATTTGCACGACGCGGGGTGCAGGCCAACACAGTCCCGGCCCGAACCGGATTTGCTAGCTTGAGCGTACTGGGTCTGAGCCTGGCGCTTATCCACGCAGTTTTTGGAAAGACCGCGCTTTTGTCGGCCTGGGAATTCGCGGCCCCGGACTGGGCCGCCTATCTGGCGCTGACGTTGTGGGGTCTGCTGCTGATCGCACTTTGGATTGAAGGCGGCTTGGCGGTTTTTGTCGTCGCGGCGCTCGCCTCGGTTTTGCCCAGCGTTGCGGATCGACTGCCGGGTATTCTGGAAGGTCTGCAGACAGGCCCGCTGTTGAGCGCCGCCTTTCACATGTACAGCGGCGAAAGCGTTTTCGCGGCGCCCCTGCGAGTCTTTTTCTCGGTGATCGTTGGATATGCGCTGTTCGGAGCAACGATGAACGTGCTTGGCGCGGGCTCTCTGATCCTGCAATGCGCGCAGAAAACAGGGTTGTCGCCCGCGCGCATGGCTGTAGTCGGCAGCGCAATGCTGGGATCGATCAGTGGTAGTGTTCTGTCAAACATCGCTAATACCGGCGCGGTGACGATACCGATGATGAAACGGATCGGCATCCCACCGTCCCGGGCCGCCGCAATCGAATCCTGTGCATCGACCGGCGCGGTGCTTGCCCCCCCGGTGATGGGCGCAACGGCATTTGTCATGGCCGCGATCATTGGGCTGCCCTACACGCTTGTAGTTTTTGCCGCG
>JASJCC010000136.1 GCA_030066175.1 Paracoccaceae bacterium | reverse complement strand
CAGGAACAGCAGATCGACATCGGAATGCGGCGCCATCTCGCCGCGGCCATAGCCGCCGACACAGATTACCGACAGCCGTTCCCCTTCGGTCGGGGTGGCGACACGGTGCAGATGCTGGGTCGCGACCTCAAAGGTCAGCCGCACCAGCCCGTCGGTCAGCCAAGTATAGGCCCGGGTCGTCCCGCCCGCGTCAAAGGGTTTTTCGGCAAAGGCCTCGGCAATCCGGGTGCGCCCGGCATCGCGGGCCGCGGCCAGGATCTTGACCGTGGCCGCGCGCACCGCGCCCTCGCCCGACAGATCCGCCAGGGCGGCAAAGAGCGCGGATCGCAACTGCGTCAGGTCAAAGATGTCGGCTGCCGGGGCGATCAGGTCGTCCGGCATTGCGTCCTGCGGGTTTGGTTCAGAAACCAGCGCCGCCGAAGCCGTTGGGTGCAGGGTCAAGGATTACCACCTGGTTGTTCTGGATCGCCGCGACGGCCAGCGCCCGCTGATTGCTGCCATTAGGCATCAGGCGAAAGATGCCGCCGGTACCGGTAAAGCCGTTGCTGCGGGTCAGCGCCCGTCCGGTCAGCGCGTCGTTGCGCCCCTGGCGCAGCAAGGCCGCAATCGCCGAGATACCGTCATAGGCCAGCCCGGCCAGCGGGTGCGGCGACAGCCCGTGCGCGGCGCGGTACCGCTGTTCAAAGCTCGCCTGAGATTCGCGGTTGGGCAGGGTGAACCACGCGCCCTGCGCGCCCGGCAGGCTAAAGAGATCGGGGCGCACATCGAGGCGGGTCAACCCGATATACTGCGTCTGCGCCGGGTTGGCACCGGATTCTGGCAGGGTTTGCAGCAGCGTGGGCATCGCCGCACTGGACGCATCTGTTGTGATAAAGACCGACTTGGCGCCGCTGCTGACAACGGCGGCACCCGCACTGCGCGCGGTTGCGGTCACCCCTTCGATGCTGAGCGGATAGGCCTGTGTCGACAGAACCCGCACGCCGTTGGAGGCAGCCGCCTGTTCAATCGCAGACCGGCCAAACTGGCCCGAGGTGTCGTTGGCATGCACCACCACAACGCTGTCGCGGCCCTGCCGTCTGGCAAAGCTCATCAGCCGGTTGGCGGTGTTGCGGAAGGTTGGACCCAAGACAAACACGTTGCCGCCGGCAATCGAGGCGTTGTTGGAAAAGCTCAGCACGTTGACGTTGTCATCCAGCACCGCCAACCCGGCCGAGTTTGCCGCCGCTCCAAAGAGCGGGCCGAGGATGATTTTGGCGCCTTCGTTCACCGCGCGCTGCGCTTGCGCGGCGGCGGTGCTGGGGGTGCCGGCGGTGTCATAGACGCGCAGATCGATCCGCCCGCCGCCGACCTCGGCAATCGCCAGGCGCGCCGCGTTCTCCAGCGATTGCGCCACCGGGGCGGCCCCGGCATCCGAGCGCGGCACCAAAAGCGCCACCTGCACCGGACGGCTGGCATCGACCGTGCGCCCGGCGCCCGGTCCGGGGCCCAAGCCACCAATCGAGATCGGTTCACAGGCTGCCAGAACGGCCGCCGCCGCGACCGCGGCAACAACGCGCAAAGCCTTGCGGGTATAGGATAAAACAGCAAACATGAACAACGCACTCCCTCTTTCTCCGGCAGAGCTACCCCCGGCGCGGAATAGAGGCAATCATAGACAAGCCTCAAAGGGGGTCCAGAGATGAATTGGAAAAAGGCGGAATTGTCGGCGGGTCTTTACCTTGTGGCCACGCCCATCGGGAACGCCCGCGACATCACCTTGCGGGCGCTCGACATCCTTGCCTCGGCCGACATTCTGTCCGCCGAAGACACCCGCAGCCTGCGCAGGCTGTTGGAGATTCACGGCGTTCCGCTGGGGGACCGGCCGGTGCTGGCCTATCACGACCACAACGGCGCCCGGATGCGTCCGCGGTTGTTGGCCGAGATCGAGGCCGGGCGGTCGGTGGCCTATGCCTCTGAGGCGGGCACGCCGATGATTTCCGACCCTGGCTTTGACCTGATGCGCGCGGTGCAGGAGGCAGGCTTTGCGGCGACCAGCGCGCCGGGCCCCTCCGCCGTGATCACCGCGCTGACCTTGGCCGGCCTGCCGACCGATCGGTTTTTCTTTGCCGGCTTCCTGCCCAATGCCAAATCCGCCCGGCGCAAGGGCTTGGCGGCGCTTGCCGGGATCGAGGCCACGCTGGTGTTTTACGAAAGCCCCAAACGGCTGGTCGCGATGCTTTCAGATGCCGCCGAGGCCTTGGGCGACCGCCCGGCCGCGGTCTGCCGGGAGCTCACCAAGAAGTTCGAGGAGTGCCGCCGCGGCTCGCTGACATCGCTTGCGCAGCACTACGCGGACACGCCCCCGAAAGGTGAGATCGTCGTGCTGATCGGCAAAGGCGATTCAGAAAGCTTTAGCCAATCCGACGTAGACACAAGCCTGAAAGAGGCTTTGCAAACCATGTCGGTGCGCGACGCGTCGGATTTCGTTTCGCGGATGTATAACCGCCCGCGCCGCCCGATCTACCAGCGCGCTATGGAGCTCGCCAAACGGGGATGACCATGCAGACGACGTTGCGACATCGCGGGGAAACCGGATACCACGCCGGCCAATCGGCCGAGCTTTGCGTTGCCCGCGACTACGAACAACGCGGCTATACCCTGGCACATCTGCGCTGGCGCGGTGCCGCAGGGGAAATCGATCTGGTGCTGCGCGACGATGACGGCCTCGTCTTTGTCGAGGTCAAGAAAAGCCGCAGCTTTGCCCAGGCCGCCTTGCGCGTCACCCCGCGCCAGCAGGCGCGCATTTTCGCCACGGCGGAGGAGTTTCTGGCCCAGGAACCCGCCGGCAACCTGACAAACCTGCGCTTTGACGTGGCGCTGGTGAACGCACATGGCGCGGTTGAGGTGATCGAAAACGCCTTTGGCCACGGCTGAGCCCATTGCACCCCGCCCCCCCTTGCGCCATGTAAAGGGCGCAGAACCGGGGGAGCAGGCATGAAAGTCGCCTTTCAAATGGACCCAATCGGGGCCGTCGACATCAACGCCGACAGCAGCTTTCGCCTTGCCGAAGAGGCGCAAGCGCATGGGCACACGCTGTTTTTCTACACTCCCGATCACTTGGCCTTTGAAGAGGGGCGCATTACGGCCGTCGGGCATGACATGACCGTCCAGCGCGTGGCCGGCACCCCGGCGGTTCTGGGGGAACGGCGCAAGGTCGATCTGGCCGACTATGACGTCGTGTGGTTGCGCCAGGACCCGCCCTTTGACATGCATTACATCACCTCGACCCACCTGCTCGACAAGCTGCCGAACGGCACGCAGGTGGTGAACAACCCGTTCTGGGTGCGCAACTATCCCGAAAAGCTGCTGGTGCTGGATTTTGCCGATCTCACCCCGCCCACAACCGTGGCACGCGATCTCGACACGATCCGCGATTTCAAGGCGCGGCACGGCGACATCATCCTCAAACCGCTCTATGGCAATGGTGGCGCGGGAGTGTTTCGTCTCGACGAAAACGACCGCAACCTGACCTCTTTGCACGAGCTTTTCACCGGCTTCTCGCGTGAGCCGCTGATCGCGCAAAAATTCCTGCCTTCGGTGTCGAAAGGCGACAAGCGGGTGATCCTTGTGGATGGCGAACCGGTGGGTGCAATCAACCGGGTGCCTGCGGCGGGTGAAACGCGCTCTAACATGCATGTGGGTGGGCGGCCTGAAAAAATCGCGCTCAGCGACCGGGATCGCGAGATCTGCGCCGCCATTGGCCCGCTTCTGCGTGAGAAAGGTCAGGTCTTCGTCGGCATCGACGTGATCGGCGACTGGCTGACCGAGATCAACGTGACCTCGCCCACCGGCATCCAGGAACTCGAACGCTTTGACGACATCAACGTCGCCGAAAAGATCTGGCAGGCGATCGAGGCCAAACACGCATGAGCCTGATGCGGCGCCCTCTCAACCTCTATCTGAGGCTGACGGAGCGCCCGCACCTGTCGCGGGTCAGCGACCCGGAAAAACTCCGCCGCTCCTTCGAAATCAAGGCGCGGTTCTTTTTCCATCCTCCGCGCGGAACGCGGCTTATCCGGCGCGAGATTGCCGGGGTGCCGGCGCTCGAGGTGCAGGGGCATGACACCGGTACCACGCCGCTGATCCTCTATTTCCACGGTGGTGGCTACGTATTTGGTTCAGCGCGGACGCACAGCGCCATGCTGGCCCGCTTGTCGGCCCTCTCCGGTGCGCCCGCCGTTTTGCCCGATTACCGCATGGCGCCCGAGCATGTCTTCCCCGCGGCTCTGGACGATGCTTTGGCGGTGTATGCCGCCCTTGCGGACCAAGGCCGCCCCATTGTGCTGGGCGGCGACAGCGCCGGGGGCGGTCTGGCACTCGCCTTGCTGGCGCGGATTCTTGAGGAGGGGCTGCCGCCCCCCCTTGGCTGTTTCGCGTTTTCGCCATGGACCGATCTCACGCTCTCTGGCGAGAGCCTGACAACCAACGCGGCAACCGAGGTCATTCTGCCGCCCGAGCGCATCGCCGAAGGTGCGCAGCATTATCTTGGCGATGCGCCAGCGGATGCGCCTGGCGCGTCGCCCTTGTTTGCAGACTTCGATGGCGCGCTGCCGGTCTGGCTGAGTGCCGGCACGACGGAAATCCTGCTGGACGACACGCGGCGCATGACCCAGCGGCTGCGCGATCAGGGGGTGACGGTGACCGAAGTGATCGAGACCGACCTGCCGCATGTCTGGCCGCTGTTTCAAACCTTGCTGCCCGAGGCGCGCGCCACGCTGCGTGAGGTGGCGGGGTGGATCAACTCTCTTTCGCGCTCATCAGCCGGTAACTGAGCGCCTCGGCCACATGCGGGCGGCGGATGTCGGCGCTGCCTTCCAGATCGGCAATCGTACGCGCGACGCGCAGAACCCGGTGATAGCCCCGCGCGGAAAGGCCAAAGCGGTCGGCGGCCTTGAGCAGCAGATCGCGGCTTTCGGCGTCCGGCGCACAGACCTCCTCCAGCAATTGCCCGCCGATATCGGCATTGGTGCGTACATCGTCGACGCCGTCATAGCGTTCCGCCTGCATCACCCGCGTGCTTGCCACGCGCGCGGCCACGGTGGCTGAACTGTCACCGGAGGGCGGCAGATCGAGATCGGAAAACGCCACCGGCGGCACCTCGACCCGCAGATCGAACCGGTCCATTAGCGGCCCCGAAATGCGGCCCAAGTAATCCTCGCCACAGACCGGCGCGCGCGAACAGGCGCGGGCGGGGTCTGACAGGTAACCGCATTTGCAGGGGTTGGCCGCGGCGACCAGCATGAAGCGGCAAGGATAGGTGATATGGGCATTGGCCCGCGCCACCATGACCTCGCCGGTCTCAATCGGCTGGCGCAGGGTTTCCAGAACCGTGCGAGGGAATTCGGGGAATTCGTCCATGAAGAGCACGCCATTGTGGGCCAGGCTGATCTCCCCTGGTTTGGCACCCCGTCCGCCGCCGACGATGGCGGCCATCGAGGCGGTGTGGTGCGGCTCACGGAACGGGCGGGAACGGGATATCCCGCCTTCCTCCAGAATACCCGCCAGCGAATGGATCATCGAGGTTTCCAGCGCCTCGACCGGCAGCAGCGGCGGCAGGATGCCGGGCAGACGCGCGGCGAGCATGGATTTGCCCGAGCCCGGCGTGCCCACCATCATCAGGTGATGGCGCCCGGCGGCGGCAATTTCTAAAGCGCGTTTCGCACGCTCCTGCCCTTTGACGTCCCGCAGATCGCGGCCAGTGTCGGGGGTTTGCACTTCCCCCGGGCTGGAGGGCGACAAGACCGACTGCCCGGTGAAGTGTCGCACAACCTCCAGCAGGTTCGCAGCCCCAATCACGTTGCAATCCCCGACCCAAGCCGCCTCGGCCCCCGAGGCGCGCGGGCACAGCAGCGTGCGGTCGCCCTCGGCGGCGGCCATGGCGGCGGGCAGGGCGCCGAGCACCGGCACCAAAGCGCCGTCCAAAGACAGCTCCCCCAAAGCCATGGTCTGGGCGATCACATCCTTCGGCAGAATATCAAGCGCACCCAACAGGCTGAGCGCAATCGGCAGATCAAAATGTGAGCCCTCCTTGGGCAGGTCGGCCGGCGACAGGTTGATGGTGATGCGCTTCGACGGCAGCGCGATGGCCATGGAATTGAGCGCCGTGCGCACCCGGTCCCGCGCCTCCGACACCGCCTTGTCCGGCAGGCCAACAATGGAAAACGCCGGCAGGCCGGGGGTAACGGCGCACTGCACCTCAACCGGGCGGGCCTCCACCCCTTCGAAGGCAACTGTATAGGCGTGCGCGACCATTGGCTCCCTTTCCCAATCGGGCAGAAGCTTTGGCAAGGCTTGGTTAGAGAATGGTTAATGTCGGTAAAAAAGGGTTAATCGACCAGCGCCATGAAGGCCGGCCAGGCGCCTGGGTCGGCGACGGTCTTGTCGCGGCAAAAGGGGTTGCAGAAGCCGTAGATGCGGCCGTCCATTTCCATCAGGTGGGTGGCGGCTTTGCCGGAATAGGGGCAGGCGGTGTTGATGGGGGTGCCTGTCTCTATGGGTTTGGCTTGCATGGGAGTGGGGCCGGGCCAGGGGACTTGCGCGTAATCGCGGGCGTACCAGGGCAGGTCGGCGCCTTTCACAAGGCCCATGGCGCGCCAGCGGCGGAAGGCGGGGTCGGCGAGGTGGGCGTCGACATAGGCTTGGGCCTCGGGGCCGACGGGCAGGCCATAGCCGGCCATCCGCGCGGCGACGGGCGCAAAGAACACGTCCGCCGCGGAATAGGCGCCGCAGAGCCACGGGCCGCCAAAGCGTTCCATCGCATACCTCCAGACCGTCTCGATCCGCTCAAGATCGGCCAGCACGTCTGATGACGGCTCAAACCCCGCATAGGCGCAGCGCAGGTTCATTGGGCAGTCGCTGCGCAGGGCGCCAAAGCCGGAATGCATCTCGGCCGCTAGGCTGCGGGCGGTGGCGCGGGAGGCGGGGTCGGCAGGCCAGAGGCCGGCCTCTGGGTGCCGGTCGGCAAGTTCTTCGGCGATGGCGAGGCTGTCCCACACCACGGCGCCTTCGCCTGTGATCCAGGTCGGGACGGTGCGGGCGGGCGCGCTGTCCTGCAACTGCTCCGCCACGTCTGCGGCGCGGAAATCCACCGTGTCACAGCGCACCGGAATGCCAAATTGTTCAAACAGCAGCCAGCCCCGCAGTGACCAACTGGAATAGGCGTAATCGCCGATCTTCAGAACGTTCATTTCGCCCCCGTATGTCCTTGTTCTGCAAACAGAGCTTAGCGGAAACGCGGCGCCCTTGGGAAATGCTCAAATGTGCGGGCGGGCATCACCGCTCTTAATCCGCGGTGGCCAAAAGGCACGGCCTGTTTGCACTTTTTTCACAAATCAAGTGATCCGGTCGGCAAAAGCCTGCGTATTCCCCCTTGAAAGTCACACAGACGAAGCCGCATTGCGGCGCACTGGGGAGCGACCAATGGCACTTGATGCATTCAACGATCAAACCCTGTCCCGTCGGGCAATGAAGGCTGAGTTGCTGGATGCCGAGACGGAGCTGAGACTGGCCTATGCCTGGCGGGATGAGCGCGACGAGGCTGCGCTGCACCGGCTGATCAACGCCTACATGCGTCTGGCCATTTCGATGGCGTCCAAATTCAAGCGCTATGGCGCGCCAATGAACGATCTGATTCAAGAGGCCGGTCTGGGCCTGATGAAGGCGGCAGACAAGTTTGACCCGGATCGCGGCGTGCGCTTTTCGACCTACGCGGTGTGGTGGATCAAGGCGTCGATCCAGGATTACGTGATGCGCAACTGGTCGATGGTGCGCACCGGGTCCACCTCCTCGCAAAAGTCGCTGTTTTTCAACATGCGCCGGGTGCAGGCGCGGCTCGAGCGTGAGGCGGCTGCTGCGGGTGAGACGCTCGACAAACACCAACTGCTGCAAATGATCTCCACCGAGATTGGCGTGCCGCTGCACGATGTCGAGATGATGGAAGGCCGCCTGTCGGGCTCGGATTACTCGCTGAACGCCACCCAATCGGTCGAGGATGAGGGTCGCGAGTGGATCGACGCGCTCGAAGATGACAGCGCGCAGGCTGCAGAGATTGTCGAAGATAGCCACGACCGCGCGCAACTGCGCGATTGGCTGGTCACCGCGATGAACGGGCTCAACGAACGCGAACGCTTTATCGTGCGCGAGCGCAAGCTGCGGGACGATGCTCGCACCTTGGAAAGCCTGGGCAACGAGCTGGGCCTGTCGAAGGAACGCGTGCGCCAGCTTGAGGCCGCGGCGTTTACCAAGATGCGCAAGTCGCTGGAAGCGCAGTCGCGTGAGGTACAGCACTTCCTCGCATGAGGTTTCTGACCGCTCTTCTCCTTTTGATCGCCCCCGCAGCATCGGCTGTCGGGGGCGATTTTGATGCGCAGGTGGTGTTCCTGGGGGAGCAGCACGACAACCCGGCGCATCACGCCCGCCAGGCGGAAATCGTTGCCGATCTGCAGCCCAAGGCGGTGGTCTGGGAAATGCTGACACCTGCGCAGGCGGCTGAGGTTGTGCCGGCTCTGATCGGTGATGCCCCAGCTTTGGAGGCAACGCTGGGCTGGGAGGAAAGCGGCTGGCCGGATTTTGACATGTACCACCCGATCTTTGCCGCCGCCCCGGATGCCGCGCATTACGGCGCTGCCTTGCCCCGGCAAGAGGCGCGGCGCCTGATGGGGGAGGAGATCGCCGATGTCTTTGGCGACGGGGCTGACGCGTTCGGTCTGCGCGATCCGTTGCCGGAAGAGCAGCAAGAAACCCGTGAGGCCCTACAACTGGCGGCGCATTGTGACGCCATGCCGGCCGAGATGTTGCCGATCATGGTGAACATCCAGCGCCTGCGCGACGCGCTGATCGCCCGCGCCGCAAAGCAAGCGTTGCAAGAGACTGGCGGACCGGTGGCGGTGATCACCGGCAATGGCCACGCGCGGCTCGATTGGGGCGCGCCGGCGGCGTTGCGCTTGGCGGCACCTGATGTCACGGTCTTTGCCTTTGGCCAGGGCGAAGTGGGATTTGGCGAACCGGATGGCGGCTTTGACCGCGTTGAAATCGCCGCGACGGTGGATCGTGGCGATCCCTGCGAGGCCTTCCGTTAAGGCCAGATGCCGCTGATCCGCCCTTGCAGGCCTCTGCGCTCCGGCACTAGGGTTGCGGCGACCTGACAGGAGACCGCCGCAATGCTGGCTGGAAAACGTATACTTCTGATCATCGGGGGCGGGATTGCGGCCTATAAGGTGCTGGATCTCATCCGCCGATTGCGCGAACGCGGCGCGGCGGTGACCCCGGTGATGACCCGCGCGGCAGGGCAATTTGTGACACCCCTGTCGGTCTCGGCGCTGGCCGAGGAAAAGGTGTATTCCGACCTCTTTGACCTCACCGACGAGGCAGAAATGGGCCATATCCAGCTCAGCCGGGTGGCCGATCTGGTGCTGGTGGCCCCGGCCACGGCAGACCTGATGGCCAAGATGGCGACCGGGGCGGCAGATGATCTGGCCTCGACGCTTCTTTTGGCCACCGACACGCCGGTGATGATTGCACCGGCTATGAATGTGCGGATGTGGCAGCACGCGGCGACGCAGCGCAACTTGGCGACCTTGCTTGCCGACGGTGTCCGCGTCACTGGACCAAACGAGGGCGGCATGGCCTGCGGCGAGTTCGGCCCTGGCCGCATGTCCGAACCGTTGGAGATTGTCGCCGCGATCGAGGCGACACTGGGCGGCGGGGCCTTGCAGGGCAAACATGTGGTTGTGACCTCCGGCCCCACGCATGAGCCGATTGACCCGGTCCGCTACATCGCCAACCGCTCTTCCGGCGCGCAGGGCACCGCATTGGCGGCCGCATTGCGGGACTTGGGCGCGCAGGTGAGCTTTGTCACCGGTCCCGCCACGGTGCCGCCGCCTGCGGGGGTCGAGGTGATCACTGTCGACACCGCGCGCGAGATGCGCGCCGCGGTGCTGGGCGCCTTGCCCGCCGATGCCGCGATCTTTGCCGCCGCGGTGGCCGACTGGCGGGTGGCGGTTGCGTCCGACCGCAAGATCAAGAAAACCAAGGACGGCCTGCCGCAACTGAGCTTTGTCGAAAACCCCGACATCCTCTCGGAGGTGTCGCAAATGCCCGAGGGACGTCCCGCCCTGGTGGTCGGTTTTGCCGCGGAAACCGATGACGTGGTGAAAAACGCCACCGCAAAACGCGCCCGCAAGGGCTGTGACTGGATCGTCGCAAACGATGTCAGCCCGGAAACCGGGATCATGGGCGGCGACGAAAACGCCGTCACCCTGATCACTTCGGATGGCGCCGAGACCTGGGAGCGCATGGGCAAGACGCAGGTCGCCCGACAGTTGGCCGACCGCATCGCCGCGGCTTTGGCGGACTAAGACATGGTCGAGATCACCTTTGTCTGGGAGGAGGGGGCCGACCGCGCCCTGGGGTTGCCGCACTACGCGACGCCCGGCGCGGCAGGCGCTGATCTGCGCGCCAACCTGCTGGATCGCGGTGTGATGATATTAGCCCCCGGCGCGCGGGCG
>JASJCC010000018.1 GCA_030066175.1 Paracoccaceae bacterium | reverse complement strand
CGGGAAAGACGTTGTAGTGCAGGTTGCCGTCGCCCACATGTCCAAAACAGTTGATCCGGAAGGTGCCAAGCTGGGCAAGTGCCGGGCCGGCGCGGTCGATGAAGTTGGGGATTTCGCCCAGGGGGACCGAGATATCGTGGCTTGAGATGCTGCCGATCAGGCGGTTGGCCTCGGGGATGCGTTCGCGTAGGGCCCAGAAGTCTTGCGCCTGGCTGTCGCTTTGCGCGATCAGGCCATCGGTACAGAGCCCATGCTCGGCGGCGGCAGTATAGAGGGTTTCCAGCGCGGTTGTGGGGTCGGCACCTTGGGACAGACCGAGTTCGATCAGCACACACCATTCCGGCGGGGCGTTCCAGGGGTGGCGCACCTCGGGCAGGGTTTCCGACAGAAAGTCAAAGCCGCAGCGGTGCATCAGTTCAAAAGCCGAGATGCCTTCGCCGAGTTGGTCGCGGGCGAGCGACAGGAGGGCGAGGGCGGCTTTGGGATCGGTGACGGTCAGCAGCGCGGTGCCGGTCTTGGCGGGACGGGGGAAGAGCTTGAGACTGGCGGCGGTGATGATGCCCAGCGTGCCCTCGGCGCCCAAGAGCAGGTGGCGCAGATCATAGCCGGTGTTGTCTTTGCGCAAGCGGCGCAGCCCGTGCCAGATGCTGCCATCGGCCATCACCGCCTCGAGCCCCAGCACCAGATCGCGGGCATTGCCATAGCGCAGCACCCCAACGCCACCGGCATTGGTGCTGAGCAGGCCACCGATCCGGGCGGAGCCTTCGGAGGCCAGTGAGAGCGGGAAGAGGCGGTCGGCCTTTTCGGCGGCGGTCTGGACGTCTGCGAGGATGGCACCGGCTTCGACCACGGCGACGTTTTCATCTGGAAAGAGCGCGCGGATCGCGGTCATCCGTTCGAGCGACAGGATCAGCGGTTGGGTCTGCTCTGCCGGGGCGACCTGGCCGCCAACGAGGCCCGTGCCGCCACCATAAGGCACCAGCGGCACGTCTGCTTCGGCGCAGAAGCGGACGATCTGGGCGACCTCTTCAGTGTTGCGGGGACGCGCCACCCAGCCCGAGGCCCCGGCCCAACGGCCGCGCGGCTCTTCGAGATAGCGCGGTTCGGCCTTGTGCAGAGTCTCGGCAGAAAGATGCGCGGCGAGGCGGTTGGCGAAGGCGTCATCGGCGGGGGATAGAGGCATGGTGGCTCCGGTGGGTGATTTGGGCTGGCCTAACATGCCTGGGCTGCGGCGATCCAGAGGGGCGCGGCGGGGCCGCGCGCAGGGTTGTTTGCGTTCAAGGCACGCAGCCTGTCAGGGGCTGCGCCCCCGACACCCCCGGCGCGTTTGGCTTTTATTGGTGCGTCGATCCGAGGTCACTCCGGGTCGCGCAGCCAGGAGGGGCGCAGAACGACCACAGTGGGGCGGGGCGGCAGGGTGGCGAGGCTGACCTCGATATCGCTGGTAGCGCGGCGGTCGACGGCGAAGGTTTCAGCGATGCCGTCGAGAAAGACTTCGAGTGAGTAGCCCGAGAACCAGTGCATCGGGATCACGATGGAGGATTTCAGCCGCTGGACCACGCGGATCATCGCCGGCAGTTCCATCGTGTAGCCGCCATCGACCGGCACCATGACCACGTCGAGCCGGCCGAGCGCGGCGTATTGTTCGTCATTGGGTTCGTGGTGCAGGTGGCCGAGATGGCCGATGCAGAGGCCTTCGACCTCGAAGACGAAGATCGAGTTGCCGTTATCCTCGCGCCCGCCGAATTGGCTGCGGATGTCGGTGGAGACGTTGCGCACCAGGATTTCGCCGAGATCGAGGTAGTGGTCGATGCCGGCGCCGTGGGTTTCGCCCCAGCCGGGCAGGATATGCGCGATTGCCGGGTCGGGGTTGGCGGTCCAGTGGGTTTCATGCGCGTGGTTCATGGTGACGATATCGGGGATCAATGCGGTATTGCCGATATAGCCGGTGAAATCGGTCACGGCCGACAGCCCGCCGCGGGTTTGCAGCAGGAAGGATGCGTGCGCGATGTAATGCAGGCGGACGGAGTATTGCGGGACCGGGTTGGTCCAACTGGCCCTGTGCAGGTATTGGATACCAGGGGCCGCGTCGGCCACGGCGATGCAATGGCTGGGGCGGCGCTCTTGCGCGGTGACGGGCAGGGTGAGCAGGCAGATCAGTCCGGCGATCAGAAGGTGGCGCATGGCGGGCTCCGGGTGTTGCGTCCTACTAACCATAGCGCACCGGGGCCGAAGGTCAGCCTACTGATTGCCGCGCGTCTACCCTGCCTGGGTGCGCCCGCGCCGGTCGGTGCGCAGGGCGGCGTATAAAACATGCGTGCGCCAGCGGCCGTTGATCTGCAGATAGCTTTGCGCCACCCCTTCGTATTTGAAACCGGAGCGTTCCAGCAGCCGGCGCGAGGCGACGTTTTCCGGCAGGCAGGCGGCCTCGATCCGGCTGAGCTCGAGCCGTTCGAAGGCGTGGTGCACCATGGCGGCGATGGCCTCACCCATGAAACCCTGGCGGGCAAAGGGTGCGCCGATCCAGTAACCCAGGGTGCCGGCCTGGGCCGGGCCGCGGCGGATATTGTCGAGCGTGATGGCGCCCACCAGCGTGTCATCGCTGCGCCGGATCAGGAACAAGGGCACCGCTGTGCCCGAGGTGATCGACCGGCTGGCCCAGTAGACCCGGTTGGTAAAGGCGCGGCGGCTGAGGTGATCTTCGGCCCAGGTCGGCTCCCACGGGACGAGGAAGGATTCGCTGTCGCGGCGCAGGGCGGTCCAGGCGTTGTAGTCGGAATGCGCGGGTGGGCGCAGGCTCAGCCGTTCGGTCTCAAGCCGTATCTTGCGCTTGAGACCCAGCATCAGGCGGCCCGTCGTGCCTGCAACTGTGCCAGATCAGGGGCTTGGGCGACCGGGCCATAAAGCGACAGGGCCAGCGGGGCCTGCGAAGCCTGCGCTTCGGCAAAGGTGCGCACCTTGTCAAGGGTGACCGCGTCGATGCGGGCGACGGTTTCCGCGATTGGCGGGACCTTGCCCCAGATCTGCATCATCCGCGCCATACGTTCGGCCCGCGCGGCCGGGCTCTCCAGCCCCATCAACAGGCCCGCTTTCATCTGGGCGCGGGCGCGGTCAACCTCGGCGGCGGACATGTCATCGGCGGCGCGCTTCATCTCGTCGATGGTCAAGAGCGCCAGATCAGCCACTTCCTTGCCAGAGGTGCCGGCATAGATCGTGGTCATGCCGGTATCGGCATAGGCGCCGGATTGGGCAAAGATCGTGTAGCAGAGGCCTCGCTTTTCGCGGATCTCCTGAAATAGGCGGCTCGACATGCCGCCTCCCAAAGCGATGGCATAGACCTGCGCTGTGTAGAAGGCCGGATCGCGATAACCCGGGGCCTCGAAGGCCAGCGCCATGTGGGCCTGCTCCAGCTGCTTTTCCTGCCGGCTTTCGCCGCCGCGGAATGTGCCGGGCAGGGCGGCGTCGCCGGGGCGGGAGGGCATGTCGCCAAAGAGCGCCTTGGCTTGTGCGACGATGCTGTCGTGATCAACAGCGCCTGCGGCCGAGAGGATCAGCTGTTCCGGGCCGTAATGCTCACCCACAAAGCGCAAGAGATCGTCGCGGTCAAAGCTGTTCACCCGGTCGGTTTCGCCCAGGATTGTGCGGCCCAAGGGCTGATCGGGATAGGCCTGTTCCTGCAACCAGTCAAAGATAACGTCGTCGGGTGTGTCATGCGCCTGGCCGATTTCCTGCAGGATCACGTGGCGCTCGACCTCGATCTCGGACGGTTCAAACACCGGGTTGCGCAGGATATCGGCGATGACCTCGAGCGCCAGCGGCGTGTCGGCGGCCAGCACGCGGGCGTAATAGGCCGTCACCTCGCGCGAGGTATAGGCGTTGATATAGCCACCGACGTCCTCGATCGCCTCGGCAATCTGCAGGGCGCTGCGGGTCTTGGTGCCCTTGAAGGCCATGTGTTCAAGGAAATGGGCGATGCCGTTCTGCTCGGTCCGTTCGTGCCGGCCACCGGCGCAAACCCAGATGCCCAGCGAGGCTGATTGCAGGCCGGGCATGTGTTCGGTGACGATGCGAAAGCCGTTGGAAAGCGTTGCGGTCTGGACGGTCACTGGGCGATACGCTCCTGAATGAGAGTTTCAAGCGCGGCCAGGTCATTGGGCACCTGGGTGAGACGCTCGGATCGCTCATAAAGGTCTGCCATCCGATTTGGAAGGGGTGGGCGAATGCCGCTGGCCTGATGCACCGCATCCGGGAACTTGGCCGGGTGCGCGGTGGCAAGCGTGACCATGGGCGTGCGGTGATCCCGCAGCTTTTCGGCGACATCGACACCGATGGCGGAATGCGGGCACAAAAGCTCGCCCATGTTTTGGTTGGCATGCTGGATCATCGCCAGGGTCTGCTCTTCGCTGACCCGGCCGGAGTCGAAATCCTCTTGCAGCGCTTGCAGGGCGCCCTGGCTGACACGGAAGCCGCCGCCGGATTTCAGCTCGTCCATCAGCTGCGCCACCGCCTTGCCGTCGCGGCCATAGGCGTCGAACAACACGCGTTCGAAGTTCGAGCTCACCTGGATGTCCATCGAGGGGGAGATCGACGGGGTTACCGTATCAGTCACATAGTCGCCCGAGCTCAGGCAGCGGTGCAGGATGTCGTTCTGGTTGGTGGCGACGATCAGCCGGTCGATGGGCAGGCCCATGCGCTTGGCGATATAGCCGGCAAAGATGTCGCCGAAATTGCCGGTGGGGACGGTGAAGCTGATCTGGCGGTCAGGCGCGCCCAGCGAGGCGGCGGCGCTGAAGTAATAGACCACCTGCGCCAGCACCCGTGCCCAGTTGATGCTGTTCACCCCGGCGAGCCGCACAGAATCGCGAAACTCGAAATGATTGAACATGTCCTTCAGCCGGGCCTGGCAATCGTCGAAATCGCCTTCGAGCGCCAGCGCGTGCACATTGTCTTCGACCGGGGTGGTCATCTGGCGGCGCTGCACCTCGGACACGCGGCCATGCGGGTAGAGGATGAACACATCAACGGACGCGAGCCCACGGAACGCCTCGATCGCGGCACTGCCCGTGTCACCCGAGGTGGCGCCGACGATGGTCACACGCTCGCCCCGGCGGCTGAGCGCCTCTTGGAACATCTGGCCAATCAGCTGCATGGCGAAGTCCTTGAACGCCAGCGTCGGGCCGTGGAAAAGCTCGAGCAGGAAATGCCCAGGTGCGAGCTGCACCAAGGGCGCGCGGGCGCCATGGCCAAACCCGGCATAGGCCTTGGTGATCAGATCGCTGAAGACCTCGTCGCTGAAGCTGTCGCCGACAAACGGCCGCATCACGCGAAAGGCGGTTTCCTCATAGCTCTGGCCATGCAGCGCGCGGATGTCCGCCACGCTCATCTGCGGGATGGATTCCGGCACGTAAAGCCCGCCATCGCGGGCCAGACCGGACAGCATCGCCTCTTCAAAGCTTAGAACGGGCGCGTTTCCGCGGGTGGAGATATACTGCATATGCGTCAGAGGCCTTGTCGGTCGCGGCTTTGCCGGCGGATGAAAAACAGCGTCATGATCACCCAGATCGCCGCCAGCGAGAACCAGGTGATCGCGTATTGCAAGTGATCGTTCGGAATGCCGCTGGTGTCCACGGGCAGCGGCGTCACGGCAGGGTCATTTGGCGACACGTTGCGCGCGATGACCAGTAGTGGCTCGGTTTGCAGCACCTCGGCCATGGCGGCGATGTCGCGGGCAAACCAGGTGTTGCCGGTGATGTCATTGTCAGGCGTCGAGCTGTTGCGGTCATCGGGCCAGTGCAGGTTGCCATCGATCTGCGCCGGGCCGGTCTGGCGCGGGGCGGCTTTCTGATCGACTGGGACAAAGCCACGGTCCAGCAACACGCGGCGGCCGTCCTCGGTCTGGTAGGGGGAAACCACGCGATAGCCGGCGCCGACCCGTTTGACCGAGACGAGCACATGCAGCTCACCCGGTTCAATCACGCCGCTCAGCGTTACCGGCTGATAGCGTTGTTCTGCGGGCGCGATCATTCGGGGCAGGGGGGCAGGATCGGCGGCGATGGTGCTTTCGATCTCGGCCAGCACACCCTCTTTCCACGCCAGCCGCTGGATCTGCCAGGTGCCCAGCCACACAAGGATGGCGGTGCCGGCCAGGCCAAACAGGAGGGGGGCGATCAGGCGTTGCACGTGGGGTCCTTGTGCGGCGTTGGAACGAAAAAGGCGCGCGATCTCTCGCGCGCCTTGGTTTACCTCAGAGGGCGGGGGGTGCAATCCCCAAAGCCCGCTTAGCCGCCCCAGATGTAGATCGCGGCAAACAGGAACAGCCAGACCACATCGACAAAGTGCCAGTACCAGGCGGCGGCCTCGAACCCGATATGTTTTTCGGGGGTGAAGTGGCCCTTCATCAGGCGCATCAGGCAGACAAACAGGAACAGCGTGCCGATGATCACGTGCAGGCCGTGGAAACCGGTCGCCATGAAGAAGTTGGCACCGTAGATGTTGCCCGAGAAGCCGAACGCGGCATGGCCGTATTCGTAGCCCTGCAGAATGGTGAAGAACACACCGAGCACGATGGCGATGATCAGGCCCCATTTCATGTCTTCGCGGTTGTTCTCGTGCACCAGCGCGTGGTGCGCCCATGTCGCCGCCATCCCCGAGCAGAGCAGGATCAGCGTGTTGATCAGCGGCAGGTGCCACGGGTCAAACGTCTCGATCCCTGCGGGCGGCCAGACGCCGTCCACCGCCGGGCTGATGCCGTCGGGGTGCATCGGGTACATCGCGTGTTTGAAAAAGCTCCAGAACCAGGCGAAGAAGAACATCACCTCGGACATGATGAAGAGGATAAAGCCGTATTTCAGCCCGATCCGGACGACGGGCGTGTGATCGCCCACCTGGCTTTCGGCCACCACGTCGGCCCACCAGCCGAACATGGTATAAAGAACGGCGACAAAGCCGATCAGAAAGACCCAAGGACCGCTGTCATGCATCCACATGACCGCGCCGAACAGCATCACAAACGCCGCAACTGCGCCCAGCAGGGGCCAGATAGAGGGGTTCAGGATGTGGTAATCGTGGTTTTTCGCGTGCGCCATTTCGGTTCCCTCGTTAGGCTTGGGCTTTAATTGACGGATGTGGCATCCGTATTCGCGTCAAGAGCGGCCTGGGTTTCTTCGGGCAGGTCGATCTCGTAAAAGGTGTAGCTGAGCGTGATGTGCTTGGCGTGTTTGGCATCGGCATCGTTGACGATGCCGGGCTCGACAAAGAAGCTGACCGGCATGATCACCGTCTCGCCCGGCATCAGGATCTGCTCTTCAAAGCAGAAGCAGGCGATTTTCGAGAAATAGGCCCCGGCGCCAAAGGGCGCGACGTTGTAGCTCGCCGAGCCGGCAATTGGGCGGTCGGTGGGGTTGTGCGCCTCGTAAAACGCGAGCCCCTCTTCGCCGATGCGGAGCGTCATTTCGAGCTGAACAGGTTTGAAATCCCACGGCATGCCGCGTTCTTTCGAGGCGTCAAAGCGCACCTTGATGGTCTGGTCGAGGATTTCATCGCCGGCGGACTCGGCCACACCGGTGGCGCCGCCATAACCCGTCACCCGGCAGAACCAGTCATATAACGGCACCGAGGCCCACGCCATGGCGCCCATAAAGAGGACGACACCGACCGTCTGAAAGACCGTCTTGCGCTTGCCTTCAATTGCCATTGTTCACCTCGTTTGCGGATTGCATTGTGAAGTTGTCGGAACTGACCTTGACCACGGTCAGGCCAAAGACGATTGCGATCAGGGCGGCCAGCACGATGCCGACGCCCTTGTTGCGCCCGGCGCGGCGCTTGTGCAGCTCATGTTGGCGCGACAGGCTCATGCGAAGACCCCCAGCCGGTCAATGCCGGCTTCGATCAGGATCGCACCGAAATGCGCAAAGAGATAGAGCAGCGAGAGCTTGAAGAACTTTTTCTCGACAGCAAAGTTGTCGGCCTCGGCCATCTCTTCATTGCGGCGATAGATGTCCCACGCGCCTTTCAGGAAGAGCGCGTTCAGCACAAGCGCAACGGCGAGGTAGATCGGCCCGCCAATGGCGGTGAAGCCGGTGCCGATGGCGAGGATCGCCAGCAGCACGGTGTAGACAAGGATATGCACGCGGGTCGACCGGCGACCGTGGGTGACGGTCAGCATCGGCACGGTGGCATTGTCGTAATCCATCCGCACAAAGAGCGCGAGCGCCCAGAAATGCGGCGGCGTCCACATGAAGGTCAGGCAGAACATCAGAACACTTGCGACTGAGATGTCGCCGGTGGCCGCCGCCCAGCCGATCATCGGCGGGAAGGCGCCTGCCGCGCCGCCGATCACGATGTTCTGCGGCGTCAGACGCTTGAGCCACATGGTGTAGATCACGACGTAGAAGAAGATCGTAAAGGCCAGCAGGCCAGCGGCCAGCCAGTTCGTCGCCAGACCCAGAAAGATGATTGAGAAGGCGGAAAGCGCGACGCCGATGGCCAGCGCCTCATCCCCGGTGACCTTACCAGCCGGAATGGGGCGCTTTGCGGTGCGGCGCATGACGGCGTCGATATCGGCGTCCCACCACATGTTCAGAGCACCCGACGCCCCACCGCCCACGGCGATGAAGAGGATGGCGCAAAAACCGATGAAGGGATGGATTGCAACAGGCGCAGCCAGCAGCCCGACAAAGGCCGTGAACACCACCAACGTCATCACCCGCGGCTTCAAGAGGGCAAAATAGTCGCCGAACTCGGCTTCGCCGTGACGGATCGTGGTCTGAATGCTGGCGTCGCTCATCGTCTCTCCTGCGGGTTGGCAGGCCGCTGGCCCGCCTTGCGCTTGTGACGCCCGGGGGGATGCCCCCCGGCCTTGTGCTTAGTTGGTCAGAACCGCGCGGACGTCGGTGTATTCCTCGGCCTCTTTCGAGGCGGTCAGCCAGGCGTCATAGACCTCTTGGCTGACGACCTTGACGGTGATCGGCATGTAGGCATGGGCGATCCCGCACAGTTCCGAACACTGGCCGAAATAGACACCTTCCTTGTCGGCGTTGAACCACAGTTCCGCCAGACGGCCGGGCACGGCGTCCTGCTTGACGCCAAAGGCCGGGATGGTCCAGCTGTGGATCACATCACCGCCGGTGACCTGCATCACGATGGTCTTGCCCACGGGCACCACAACAGCGGTGTCGGTCGCCAGCAGGAAGTCCTCTTTGCTGTAACCGGCCTCGATCAGCTGTTCTTCGACCTCGGGGGTCAGGCGGTTGTCGCCACCGGTGAAGGGCGCGCCGATCATGTAGCTGTCATAGATCAGGTCTTCGCCGATATACTCATACCCCCAGTACCACTGATAGCCTGTCACCTTGATGGTGACATCCGCCTCGGGGATTTCCTGCTGCTTGAACAGAACCGGCAGCGAGAAGGCGCCGATAAAGACCAGGATCACAATCGGCCCGACAGTCCAAGCCACCTCAAGCGGCGAGTTGTGGGTGAACGAGCTGGGGTTGGGGTTGGCCTTGCGGTTGTAGCGGAAGATCACATAGGCCAGAAGCGCCACCACAAAGAGCGTGATGGCGGTGATGATCACCAGGATCATCCCATCGAGCCATTGCAGGTCGCGGGCCAGTTCCGTCGCCGCCGGCTGAAAGCCCAGGCCGGCATCTGTGGGACGCCCCACAACGTCGAGGTCCTGAGCAAAGGCAGGTGCGGCCAGAAAGGCACCCAGAAGGCCGGTCAGCAGAGAGGTTTTGCGCATGTCTCACCCAAATCGGTTGGCTACGTGTTGGTCCGAGGGGCGCGTCCTTGCACGGGGGGTGCGGAACCCGGTCCCGCCGACGCATGGCACGTCCCATTGTGTTTGGATGGGTTCAAACCATATTCTGGAAAACAGATAAAGAAAGTTGCTTGCGGCAAAACGGCGCTTTCCTTGATTTAGATCAACCCGCGAGGCCCCATGATAGACGCTCCTTTCCGCCCGTTCGACACCACGCTCGACCGCGAAACCACGTTGAATCAACTGCAAAACGCGCTCGCCGGGGCAGATGATGGGGAGCTTTTCCTCGAACGGCGACGCTCGGAAATGCTGACTTTTGATGATGGCCGGTTGAAGACCGCCAACTACGATGCCTCCGAGGGTTTCGGTCTGCGTGCGGTGCGCGGTGAGGTGGCGGGCTATGCGCATTCCACCGAAATCAGCGAATCTTCGATCGCGCGCGCCTCGGAAACGGCGCGGCTTGCTGTGGGCGACGGAGGCGGCACGCTGGCCGACGCGCCCAAGGGGACAAACACCTCGCTTTACACTGATGCCGATCCCATCTCGGGCCACAGCTTTCCGGTCAAGCTCGAGACGTTGCGCGAGATCGACGATTTCGCCCGCGGGCTCGACAAACGCGTGGTCCAGGTGACCGCGTCGATGGGCGCGTCGTTGCAAGAAGTGGCGATCCTGCGCGCCGATGGCGCCCTGGTGACCGATGTGCGTCCGATGACGCGGGTCAATGTCAGCGTGATCGTCGAAGACAACGGCCGCCGCGAATCCGGCACCGCCGGGGGTGGCGGGCGTGTGACGTTGGACGGGCTGCTGGACCCCGTCGATTGGCAGGCTAAGGCGCGTGAAGCGCTGCGCATCGCACTTGTGAATCTGCAGGCCGAACCGGCGCCGGCAGGGGTCATGGACATCGTGCTCGGCCCCGGCTGGCCCGGCATCCTGCTGCATGAGGCCGTGGGCCACGGGCTGGAGGGCGATTTCAACCGCAAAGGATCGTCGGCCTTTGCCGGGCTAATGGGCCAGCAAGTGGCGGCCAAGGGGGTGACCGTGCTTGACGACGGCACAATCCCGGACCGGCGCGGTTCCATCACCGTGGATGACGAAGGCACGCCGTCGGGCAAGAACGTGCTGATCGAGGACGGCGTGTTGGTGGGCTTCATGCAGGACCGTCAGAACGCCCGGCTGATGGGGGTGGAGCCCACCGGCAACGGGCGGCGCGAAAGCTATGCCCATATCCCGATGCCGCGCATGACCAATACTTACATGCTGGGCGGGGATGCGGCGCCTGACGACATCGTGGCCGATCTCAAGGACGGCATCTGGGCCGTTGGTTTTGGCGGCGGGCAGGTGGACATTACCAACGGCAAGTTCGTGTTTAGCTGTACCGAGGCCTATCGCGTGAAAGACGGCAAGGTCGGCGCGCCCGTGAAAGGCGCCACGCTGATCGGTGACGGCGCGACCGCGTTGCAGCAGATCCGCGCGCTGGGCAACGACATGGCGCTCGACCCGGGCATGGGCAATTGCGGCAAGGCCGGCCAATGGGTGCCCGTGGGCGTCGGCCAGCCCACCGTGATGATCGGAGGCCTGACCGTTGGGGGCAGCGCCTGACTGGCCCGGTGACATCTGGCGCTCAGCCCCCTTGCCAAATGGCGTTCCGGGGCTGGGTGCACATCTTGAAGCGCTGTCGCTGTCCGTCGGGGTGCCGTTTGCCCTTGGGCTGAGTGGCGTTGCACTCTCCCTGGCGGTCGAGCCGATCTGGCCCAACGCCGCCTTCTACCTCGCCGCGACAGGTTACTATGTAGCAATCCTGGCGCTGGTCTCGACACTGGGCCAGGTGCCGGGGGTTTTCGTGTTGCGGGTCTTGGCCCAGCGGCAAAGCTGCGGCTGGGCGTCGGTGGCGATCGCGGGTGCGCTGGTCGGTCTGGTCGTTGACGTCGTGATCGGCCTGTCCCAGGCGCTCTGGTTTGCCCCACCGCTGGCGCTACTGCATCTGCATTTCTTGCGCCGGGCGATCACGCGCAAGCGGGACGGTCATGCCTGACGAACAAGGCCTGCCTTGGCCTCAAGGCTTTCGGTCGCCGCCGTTGGCTGTGCGGCAGACAGGTCTGTGGCCCGCTTTGTTGGCGGTTCTTGCCGGGCTGGTGCTGCCCGCGGCGCTGGCCTGGGGGCTGATTTGGATCGCTGGTGTCGGCATGGAGGGGTGGCTGAGGATGCAGATCCTCTTTGTGCTCTATGCGCTTGCCGCCGCACCAATCCCGGCGTTCTTCCTGTTGCCGTTGCTCTGGGCGCTGGCCTTGGCTCTGGTGCCGACGGGCTGCGCGGGTCTTGCCAGTGTGGTGGGGCTGGCCGCGCTGATGGCGGTTGTCGCCGCGCATGTCCTCTTGCACGGCGATCTGACGACCGAGGCGCTCTGGATGGTGCCGAAAATCGCTTTGGCTGGGGCGATTCAGGGCACTGTCGCCTGGGGGTTTTTCTGGGCGATTCTCTTGCGACGCTCGAGCAGCGGGACGCGGCGGGCGCTTGGTTAACCGGTTTTTAACGTAGGCGATTCGCTCTGTGCCGGGTGCCTGAGGCGTGCCAAGCCGCGGACGCGCCGAAATCGTTGGCGCAAAAGCTGCGGGGATTTCAGCGTCTTGCCATATCGGCGGAGCAAATCCTGCCCGCAATTTACCGCTGATTAACCAGCTTGGGTCTAGCAATGAAGACGCAAGCAGACGGGGTCCGGATGGTCGACAGCAGTTACTCTTCCACTCACCCCCCAATCCCACCCACCACGGAAGACGCCCGGTTGTCTTGGCTCCGTCTCTTGCGTTCCCGCCGGGTTGGCGTCACGACCTTCTGGCGGCTTTTATCCGAACACGGATCGGCCGACGCCGCCCTCGCGGTCCTGCCCGAGATTGCCGCCGCCGCCGGCGTGCGCAACTACGAAGCCTGCCCCGAAGGTGTCGCTTTGGCTGAAATGCAGGCCGCCCGCCGCGCTGGCGCGCGGATGATTTGCCGTGGCGATCCGCTTTACCCTGCAGACCTCGCTGAAATCGCCGATGCGCCGCCCTTGCTTTGGGTTGTCGGCAACCCCGAGGCTTTGCAACGGCCCAAAGTGGCGCTTGTCGGCGCGCGCAATGCCTCGTCGCTGGGCCAACGCATGGCCCGTGCCTTGGCGCAGGGATTGGCGGAACAGGGCTTTCTTGTCGTCTCCGGCCTCGCACGCGGTATCGACACCGCCGCGCATCTGGCAGCACTTGAGGGCGGCACCGCGGCCGTGCTGGCCGGCGGCGTTGACGTGCTCTACCCTTCGGAAAACACCCGCCTGGCCGAAGACATCGTCACCAAGGGCGGGACGCGCATCAGCGAACAACCGATGGGCATGCAACCCATCGCGCGGCATTTCCCGGTGCGCAACCGCATCGTGTCCGGCCTGTGCCAAGCCATTGTCGTGGTCGAGGCCGCGACTAAGTCCGGCTCTTTGATCACGGCGAAACTGGGGCTCGATCAGGGGCGCGAAGTCATGGCGGTGCCGGGCCATCCTTTCGACGGGCGCGCCAGCGGCTGCAACCTTCTGATCCGAGATGGCGCGCGGCTGGTGCGCGGTGTTGATGACGTGATCGAGGCGCTGCCACCCATTGAAGCAATGCCGCCCGCTCAGACCGAACTGCCGCTGGCAGACCCCGCGCCGGTTGAGGCCAATACAAACGCCATTCCCCCAGTGCCGCCGGAGAAACGCAGCCTGCAGGAAACCGCCGCGCTGCACAGCCAGATCCTCGCGCGCCTCAGCCCGTCGCCGGTGGCCGAGGATCAACTGATCCGAGATGTCGGCGCGCCCACGGGGGCCGTGGCGCCGGTGCTGACCGACCTCGAGCTTGACGGCAAGATCCGTCGCCAGCCGGGCGGTATGTTGTCGCTGGCGACCTGACGGGGTGCCGCGCCGACCGTTGCCAAGAATTGTCCGATCGAAATCAAGCCCTTAGGGTGACCGCCACCGCGTGTCACACCCCAATCATACATGCTCTCGCCCAAGCAGTCGCGGCCCCCGGATTGACAATTCCCACTTGCGCCCCACATCCTGCGCGGCCATATCCGGCCGCAGAAAAACGCGTGATTTTCAAAGTCAGAGGTTGAGCAGCAGATGCCCGTCGTCGTCGTCGAATCCCCGGCTAAGGCCAAGACAATCAACAAGTATTTGGGGTCCGACTACACGGTACTGGCGTCTTATGGGCATGTGCGGGACCTGCCGCCCAAGGACGGCTCGGTCGATCCCGAGCACGATTTCGACATGAAATGGGAGATCGCCAACGACTCGCGCAAACACGTGGCGGCGATTGCCGAGGCGCTGAAAGGCGACAACGCCCTGATCCTCGCCACCGACCCCGATCGCGAAGGCGAAGCGATTAGCTGGCACCTGCGTGAGGCGCTGACCAAACGCCGCTCGATCAAGAAGGACACCGACGTCAAACGCGTGACCTTCAACGCGATCACCAAGACCGCCGTGACCGAGGCGATGCAGAACCCGCGCGACATCGATGCGCCGCTGGTCGAGGCCTATCTGGCGCGCCGGGCGCTGGATTATCTGGTGGGCTTCAACCTGTCGCCCGTGCTGTGGCGCAAGCTGCCGGGCGCGCGCAGTGCCGGGCGGGTTCAGTCGGTCTGCCTGCGCCTGATTGTCGAGCGTGAGATGGAAATCGAGGCGTTCAAGCCGCGGGAATACTGGCAGGTGAAGGCGCTCTTCACCACGCCGCGCGGCCAGGATTACGAGGCGCGGCTGACAGTGCTCGCGGGCAAGAAGCTTGACCGCTACGACATCGAAAACGAAACCCAGGCCGAGATGGCGGTGCAGGCGATCACCTCGCGCGCCCTCAAAGTCACCAGCGTCGAGGCCAAGCCCGCCGCGCGCAACCCCTCCGCCCCCTTCATGACCTCGACCCTGCAGCAGGAGGCGAGCCGCAAGTTCGGCATGGGCGCCAAGATGTGCATGTCGACGGCGCAGCGGCTCTATGAGGCGGGGCACATCACCTATATGCGGACCGACGGCATCGACATGGCGCCCGAGGCCGTGCAGGACGCGCGCGCCGCGATAAAGGATCGTTTTGGCGACAGCTATGTGCCCGACAGCCCGCGCATGTACAAAAACAAGGCCAAGAACGCGCAAGAGGCGCATGAATGCATCCGCCCGACTGACATGGCCAAGGATGCCGCCGCGCTGAAGCTGGCGGATGCGGATCAGCGCAAGCTCTATGACCTGATCTGGAAACGCACGCTGGCCTGCCAGATGGCCGCCGCCAAGCTGGAACGGACGACGGTTGAGATCGGCAGCGACGATGGCCAGGTCGGCCTGCGGGCGACCGGGCAGGTGGTGCTGTTTGACGGCTTTCTCAAGGTCTACGAAGAGGGCCGCGATGAGCCGGTGGAAGAAGACGACAAGCGCCTGCCGCAGATTATGCAGGGCGAGCCGGCGCAGTTCTCTGGCACCAGCCTGACGTCGCAGTTCGACAAGGCGGGCGCCAAGTCCGACGACGTGATCGACAGCGGGGACACCGGCCAGGGCATGCAGAAAAACGGGGCCGCGGTGCTCTCGGGCAATGGCGCGGTGCTGGCGACGCAAAGCTATACCCAACCGCCGCCGCGCTACACCGAGGCGACGCTGGTCAAGAAGATGGAAGAGCTGGGGATCGGCCGGCCCTCGACCTATGCCAGCGTGATCACCACGATCCAGGACCGCGAATACGTTCGCAAGGACAAGAACCGCCTGTTCCCCGAGGACAAGGGCCGGATCGTCACGATCTTTCTGCTGAACTTCTTCAAGCGCTATGTGGAATATGATTTCACCGCGGCTTTGGAGTCTGAGCTCGATGATGTCAGCGCCGGCGATACCGATTACAAAGAGCTGCTGAGCAAGTTCTGGCGCGATTTCAGCGCCGCCATTGCCGAGACGTCCGAGCTGCGCATCACCGAGGTGCTGTCGGTGCTGGACGAAGCGCTGGCACCGCAGCTCTATCCGCCGCGCGACGATGGCTCGGACCCGCGGATTTGCCCCAAATGTGGCCAGGGGCGGTTGCATCTGAAAACCTCGCGCACCGGCGGGTTCGTCGGCTGCGGCAACTACCCCGAATGCACCTACACCCGCCCGATCGCGGGTGAAGGCGCCGAAGGGGATGAACGGCTTTTGGGCCATGACGAAGGTGACGAAATCTGGCTCAAGGCCGGGCGCTTTGGCCCCTATGTGCAGCGCGGTGAGCCGACGCCGGAGAACAAGAAACCGCCGCGCGCTTCGCTGCCGAAAGCCAAGGGCGCGTTCCTGCCGGGGTGGGAGCCTGAGGGTATGACTCTGGAAAAGGCGCTGACTCTGCTGACCCTGCCGCGCGAGATCGGCATGCATCCCGATGGCGGCGTGGTGTCGTCCAACCTGGGGCGCTTTGGGCCCTATATCATGCACCAGCTGCCCGATGAGGCGAAACCGGTCTATGCCAACCTGACCGAGTTTCAGGATGTGTTCGAGATCGGCATGAACCGCGCGGTCGAGGTCTTGGCCGAAAAGCGCGCCAATCCCGGTCGTGGCCGCGGGGCGGTGGCCAAGGCGCTGAAAGAACTGGGCGAACACCCCGAGGATGGCGGACCGGTCAACGTCATGGAAGGCCGCTACGGCCCCTACGTGAAATGGGAAAAGATCAACGCGACCCTGCCCAAGGGGGTCGAGCCCGATCAGGTGACCATGGAGCAGGCGGTTCAGCTGATCGCCGAAAAAGCCGCCAAAAAGGGCGGCCGCAAGAAGGCCGCGCCCAAGAAAAAGACCATTGCGCGCAAGACGGCCAAGAAATCCTGAACCCAAGCGCGCCGCGCTGCAGCATCTGCGTTGACTCTGGCCGGGACTAAGGCGACAACCCTGTCATCCAAGGGATCAGGGGAGTAGTTCCATGAAGAAGGTCTATGGCTCGGCCGCCGAAGCGCTGGACGGTCTGCTGCATGACGGCATGTTCATCGCGTCGGGCGGCTTTGGCCTCTGCGGTATTCCAGAGCTGTTGATTGACGCCATCAAGGACGCAGGGACCAAGGACCTGACCTTTGCGTCCAACAACGCCGGCGTCGATGATTTCGGCATCGGCAAGCTGCTGCAGACCCGCCAGGTCAAGAAGATGATCAGCTCCTATGTGGGGGAAAACGCCGAGTTTATGCGGCAGTATCTCTCGGGTGAGCTGGAACTCGAGTTCAACCCGCAGGGCACGCTGGCCGAACGGATGCGGGCCGGGGGCTGCGGTATTCCGGGGTTCTACACCAAGACCGGGGTGGGCACGCAGATCGCCGAGGGCAAGGAACACAAGGATTTCGACGGCGAGACCTACATCATGGAAACCGGCCTCTTTGCAGATCTCTCGATCGTCAAGGCATGGAAGGCCGACACCACCGGCAACGCGATTTTCCGCAAGACCGCGCGCAACTTTAACCCGCCCGCGGCGATGTGCGGCCGGGTCTGCGTCATGGAGGTCGAAGAGATTGTCGAGCCCGGTGCGCTCGATCCCGATCTGATCCACCTGCCCGGCATCTACGTGCACCGCCTGATCCAGGGGGATCACGAAAAGCGCATCGAACAACGAACCGTCCGCCAGCGGGAGGAAGCCTAATGCCCTGGGATCGCAACCAAATGGCCGCCCGCGCGGCGCAAGAACTGAAAGACGGGATGTATGTGAACCTCGGGATTGGCATCCCGACTTTGGTCAGCAACTACATTCCCGAAGGTGTGGAAGTGACGCTGCAATCGGAAAACGGCATGCTGGGCATGGGCCCGTTCCCGTATGAGGGCGAAGAGGATGCCGACCTGATCAATGCGGGCAAGCAGACCATCACCGAACTGCCGCACACCGCCTATTTCGACAGCGCCACCAGCTTTGGCATGATCCGCGGCGGCAAGATCGCCATGGCGATCCTGGGCGCGATGGAGGTGGCCGAAAACGGCGATCTGGCAAACTGGATGATCCCCGGCAAGCTGGTCAAAGGCATGGGCGGCGCGATGGATCTGGTGGCCGGTGTGGGCCGCGTGGTGGTGGTCATGGACCACACCAACAAACACGGCGAATCCAAGCTCTTGCGCGAATGCACCTTGCCACTGACCGGCAAGGGCGTGGTCGACCGGATCATCACCAACCTTGGCGTGCTCGACGTGACGCATAAGGGCCTGCACATCCAGGAATGCGCCGATGGCGTGACCGAGGATGACATCCGCGCCGCGACGGAGGCGACCATTGTCTGAGTTCGATATTGCCCGCGAGGTCGACGGCACCAAGGGCCGCTATGTGATCCGTCAGAACGGCGAAGAGGCCGAGCTGACCTATTCGATTGCCTCACCCACCATGGTGATCGCGGATCACACCGGGGTGCCGGACAGCTGGCGCGGCTCGGGCGCGGGGCTGGCTTTGGTCGAGCGGATGGTGGCGGATGCGCGGGCCGAAGGCTTCAAGATCGTGCCGCTTTGCCCCTTCGTGAACGCGCAGCGGCGCAAACATCCGGATTGGGCGGACGCGTTCAACGTCTGAACTTTGACGCGCGCCCTGACAGGCGCGCGTTTTGCGGTTCAGGCGTCACGCTGGCCAAACCACATGCGGGCAAACAGCCCGTCTTTGCGCACGAACTGGTGGTAAATCCCGGCGGCGACATGGGCGAGGATCAAGAGCCCCAGCAGGATCGCGATTACCCCATGCGCGGCCCGCGACGCGATATCATCGAAATTTGCCGGCAGCGGATCACCTGAGCCGCCAAACACAATCGCCGGAAGGCCCGCCGCGTTGGCCGTGGCGAGGCCCGAGGCGCACATCGCGATGACCAACACATAAAACGCCCAATGCGCGGCTTTGGCGCCGGTGTTGAGCAGTGGGTTGCCGATATCCGCATGCGGCGGCTTGGCGGTGGCAAAACGCACGATCAGCCGCACGATCATCAGGGCGAGGATCGCGATCCCCATGCTCATATGCATCAAGAGCGACGTCATCTTGAACGGATCGGAATTGGGTGTGGCCGCCAGAACCTGGCTGCCCATGATCAGGCCACCGATGATCATCGCAGCCAACAGCCAATGCAGGACGACAAGAAAGGGGTGATAGCGGGTCATAACAGCCTCCACGGGTGATGAGTCCCGTCCAGCTTAGCGAAAAATAATTGCAAATGCAATAATTGTAAGTGATACTGTTTGAGCCGCCAAGGTGAGGCCCATGACATCCGAGACCGACGCCCACACCGTCCGCACCACCAGCATTGGCTGGATGATCCAGCGCATCGCGCGCCGGCTGGACCGCGCGATGGAGACGCGGCTGGCCCAGCATGATCTGTCGGTGTCGCAATTTGCGGTGATGATGACCGTGCTCGAGACCGAAGGTCTGACCCAGGCCGAGATTGGTCAGCAGTTTTCCATGCCGGCCTATGCGATCAGCAGGGCGTTGGATCATCTGGAAAAGGCGGGATATGTCGCGCGGCGCCCGCATCCGACGTCGCGCCGGGCGCACACGATCCACGCCACGCCGTCGGGGGTCGCGCTGGGCCCGCAGCTTTTCAAGATTGTGCAAGAGGTCAATGCGGCGCTGGTGGGCGGTCTGTCAGAGGCCGACAAAAACACCTTTCGGGATATCCTGACCCGGCTGGTCTGACCCCACCAACGCCCGCAAGACAAAGAAAAAGGGCGGGTTCCGAAGAACCCGCCCAGAGTATCGCGCCTGAATGGGAGGAGGGGGCGCAATATCTCGTTCGGATGGCTCCGATTACTTCGCGGTGGCCTTCTTGGCGGTCGCGGTCAGCTCATCGGTGGCCTTTTTCATGGCGGCGGTGGCGTCTTCCGACAGGTCCTTGCCCGCAGCCATCATCAGCTCGACAGTGTCCATTTGGACTTTCTTGGCAATCTCAGCGAAGGCGGCCATGTTTTCGGCAGCCACTTCGGCCTGGGCCGATGCGAAGTCGGTCATCGCCTTGGCGTAGTCGGCCGGCTCGGCCTTGGCTTTGGACATGTCGGCCAGCTTGGACAGCGTGTCCTTGGTCCACTTTGCCGAAATCTCGGTCGACTTTTCAGCGGCCTGCAGGGCAACAGCCGACAGCTTTTCGTTCATGGTCGCGGTGGTCTTGAACGCGTCTTCCACGGCTTTGGTGTCGACGGGGAATGCACCCATCATGTCTTTCATCATCGCGGTGAAGTCTTGGGTCTTTGCCATCTTCTCAATCCTTTGTCTGCTGTGCGGGCCAGCCCCGCGTTTTCTGCAGCTGCAAAAGATATACGTGCTGCAGCGCAGCATTGCAAGAAGAAATGCTGCGCTGCGGCAAAAACCGTGTAACTTATTGAATTTGTTCGCTGGCCTTGACCTTCACATAGGTACCAGGCGCGGGGCAGAGCGGCTCATACCCCGACTCACCGGGGATCCTTGCGGGGATCTGCTTGCCCGAGCGTTTCTTCAGCCAGGCCTCCCAACGGGGCCACCACGAGCCTTCGTGGAAGTCGGCCTGCGCCTGCCAATCGGTCGAGTCGAGCGACAGGTCGTCATTGCTGTAATGGCCGTATTTCTTCTTGCTGGGCGGGTTCACGATGCCGGCGATGTGGCCCGATTCCGACAGGATGAAGGCCTTTGAGCGCGACCCCATCTGCTGCACACCGCGGTAACAGTCTTTCCAGGCGGCGATATGGTCGCCCTCGGCCGCAATCGACATCAGCGGGATATCAACGTCTTTGAGGTTCAGCGTCTCACCCATCAGCTCGAACCCGCCTTCGGCAAAGCGGTTGTCCTGGCAGAGCCCGCGCAGATACTGCATCGCCATCCGGCCCGGCAGGTTGGCGCCGTCGCCGTTCCAGTACAGCAGGTCAAAGGCCGGGGGCGTTTCGCCCATCATGTAACTTTTGATCGCTGGGCCATAGATCAGGTCATTGGAGCGTAAAAAGGAAAAGGTCCGCGCCATGATGAACGAGGCCAGCATCCCGGTGTCTTCGGTCGCCTCTTCGATCCCGTCGATGAAGTCATTCTGCAGGAACGGAGTGAACTCGCCCTGATCGGCGAAATCCGTCAGCGTGGTGAAGAAGGTCGCTGACTTCACCGGTTTTTCGCCGCGCTTCTTCATCAGCGACAGCGTCAGGCTGAGCGTGGTGCCGGCGATGCAATAGCCCACCGCGTTGATCTGCTTGACGCCGCAGATCTCGCGC
The DNA here is from genome assembly GCA_030066175.1 of Paracoccaceae bacterium. Classification (GTDB taxonomy): domain Bacteria; phylum Pseudomonadota; class Alphaproteobacteria; order Rhodobacterales; family Rhodobacteraceae; genus JASJCC01. Next base: position 15,541 of record JASJCC010000018.1, on the reverse strand, counting down.
ACGACCCGCATCGCGGTCAGGTAGCCTTCCTCGATATAGGTATCGAGCCCGACATCGCGGTAGCTGGCGTCGGGGTTGATCCAGCTGACGACAAACAGGGTATAGCCCTGGTCGACGATCCAGCGGATCAGGCTGTTTTCCGGTTTCAGATCGAGGATGTAGTATTTGTTGATCCATGGTGGGAACAGCAGGATCGGTGTTTCATGCACCGTCTTGGTGGTCGGCGCGTATTGGATCACCTCCATCATCCGGTTGCGATAGATCACCTCGCCCTCGGCGGTGGCGATGTTTTCGCCAATCTGGAAGGCCTGGTCATCGGCGAGCTTGACCACCAGCTCACCATTGTTGGCCTCAAGGTCGGCAACCAGATTCTCCATGCCTTTGACCAGGCTTTCGCCTTCGGTCTCAACCGCCTTTTGCAAGGCATCGGGGTTGGTGGCGAGGAAGTTGGTCGGTGCAAACATGTCGACGATCTGATGTGCAAAGTAACGCAGCCGCCGCTTTTCCTTTTCATCCATATCGTCGATCTCTTCGATCGACTGTTTCAGCGCCTCGGCGTTGATCAGGTATTGCTGCTTGATGAAGTTGAAATAGGGATGCGTGTCCCAAAGCGGGTTCTTGAAGCGCCGGTCCTTGGGGCCGGGATCCTTCGGCGCCTGCAGCTTGCCGCTGGCCAGCGCCTGCTGCGCCTCGATGAAATGCGTGAGCGATTTACCCCAATACGCAATTTGCGTTTCCAGCAGCTTGGCCGGGTTCTGCATCATCTCTTGCCAATAGGTGGCCGCGGCGTTGGAATAGAGCGCCTGATCGGGGCCGTGTAGCGATGAGGGCAGGCCGGGCTTGCGGGTGATCGCGCTTACCAGACGTTTCGACAATTCGTCGACGCGGGTCAAATTCTCCTGCAGCCGCTCTTGGTTTTCACCTGCGGCAACGTCGTTTGTTGTCATTGGATCGAATCCCCCGTATCGTCGCTGCTGTGCAGAATATCGTCGCGGGCATTGGGAGGCAAAGCGACGTATTGGCTCGGTTTGCCCGTTTCTTGGGCGCCGCAATAAGGAGATGCCCGTAATGCGCTACATGATGACGTATGATCTCATGGAGACGATGCGAAACACCAACCAGTGGCTGGGCGCAACCGCCCGCACCATGGCCTCCTACCCGGTGTTTTCGATGATTCCCAACCCGGCCTTTCAATGGATGGCGGCCTGGGGCGAAGTGACCGAACGGACGTTCGAACGTATGGTGGTCAAACCCGACTGGGGTATTCGGACCTTTACCTGCGAAGATGGCAAGGACCATCTGGTGAACATCGAAACTGTGGTCGAAAAGCCGTTTGGCGATCTCATCCACTTCAACGTGGCGGGGCGAAAGACCCAGCCGCGCAAGATCCTGCTGGTGGCGCCGATGTCGGGCCACTACGCGACGCTGCTGCGCTCGACCGTGAAATCGCTGCTGGTGAATTGTGAGGTCTATGTCACCGACTGGCACAATGCGCGCGACATCCCCGTCAGCGCGGGCAAGTTCGATATCGAGGATTACACCCTGTACCTCATGGAATTCATGAAGGTGATGGGCCCCGACACCAACGTGGTCGCTGTCTGCCAGCCCGCGCCGCTGACCTTGGCGGCAACCGCCTATCTGGCCGAGCTTGACCCTTCGGCCCAGCCGCGCACGCTGACCCTGATCGGCGGGCCGATCGATCCCGATGCGACGCCGACCGACGTCACCGACTTTGGTCGCCGCGTGACCATGGGCCAGCTGGAAGAGACGATGATCCAGCGCGTCGGCTTCAAGTATTCCGGCGTCGGGCGGATGGTCTATCCGGGGCTTTTGCAGCTGGCGTCATTCATGTCGATGAACTCTGAACGCCACGGCAAGGCGTTCAACGACCAGATCCTGCGCGTCAGCCGGGGGGAGGCGTCGGATCACGACGCGCATAACCGGTTCTACGACGAATACCTGGCGGTGATGGATATGCCGGCGGAGTTTTACCTCTCGACCGTCGAACGCATCTTCAAGAACCGCGAGATTGCCAAGAACGAATTCATGGTCGCGGGCCACAAGGTCGATATCGGCGCGATCACCAGCGTGGCCGTCAAGACGGTCGAAGGGTCCAAAGACGATATCTCGGCCCCCGGCCAATGTGTGGCGGCGCTCAATCTTTGCACCGGGTTGCCGGATGAGAAAAAGGCCAGCCATGTGGAGCCGGGTGCCGGGCATTACGGCATCTTCGCCGGCAAGAGCTGGCGCAACAACATCCGGCCGCTGGTGCTGGATTTCATCGACAGCAATGCCGACAAGCCCTCACCGGGCAAGCGCAGCCTGCCGAAACCGGCCAACGTGGCCTGAGCGGCGCGCAGGTTTGTGTTGCCGACCGCTTTTGGCGGCCGGCTCTGATGTGAGGGGCCAGCCCCTCACGCTCCCCGGAGTTTATAGGCAAGATGAAGGGGCGTGCCGGTCTTCTGTTTCATCTTGCCCATAAACTCCGGGGGAATCGCCGCTTGCGGCGATGGGGGCAGCGCCCCCTTGTGCGGGAGCGGTTAGAGCCCCTCGAACGCGCAGAGCGCGTGCACGTCCATCCCCAGCGCTTCCAGCTTGGCGCGGCCCCCCAGATCGGGCAGGTCCACGATAAAGGCGCAGCCGATGATCTCACCCCCCAGCCGCTCGATCAGCTTGATCCCGGCCTCGGCGGTGCCACCTGTCGCCAAGAGATCGTCAACAACCAGGATGCGCTCGCCGGCGGTGATGGCGTCGTCATGGATCTCGACCACCGCCTCGCCATATTCCAGCTGGTATTCCTCGGAAATCACCGCCCCGGGCAGCTTGCCCTTCTTGCGAATGGGCACAAAGCCGACGCTCAGCTGGTGCGCCACAGCGCCGCCCAAGATAAACCCGCGCGCCTCGAGCCCCACCACCTTGTCGAACCGAACCCCGGCATAGGGGTGCAGCAACTGGTCGATGGCGATGCGAAACCCGCGCGGATCGGCGAAAAGCGTGGTCACGTCGCGAAACAGGATCCCCTCATGCGGGAAATCAACGATGGTGCGAATATAGTCTTTGACGTCTTTCATGTGGCTCTCCTGAGGGTGGCGGTCAGCACGCCCATGCCGATCAACGTGGCCCCACCCGCTCGGGTCAGCCAGGCGATGACACCGGGGCGTCCGATCATGTGGCGCAACCGGTCAGCCGCCAGCGCATAGGCCAGAGCATTAAGCGCGGCGAGCGTGACAAAGGTGGCGACCAGGATAACGAATTGCGGCAGCAGGGGCGCGCGGGTGTCGATGAACTGCGGCACGAAGGCGATGAAAAACGCGATGCTCTTGGGGTTGAGCGCGGTGACGGCGGCGTTGTGCCAGAACACACCGCGGGCGCTGACCTCGCTGCGCGGCACGGCAAGTCCTTCGCGTGGGGCAGAGCGGATCAGCCTTATGCCCAGCCAAATGAGATAGGCCGCACCGATCCATTTCAGCGCCGTGAAGAGCGTGGCCGACGTCGCCACCAGCGCCCCCAAGCCCGCCAGCGACAGAGACATGGCGACAAAATCCCCCGTCGCAACGCCCGCCGCCGAGGAGACCGCCACCGCCCGGCCCTTTGAGAGCGCATATGACAAGACGAGCAGCACCGTCGGCCCGGGGATCAGCAAAAGCGCGGTCGAGGCGGCGACAAAAGCCAGCCAGAGGTTCAGATCCATCGCTCAGCCCCCGTTCAGAACGCGCCCGGCCACAGCGTCGAGCTTGGCCAGCAGCGCCGGATCACGCGCCTCGGGGGCGGTCAGAACGGCAAACTCCAGCGCGCGGTCGCAGCCATGCGGGCAGGGGGCGCGGTCCGGCCCCAGAAGCGCGGGCAGGCGGCGCACCATCTCGCGCCCCTTGTCGGCATTGCCCATCAGCGTCTTGATGATTTCGCTGACATCGACCTCGCCATGGTCCGGATGCCAGCTGTCATAGTCGGTGACCATCGCAATCGAGGCGTAACAAAGCTCGGCCTCGCGAGCGAGTTTCGCCTCGGGCATGTTGGTCATGCCGATCACATCCGCGCCCCACTGTTCGCGGTACATCTTGGACTCCGCCAGCGTGGAAAACTGCGGTCCCTCCATCGCCAGATAGGTGCCGCCATTGTGGATCGTGACGCCGGCATCCTGCGCGGCCGTCAGACAGGCCGCGCTCAGCCGCGGGCAGGTGGGGTGGGCGACGCTGACATGCGCCACGAACCCCGTGCCGAAGAAGGACTTTTCTCGCGCAAAGGTCCGGTCGATGAACTGATCGACGACGACGAAATCCCCCGGCGCCATTTCTTCCCGGAACGATCCGCAGGCCGAAACCGAGATCACGTCCGTCACCCCTATCCGCTTCAACGCGTCGATATTGGCGCGATAGGGCACGGTGGTCGGCGAATGCACATGCCCGCGCCCATGCCGGGGCAGAAACGCCATCTTCACGCCGCCTAGGCTGCCGGTGAGGATCTGATCCGACGGCGCACCCCAGGGTGTCTCTACCGTCTGCCAGCTGGCGCCTTCCAGCCCGTCGATGTCGTAAATGCCTGATCCGCCGATCACGCCGATCATGGTGTCTGTCATGGCCTGCCCCCGCAAGGATTCCCGTTTACGCATTTATGCGCTGTGGAGTTTGCCGATATCGCCCATAGGCGCAAGCGGTGCCGGGCCGCATACCTAAGAATACCGTGCATTTACAGCGATCCCTGCTATGTCCCACGCGACAGGCGGCCTTGCGACATTCGTGGGTGGTCATTCCGGGCGCAGTGCAGTAGGCGCGCCCCAAAGCAAAGAGAACAAACAGGATATCCCATGGCGCGTGCCCTTCTGGCGAATTTCGCCACCAGACTTGCAATGCCCGATCTGAGCCTTGCGCCCAAGGACATGCTGAGCCCATCGCGCATCCGCATTGAGTTGCTCGCCGGTTTGACGGTGGCGCTGGCGCTGGTGCCCGAGGCGGTGGCTTTTGCCTTTGTCGCCGGGGTGCATCCGCTGGTCGGGCTTTACGCAGCCTTTCTGGTTGGGTTGATCACAGCGCTGATTGGCGGTCGGCCGGGGATGATCTCGGGCGCGACGGGCGCCTTGGCGGTGGTGATGGTGGCCTTGGTGGCCCAGCACGGGGTAGAGTACCTCTTTGCCACCGTGGTGCTGATGGGAATCCTACAGGTCATTGCCGGGGTCATGCGCTGGGGCAAGTTCATTCGTTTGGTGCCGCATCCGGTGATGCTGGGCTTCGTCAACGGGTTGGCGATTGTGATCTTCCTGGCTCAGCTGACGCAATTCAAGGTGCCCGGCACCATGGAAAGCAACGGCCACGGCATGGGCGGCGGCGAATGGCTGTCGGGCATGCCGCTTTACCTGATGCTGGGCCTTACCGCGCTGACCATGGCGATCATCTGGATCATGCCTCGGGTCACCAAGGTCATCCCGGCGCCGCTGGCCGGGATCGCGGTTGTGGCGGCTTTGGTGATCGGCTTTGGGCTCGATGTACCGCGGGTCGGCGACCTCGCTTCAATCCAAGGGGGCTTTCCGGCGCTGCACATTCCCATGGTGCCGCTGAACCTTGAGACGTTGCAGATCATCCTGCCTTATGCGGTGATCCTGGCGGCGATTGGCCTGATCGAGAGCCTTCTGACGCTGAACCTGGTGGGGGAGATCACCGGCGAACGCGGCGGCGCCAGCCAGGAATGCATCGCGCAAGGGGTCGCCAACACCGTGACCGGGTTCTTTGGCGGCATGGGCGGCTGCGCGATGATCGGCCAGTCGATGATCAACGTGAAATCGGGTGCGCGCACGCGGATCGCCGGGATTTCTGCCGCGCTGTTTCTGCTGGTCTTTATCCTTTTTGCCTCACCGCTGATCGAGCTGGTGCCCTTGGCGGCGCTGGTGGGCGTGATGTTCATGGTGGTGATCGGCACCTTTGCCTGGAACTCGTTGACCATCCTGCGCCGCGTGCCGCGGATCGATGCCTTTGTGATCCTGCTCGTGACCGTGGTCACAGTGATGGAGGACTTGGCGGTTGCGGTGGTGGTCGGCGTGATCGTCTCGGCCCTGGCCTATGCGTGGAACAACGCCCGCCGCATCCACGCCAAGACCTATGAAACGCCCGAAGGCGCGCGGGTTTATCAGGTGCAGGGGCCGCTCTTCTTCGGCTCGTCTGACGGGTTTGTCGAGATGTTCGATCCGGATGCGGACCCGGCCACCGTGATCGTGGATTTCGCCGATAGCCGCGTGGTTGACCAATCCGCGCTGCAAGCGATCGAAGCGGTGGCGGGCAAATACGAGGCGGCCGGTAAACGCATCCAGCTGCGCCACCTTAGCCGCGATTGTCACAACCTGCTGACCAAGGCGGGGCATCTGATGGTCGATAGTGACGACGACCCGGACTACGCTCTCGCGGTGAATTACGGCGTGCGGACCGGGATCCTCGGGGGGCACTAACGTCGCGCAAGCTCCGCCTTGCGCGACGGGTGGGCAAGGGTGTCTTTTGCGCAGCAAAAGATCACCAGCCCACACCGCGTCACTCTGGGTGTTACGATAGCGCAAGCCCCGTCTTGCGCGACGGGTGGGCAAAGGTGTCTTTTGCGCAGCAAAAGATCACCAGCCCACACCGCGTCATCCTAGGTGCAACGATAGCCGCGCGAGCTCCGCCTGGAGCGGCGGGATAAATTCTTGCATTCATCGACGATGTCGTTTTTTGTCATTAATGTCGCTTTTTGGCTTTTCGCCGGATCCGCGACGTAGGTGCGGTGATCGCGCCACGGGTGGCCGTACCCCAACACCCCCGGCTGCTTTTAAGACTTTTCCGAAGCCAAGAGAGTGTTCCGCCATGTCCCAATCCGTTCATCCCGCCGCACAGCTTTATGCCGATGAAGTCGCCCAAGGCCGCCTGTCACGTCGCGAGTTTCTGACCCGGGCAACGTCATTGGGCCTCACAGCCGCGGCCGCTTATGGGCTGCTGGGGCTGCGACAGCCTGCCGCGGCCGCCGGTCATGCGCAGCAGGGTGGCACCTTGCGCATTGAATCCACCGTCAAGGCGCTGAAGGATCCGCGGACCTATGATTGGCCGCAGATGTCGAATTTCACCCGCGGTTATCTGGAATACCTGGTCGAGTATCAGATCGACGGCAGCTTTGTGCCGATGCTCTTGGAAGGCTGGTCGGTCAATGATGACGCCACCGAATACACGCTGAATGTCCGCCCCGGCGTGACCTGGAGCAACGGCGATCCCTTCACCGCGGCTGATGTGGCCTTCAACATCACCCGCTGGTGCGACAAAAGCGTCGAGGGCAACTCGATGGCCGCGCGCATGGCGTCTCTGGTGGATGAGGCCACGAGCAAGGCGCGCGAGGGCGCGATCACGGCGGTCGATGATACCACCGTGCGGCTGAGTCTGAACCAGCCCGACATCACGCTGATCGCGGGCTTCTCCGACTATCCGGCCGCCATTGTGCACCAGAGCTTTACCGGCGACCCGTTGGAAAACCCGATCGGCACCGGCCCCTACCTGCCGGGTGAATTCAAGGTCGGCATCAAGGCGGTGCTGGAGAAAAACACCAACCACAACTGGTGGGGTGAAGGCGCCTATCTCGACCGGATCGAGTATATCGATTTCGGCACCGAGCAGGCCGGGATCGTCGCCGCGGTGGATTCCGATGAGGTCGACATGGTCTACGAGTCGATTGGCGAGTTCATCCTGCTGATGGACGCCATCGGCTGGACAAAATCCGAAGCTGTGACCGCCAACACGGTTGTGCTGCGCACCAACCAAGCGGCCGAGGTGGATGGCATGGTGCCTTACGCGGATGTCCGCGTGCGCCGGGCGCTGGCCATGGCGGTGGACAACAAGGTGTTGTTGCAGCTGGGCTTTTCCGACAACGGACGAGTGGCCGAAAACCACCATGTCTCACCAATCCATCCGGAATATGCGGAATTGCCGCCGCCGGTCTTTGACCCTGCCGGCGCCAAGGCGCTGATGGAAGAGGCCGGGATGGGGGAGTTCGAGCATGACCTGATCTCGATCGACGACACCTGGCGCAAGAACACCTCGGATGCCTGCGCCGCGATGATCCGCGACGCAGGGATCCCGATCCGGCGCACGGTGCTGCCCGGCTCAACCTTCTGGAACGATTGGGCGAAATATCCGTTTTCCTGCACCGACTGGGCGCAACGGCCCTTGGGGGTTCAGGTGCTGGCGCTGGCCTATCGGTCTGGGGAGGCGTGGAACGAAAGCGCCTTTGCCAATGAAGAGTTCGACCGGTTGCTGAGCGAGGCCCTCGCCATCGCAGATGCCGATCAGCGCCGCGAGGTGATGGCCAAACTGCAGAAGATCATGCAGGACGAAGGGGTGATCATCCAGCCCTATTGGCGCTCGATCTACCGGCATCACAAACCGAACGTGGTGGGCGCAGAAATGCACCCGACCTTTGAGATCCACGTCTCGAAACTGGGTTTTGCCGCCTGATCAACGCGTCACGTTCTCCAGCCTCGCGCGCAGCGCAGGCTGGAGCACACACGCGCAGAGCGCCCGTCACTCCCCCGGGCGCTTGAGGCTGAACTTCTCTCGGATCACAGAATAGTCGCGATAGCCCATGCGGGTCAGCGGGTTGAACGACAGCACGTCGAACATCCCGTCTTTCAGGCAATCGTCGCGCATATGCACACCTGTGACCTCGCCGAACACGGCGAAATTCGCCTCACCCGGCAGCTGCACGATCTGCGTCAGCTTGCATTCCAGTGACGCAGGGGCGGCGGCCACACGTGAACAGGCGATGGTTTTGCAGGGTGCTTTTTCGATGCCCGCATGCTCGAACTCATCCACCTCTCGGTCCCACGCGCCCGAGGTCTGGTTCATCACGTCGCGCATCGCGTATTCCACGATGTTGACGCAGAATTCGCCTGTTGCGCGGATGTTGCTGACGCTGTCCTTGGTGCCTTCACGATCCGGCTTGGCGCTGGTTGAGGCAAACATCACCTGCGGCGGCACGTAGGCCACGGCATTGAAGAACGAATAGGGCGCCAGGTTCTCCGACCCGTCGGCATCGCGGGTCGAGATCCAGCCAATGGGCCGAGGCGTCACAATGGCGTTGAACGGGTTGTGCGGCAGGCCGTGCCCGTCGGCGGGGCGATAGAACATGTGGGGTGTCTCCTGTTTGCCCGGTGCTTTGGGCCGTGATAGGCCGCTTTTCACCGAATTGCACGAGGGCAGAGCGCTGTTCAGGCTATCTCAGGAAACACGCGCCGATCTGCGTGAGGTGGAGGCGCTTTTCGACACCTGCTTTGCGCCGGGCCGCCAGGCGTTGTCGTCCTATCGGTTGCGGGATGGGATCGAACCGGTGGCGGTGCTGTGCCGAGTGGCGCGAGATGCGCAGGGCGCGGTTGGCGGGGCGATTCGCTATTGGCCGGTGCGGGTGGCGGGGCAGGCGGCGCTGCTCTTGGGCCCGATCGCCGTGCATCCCACTGCGCAAGGGGAGGGTCTGGGCGCGGCTTTGATCCGCGACACCTTGCGCTGCGCGTCTGAATTGGGCGGCGAACGGGTGATCCTGGTGGGCGATGCGCCGTTCTATGCCCGTTTCGGCTTTGCCCGGTTGGAGGGGGTCTTGATGCCGCCGCCGACCAACCCGGACCGGGTGTTGGGGGTGGCCCTGGTGCCTGGTGCTTGGGAGGGGGTCGCGGGCCCGGTGGAACGCGACGCTTGAAATGTGTGCGGCCGCTGCGCATGTCTTACGGGAGTAAAATAACGGAGCCCCCATGACCGGAACCGACCTTGTTGCTTTGAATATCGACCGCGAAATCGCCGCGCTGGCGCGGCGTCACAAGGCGGCGAGCAATGTCGGTATGCAGGTGCTGAACCTGGTGGGCGGTCAGGCGGAAAATCTGCTGGAACGCCTGCCCGATCCGGTCAAGGACCAGTTGGAACAGGCCACCACACGGGCGCTGGAGGCGGCGTTGCGCGCGGCCCAAAGCTCCCGCGCGGTGGTGCCTGATCAGAAGGGCTGGCTGAACACCGCGATGACCACGGCGATGGGCGCGATGGGCGGGGCAGGCGGCTTGCCGACGGCTTTGGCCGAATTGCCGGTGACGACGACGGTTTTGCTGCGCGCCATTCAGGGGATTGCGGCTGAGCATGGGTTTGATCCCGCGGAGGACGAGGTGCAAAAGGCCTGCCTCGGTGTCTTTGCGTCGGCCGGGCCGCTGGCCGAGGATGACGGCGCCGACATGGCGTTTCTGACCGCGCGGGTCACGCTGACCGGGGCCACCGTGCATGGCGTGATCGCGCGCATCGCGCCGCGTTTGGCCACCGTTCTGGGCCAGAAGCTCGCCACCCAGACCGTGCCGGTCATTGGGGCGGCCGCAGGCGCGGCGACGAATTTCGCCTATACGAGCTATTACCAGGAAATGGCGCATGTGCAGTTTGGCCTGATGCGCCTTGCCGCCCGCACCGGCTGTGACACCGATCTGCTGATCGCCGATCTGCGCCGCGCGGTGGAGGCGGGCGCGAAATCTCGGGCGTCGTAACCTTCCGTTAAGGTTAATGCCGTAGCGTTTTCGTAGCGGCATAAAAGGCTGGGCGCCTGCCGCAACAGACCCTCACCCAAGGCACCACTCCGGGGCGAATGGCTTGACCGGGTCATTCGCCACTGGGCCGGGTGGAAAACGGGTCTGTCAGGGGCCAAAGCCCCGCCGCGCAGAATGTGCGGGTTAGGTGTCTTGAGACCAGAATGGCCGGGATGCGCATCGCCTGAAAAAACCTGCCCGGTCCGCGGATCATTCCGCGTGACCGGGTTCTGTTTTTCTGGGCGGCACGGTTGCTCACATCTGAAACATGCCGGGGAGTTGCGGTGTGCGCCTTCTGGTGCGCCGCCTCTGAGATTGCCGATCCGTCAGGCGTTCTCGGCCAGATAGGCCATCACCGACGCCCGCACCGATTGTTCGCCGCGTTCGCGCGCCTCAAGGATCACCTCGCGCACTTGGTCGAGATGGCAGCGCATCAACAGGCTCTTGACCGGCCCGATGGAGGCGGGGCGCATCGACAAGGTCCGCAAGCCCATCGAGGCAAGGCACAGCGCCTCGACCGGGCGCCCGGCATCTTCGCCGCAGAACGACAGCGGTGTGCCGGTGTCCTCGCAGCGCGCCACGATCCCTTCGATGAAGGTCAGGAACGATACGTTCAGCGTGTCATAGCGCCGCCGCACCCGTTCGTTTTCGCGGTCCGCGGCAAAGAAGAACTGTTTCAGGTCGTTGCCGCCGATCGACAGAAACTCCACCTCTTCAAAGAACCGCCGCGGCGCAAAGGCAAGGCTGGGCGTTTCCAGCATCGCGCCGATTTCCAGCGTTTCGGGAATAGCGTGGCCCAGCTTGGTCTCGCGCTCGATCGCCTTGTCAACCTCGGCCCGCGCCAGGCGATATTCGTCGTATTGCGCGATGAACGGGAACATGATCGTCAGCGGCCGGCCATTTGCGGCGCGCAAGAGCGCCTGCAACTGCATCCGCATAACCCCCGGTTTGTCGAGCCCGACGCGGATCGCACGCCAGCCGAGGGCCGGGTTCGGCTCATCATTGGGCTTCATGTAAGGCAGCACCTTGTCCGACCCGATATCAAGCGTGCGGAACACCACCCGCTTGCCCATCGCTGCATCCAGCACACGGGCATAGAGCGCCGCCAGTTCCGTGCGTTTCGGCATCTGGTTGCGGACGAGAAACTGCAGCTCAGTGCGGAAAAGCCCCACGCCCTCGGCGCCAGAGCCGGCCAGAGATGGCAAATCCGTCATCAACCCGGCGTTCATGTGCAGATGTAATTGCGTGCCGCAGGCGGTGACGGTCGGCTTGTCGCGGATCGAGGCGTAGCGCTCCTGCGCCTTGGCCTGCATCGCCATTTTGTCGCGAAAGGCGCTGACCACGGTGTCGTCAGGGCGCAGATGTACGATGCCCTGGTCGCCATCGACCATGATCTGATCGCCATTCAGCGCCTCATTGGTGATCCGCGTCGCATGCACCACCAGCGGGATCGCCAGCGCCCGCGCGACGATGGCGGCATGCGAGCCAACCGAGCCCTCTTCCAGCACCACGCCACGCAGCTTGCGGCCATATTCCAGCAGCTCACCCGGGCCGATATTGCGGGCGACCAGGATCGGATCGTCGGGCAGGTCAGCGCCGGTTTCGCGCCCCTGACCGGTTAGGTTGCGCAAGAGCCGGTTCGACAGATCATCAAGGTCTTGCAGCCGTTCGCGCAGATAGGCATCGCTGACCTGGCTCATCCGTGCGCGGGCCTGGCTTTGTTCTTTTTCCACCGCTGCCTCGGCCGAAAGTCCGCGGGCAATATCCTCTTCCATTCGGCGCATCCAGCCTTTGGAATTGGCAAACATCCGGTAGGCTTCCAGCACCTGCACCTGGTCGGCATCGCCCGAGGCTCCAGCCAGCAATTCGTCGACGCTGATGCGCAGCTCTTCAACCGCAGCGTGTAATCGCGTGCGTTCAGTCTCGGGATCGTCGGAGACCAGATTGGTCACCACAACGCGCGGTTCGTGCAGCCAGACATGGCCTTCGGCGGTGCCTTCCTGCCCGGTGGTGCCGCGGATCAAAGCCGGGCGTGTATGCCGCGCCTTGAGGGCGGCACCTTCACCAACAAAGGCGCCCAGCTCGGTCATTTCCGCCAGCACCATGGCGACGACCTCAAGCGCGTAAATCTCGTCTGCAGTGAATTGGCGCTTTTCTTTCGACTGCACAACCAGAACGCCCAGCTTTTCACCCAGACGTTGCACCGGAACCCCAAGGAACGAAGAGTAAATTTCTTCGCCGGTCTCAGGCATATAGCGAAAGCCCTTTTCGGCGGGCGCATCGGCGGTGTTGACCACCTTGCCGGTGCGCGCGACGCGACCAACAAGGCCCTCCCCCAGCTTCATACGGGTTTCGTGCACCGCTTCGGGGTTCAGACCTTCGGTGGCGCAGAGCTCGAGCGTTTCGTCGTCACGAAAAAGGTAGACCGAGCACACTTCGGTGCCCATGGAGTCGGCCGTCAAAGCGCAGATCTTGTCGAGCCGAGCTTGCCCGGCCGCCTCTTCGGCCATCGTGTCGCGTAACCGCCCCAGCAGCTTGCGGCTTTCTGATTCCAGACCGTCTGGCATCAGCCCCCCTCACATGTCTCTTGCCAGCTATAGGCGAGTTGGCCCCGGAAGGAAAAGCATATTGGCAAGCGAGCGGTGCTGTCGCTGCTCGCGATGCCCGGAAATTGGGCTGACACGGCAAGGCCATCCGGGACCGCGTTTCTAAAGCTCAAATGCCAAGTGAGGCCGCTCAGGCAACCTTGTCCAGTTCGAACGCGTCGTGTAGCGCCTGGACGGCCAGCTCCATATACTTGCGGTCGATCAGAACAGAGATCTTGATCTCGGACGTGGTGATGACCTTGATGTTGATGCCGTCATCCGACAGCACCTTGAACATCTTGGCGGCCACACCGGTGTGGCTGCGCATGCCGATGCCGACAACCGACACCTTGGCCACATCCGTATCGGCGATGATGCCGTGGAAGTTGATGTCCCCCTTGGCCTTGGCCTCTTCCATCGCCTTTTCGGCGCGCGCCACCTGGTCGGTGGGGCAGGAAAACGTCATGTCGGTGCGGCCCTCTTCCGAGATGTTCTGCACGATCATGTCGACATTGACGCCCGCCTCCGACAGAGGTCCGAAAATCGCGGCGGCAATCCCCGGCCGGTCGGCCACCGAAATCAGCGTCATCTTGGCCTCATCCCGGCTATAGGCCACTCCGGCAACAACCTTGCTTTCCACGATATCCTCCTCGTCGCAGACCAGTGTGCCTACGCTTTCATCCATGTCCCCGAAACTCGACAGCACCCGCAGCTTGACCTTGTAGCGCATCGCCAGCTCGACGGATCGCGTCTGCAACACCTTGGCGCCGAGCGAGGCCAGTTCCAGCATCTCCTCGAAGGCGATGCGGTCGAGTTTGCGCGCCTTGTCGGCGATCCGTGGGTCGGTGGTGTAGACGCCATCGACATCGGTATAGATGTCGCAGCGTTCGGCCCCAAAGGCGGCGGCGAAGGCGACGGCGGTGGTGTCCGATCCCCCCCGGCCCAACGTCGTGATCCGGCCCTCCGGGCTGATCCCCTGGAATCCCGCGACCACGGCGACCTTCATGCCTTCGTCGAACTTGGCCATGATATTCTCGGGCGGGATCTCTTCGATCCGGGCCGAGGCATGCGCGCTCGTCGTCTTCAAGGGCACCTGCCAGCCCTGCCAGCTCCGCGCCGGCACATCCATCTCCTGCAGGGTCAGCGCCATCAGCCCGGCGGTCACGTTCTCGCCCGAAGAGACCACCGCGTCGTATTCGCGGGCGTCGAAGAAAGGGCCGGTCTCATCCACGAAACCCACCAGCTTGTTGGTCTCGCCCGCCATGGCCGAGACGATCACGATCACGTCGTAGCCATTGGCGACCTCGCGGCCCACGCGTTTGGCCGCGCGGCGGATACGGTCGAGCGTGGCCACCGAGGTGCCGCCGAATTTCATCACCAGGATCGGCATTTTCGCCTTGTCCCTCATGTCGTCCGGCGCTTCTTATCAGTCTGCGTGCGGCTGGCAAGGGAGGCGGACATGAAGTTGAGTGTCGAGGAGTTGGAGCGGGCAGCGGAACTGGTCTACACCCAGATGCTACCCACGCCGCAATATGCTTGGCCGCAGCTCGCCGAGCGGCTCGGCTGTGAGGTCTGGGTCAAGCATGAGAACCACACGCCGACGGGGGCCTTCAAGGTGCGGGGCGGGATCACCTTCATCGACTGGCTGACCCGTGCGCATCCCGAGGCGCGGGGCATCTGCACCGCCACGCGGGGCAATCACGGGCAGAGCCAGGCGCGGGCGGCGGTGGCGGCGGGGCTGAAGGCGAAGATCTACGCGCCCTTCAGCAATTCGGTGGAAAAGAACGCGGCGATGCGGGCCTTCGGGGCGGAGCTGATCGAGTTCGGCGAGGATTTCGACACCGCCAAGGTCGAGGCGTTCCGAGTGGCGGATGAGGAGGGCCTCGCCGTGGTGCCGCCGTTCCATCCCGAGCTTGTGCGCGGAGTGGCGACCTACGCGTTCGAGCTCTTCTCGGCGGCGCCGGACCTCGACACGGTCTACGTGCCGATCGGGTGCGGGTCGGGGATCTGCGGGACGATCCTGGCGCGGGATGCGCTGGGGCTGAAGACGAAGGTCGTGGGCGTGGTCAGCGAGAACGCGCAGACGGCGAAGCTGTCCGTGGAAGCAGGGCGGATGGTTGAGACGAACTCGGCGCGAACCTTCGCCGACGGGATGGCGGTGCGGGTGCCGGTTCAGGAGGCGTTCGATATCTATTCGAAGGGGGCCGAGCGGATCGTGGCGGTCTCGGACGCCGAGGTGGCCGAGGCGATCCGGGTCTATTTCCGGGACATCCATAACCTGGCGGAGGGGGCGGGGGCGGCGCCGCTCGCGGCCTTGATGCAGGAAAAGCAGGCGATGCGGGGCCGGAAGGTCGGGGTGATCCTGTGTGGGGGGAATATCGATACGGATTGGTTCGTGACGGTGATG
>JASJCC010000127.1 GCA_030066175.1 Paracoccaceae bacterium | reverse complement strand
GTCATCTTGTTTTCGGTCAGCGTGCCGGTCTTGTCGGTGCAAATCACCGACGCAGCACCCAGAGTCTCAACCGCTTGCAGGCGCCGCGCCAGGGCCTGTTGCCGCACCATCGCTGCCGCACCCAGGGCCAGGGTGATCGTCACGACCGCGGGCAGCCCCTCGGGCACCATCGCAACCGACAGCGACAGGCCGGTCATCAGCATCTCAACGAGGTCGCGGCCCAGGAAAATGCCCAGCCCCGCCACCGAAGCCGCCACCAACAGCGCGGCGATCCCCAGCTGTGTGGCCAGCCGGCCAAGGTGCCGCTGCAGGTGGGTTGTCTTTTCCCCGACCGACCCGGTCAGCTGGGCGATCTGGCCAAACTCGGTCTCGCGCCCGATCGCGGTGACCTGTGCCTCGGCATGGCCTGACACGATGGCGGTGCCGGAAAACACTCGCGCTTCGCCATCGACGGTCTTGTCGACGGGGAGCGATTCGCCCGTCAGCACGCTTTCATCGACGCGCAGCCCCACCGCATGGGTGGGCAGCGCGTCGGCGGGCACTTTGTCGCCCGTGGTCAGCGCGATCAGGTCGCCGGGCACCAGCTCACGTGCCTCGATCTGCTGTTCTACACCGTCACGAATGACCAGCGCCTTGGGCGCCATCATACTTTTCAGCGCGGCAAGAGCGGTTTCCGCGCGCCATTCCTGCACAAAGCCCAGAATCGCGTTCAGCAGCACCACAAGACCAATCGCCAGCGCATCGATCCATTCCCCCAGCACCAGTGCCACACCGGCCGCCACCACCAGGATGAGGATCAGAAAACTGCTCAGCTGACGCAGGAACACCGCCACAGGCCCGGCCTGCGCGGCATCCGGCAGTTCGTTCCAGCCAAAGCGTGCGCGGCGGTCCAGCACCTCTTGCTGGCTTAACCCGCGCTCGGGGTCTTGCGGCACGTGGGCCTCCCTGGGTCAGGTGTCCATTCTTTTGCTACGACAGGTAGCGCACAGATGGGTTGATTTGGATCATCCAGCCCGCGGCGCGTCGCGGTTAGGTTGAGGGCAACCATTTTCAGGAGGGACAGATGGCATCAGAGGCGCAAACCGATTCGAAAAATCTGATTTGGCTGGAAAATCTGCGGCGCGACGACGTCGCCAGCGTGGGCGGCAAGAACGCCTCGTTGGGCGAGATGCTGCAGTCGCTGGGCGAGGTGGGCATTCGTGTCCCGCCAGGATTTGCCACCACGTCGGACGCCTACCGGCTGTTCCTGTCGACCAACGATTTCCGCGACCGGTTGCAGGATGCGCTGGCCCGCATGGCCGATGGCCGCGCGACATTGGCTGAAACCGGACAGGCGATTCGTAACACCATCCTGGGCGGAGATTGGCCCGCCGAGGTCGAGGCCGACATCCGCGCCGCCTATCGCGCCTTGGGGGAACGGGTGGGGCAGGCGGAACCGTCTGTGGCCGTACGATCATCCGCCACGGCCGAGGATCTGCCGGATGCCAGCTTTGCCGGGCAACAAGAGACGTTTCTGAACATCGTCGGTGAGGCCGCGCTGCTGAACGCCTGCCGCCGGTGTTTTGCCTCGCTCTTTACCGACCGGGCGATTTCCTATCGTGAGATCCAGGGCTTTGACCATATGGAGGTGGCGCTGTCGATCGGTGTGCAGCTGATGGTGCGCTCGGATATCGGTGGGTCGGGGGTGATGTTTTCCATCGACACCGAAAGCGGCTTTGACAAGATCGTGCTCATCAATGCCGCCTGGGGCCTGGGCGAAAACGTCGTCCAGGGCGCAGTAAGCCCGGACGAATACCAGGTCTACAAGCCGTTCCTTGAACGCGACGGCCTGGTGCCGATTGTACACAAGGCGCTGGGCGCAAAAGAAATCAAGATGATCTACGGCCAGTCCGGCGACATGGCCACGCGCAATGTGCCCACCTCAAAGGCCGAACGCGCCAGCATGGTGTTGTCCGACCCCGAGATCCTCGAACTGGCCCGCGCAGCGGTGAAGATCGAGGACCATTACGGCTGTCCGATGGATATGGAATGGGCTCGCGATGGCGATGACGGGCTGCTTTACATCGTGCAGGCGCGGCCCGAGACGGTGCAGTCCCGTTCCGAGGTCGGGGCGATGAAAAGCTACAAGCTGGGCAACCGGGGTGAAAAACTGCTCAGCGGTCTTAGTGTTGGGGGCGCCGTGGCAACCGGTGAGGTCTGCATCATCGAAAGCGCTGCGGATATCGGCAATTTCCGCGATGGGTCGGTCCTCGTGACCTCGAACACCGATCCCGATTGGGTGCCGATCATGAAGCGCGCCGCCGCCATTGTAACGGACCATGGCGGGCGCACCTCACACGCGGCGATTGTCAGCCGCGAACTGGGGGTGCCCGCGGTCGTGGGGACCGGCAACGCGACGCATATGCTGCATGACCACCAGATGGTCACCGTATCCTGTGCCGAGGGGGAAGAGGGCATCATCTATGCCGGGCAAGCAGATGTCACGGTCGAGGAAATGCATCTGGACAAGGTGCCCGAGACCAAGACACGGGTGATGCTGAACCTCGCCAACCCGTCCGCTGCCGCGCGCTGGTGGCAGCTGCCGGCAGATGGCGTCGGGCTGGCGCGGATGGAGTTTGTGGTCAGCAACGAGGTTAAGGCGCATCCCTTGGCGTTGACGCGCTATGATCAGTTGCAGTCGGAACAGGATCGCGAGGCAATCGACACACTGACCCGCGGCTATGCCGACCGGGCGGAGTATTTCGTCGACACGCTGGCGATGGGCCTCTCACGGATCGCGGCGATCTGGTATCCCAATCCGACGATCATCCGGATGAGCGATTTCAAGACCAACGAATATGCTGACCTTCTGGGTGGGCGTCAGTTCGAACCCGAAGAGGCCAACCCGATGATCGGGTTCCGTGGGGCCTCACGCTATTATTCCGACGCCTATTCCGAAGGTTACGCGCTGGAATGCCGGGCGATCAAACGCCTGCGCGAGGAAATGGGGTTCGACAATGTGGTGGTCATGATCCCCTTCTGCCGGACCTTGGACGAGGCCGATCGCGTGCTCGACATCATGGCCGAACACGGGCTAAAGCGCGGGGAAAACGGCCTTCAGGTCTATGTCATGTGTGAGGTGCCATCGAACGTGATCAGCGCCGAGGCGTTTGCCGAACGCTTTGACGGGTTCTCCATCGGGTCGAACGATCTGACCCAGTTGACCCTGGGCATCGACCGCGATTCCGAGTCGTTGGCGGGGCTCTTCAGCGAACGCGATCCGGCGGTGTTGTGGATGATCGAAACGGTGATTGCCAAGGCGCATGCAGCCGGCCGCAAGGTGGGGCTGTGCGGTCAGGCGCCCAGCAACGATCCGGATTTCGCCCGGCTGCTGGTCAAGGCCGGGATCGACACGATCTCGGTGACGCCGGACAGTTACCTCGCGGTGAAGGGCAATGTCGCGGCGGCTGAGGCCGGCGACTGAGACCGGGGTCCTCGGGGCACGTGTTAACCTGACACTAACCATGCGGGCGACATTGTCGCTGCATGACCCGAGGACCGCATTTTTCCGATTCCCAGGCCGCCTTGTTCGATGTGGACGAGGCGCCGCCGCCCGCCGCGTTGCCAGGCAGTAAGGCGCAGCCGTCGTATATCCGCGATCACCGTGCGCGTTTGCGCGAACGGTTTCTGGTTGGTGGGGCGGATGCTTTGCCCGATTATGAGCTGTTGGAGCTTGTACTCTTCCGCGCCATCCCGCGTCGGGACGTCAAACCGCTGGCGCGCCAACTGCTTGAGAAGTTTGGCGATTTCAACCACACACTATCGGCGCCAAGGCACCGCTTGACCGAAGTGCCGGGTGTTGGTGATGCCGTGGTGACTGAGCTCAAGATCGTCGAGGCCGCGGCGCATCGCTTTGCTCGGGGACAGGTGCTGGATCGCCAGGTGGTCAGCAGTTGGGACGCGCTGATCAACTATTGCCACACCGCCATGTCGCATCTCGAAATCGAAGAGTTCCGCATCCTGTTCCTCGATCGCAAGAACGTGCTGATCGCAGATGAACCACAGGCGCGTGGCACTGTGGATCACGTGCCGGTCTACCCGCGTGAGGTGGTCAAACGCGCGCTCGAGCTGAACGCCAGCGCGCTGATCCTGGTGCACAACCATCCTTCGGGTGATCCGACGCCCAGTCAGGCAGATATCGACATGACGGCGCAGATCCAGGCGGCCGCGGATGCGCTGGGCCTGACGCTGCACGATCACCTGGTGATCGGCAAATCACGTGAGCTGAGCTTTCGGGCCGAAGGGTTGATCTGAGCGCAAGGCTCATTTCAGCCAGACCTCCACCCGCCGGTTAACCTGACGGCCCCAATTGGTGTCGTCGCAGGCCATGGGCATCGTCTCGCCAAAAGCCTCGGTGTCGATGTCCAGGCGGTTCAGATCGGCGGTTTCCGCAACCCGCAGCACCGCGTCGCGCACCGCTTCGGCCCGCTTGCGGGCAATCTCGAGGTTCTTCGCGGCGGGCCCCGCGCCGTCCGAAAAGCCCACAAACACCAGCCGCCGCCCGTCATAGGCCCCGGCCTCAAGCGAGCGCGCCAGTTGCTGCACGTTGGAACGCGACTGCGCATCAAGCCGGGTCGAGCCGGCCTCGAACCGGAACGAGGTCGACAGGCGGCGCATTTCCCCCAGCACTTCGGTCATCCGCTGCAACGCCGCCAGACCGTCCTCTCCGCGGGCGACGGCGATGGCATTGGCAAAGCGGTCGCCCTGCAGATCGATCGGCACCTCTTCGGGTGCCTGATCGACGAATCCGGCGCGGCGAATGACGATCTGCGCGTTAGCCGTGCGAGTAAAGGCCAGGAATTCCCGCGCGAGTTTCGGCAGGCGCCGTGCGGGCAGGTAGAGAAACATCGGTGCCGTCAGCGGGTAATCCTCGGTCTTGACCGTCCGCCGCGCGGCGCGAAGTTGAAAGCCGCAAGGGCCGGTCAGCACCAGGGGTTTGGCATTGCCGATCTCAGAATAGCTCGCCAGCCCGATGCCAAACGGATCCCGCGCCACGGCGCGGGCGAGGCCTGGGTTGCTGTCATGCCGTAGAACTTCGTTGCGCAGCTGCAGGCTGCCTGGGCGCAGCAGCTTGTCCTCGATCCCCTGCGCGAGGCCCGATCCCGCGTCACGCAGATGCAGCGCCACTGGCGCATCCGGCCCGCCCAATTCGCGCCAATTGGTCAGGCGGCCCGACAGGATGCGCGCAAGGTCCGACAGTGAGATTTGATCCACCGGGTTGCGCGGCGATACGACTGGCACCATCGCGTCCAGCGCCAAAACGCGGGACCGGTTGGGCAGAGTCAGATCGCCCAGCCCGGCATCGCGCGACAGCTGCACCTCGGTCGGGCGGATTTCGCGCAGGGCCATGACGATATCGGCCTCATCCGCCAACAGATCGCGAAACCCTTTGTCGGTGTTGGTGACGTGGAAATGCACGCTGGCCACATCCTTGCTGCTGCGCGGGTTGGTCAGCGTATAGGTGAACCGCCCCTCACTTGTGCTGCGGCGCTGGGTTGTCAGGCCGCTGCGCAGGGCAAAGGCCTCGATCAGCGCAGGCATCAGCACCTCACCGATCGTCCCTGAGCCCGACACCGAAAGCTCGGCCACAAAATCAGTCAGCGACGGGCAGCCGACGCCCTCGCAGAGCACCCCCGAGCTGTCGACTGTCAGCTCGCCATAGCGTGTCTGCAGGCGGTAGAATTCGCCGTCGAAGCCCAGCAATGTGCCCGTCAGCTCAATCGCCCCGTCGCGTGACCGCAACACCACGTCCTGCGCCGAAACGGAGCCTGCCCAGTGCACAAAGAAAAGTGCGGCGAAAATCGCCGCACGCCAGATCGCCATGTATCGCCTGCGGTGTCGGTCCTTATCTGGACGCGATCTTCAGGTCTTCGATCAGGTTTTTCAACACCAGAAAGTCGCCGACTGAGTCGCATTCCGGAATCTCGAGGGTCAGGTCACGCACTCGCATGCCGTCTTCGCCGCGCAGCTCAAGCGTCTGCGCTTCGATCTGGGCGGCGCAGTTGCTGGCGGTCACCTCGGCCTCGACCGAAAGGATGACGTCACCGGCCTGCTGGGCGGTGCCGGCCGGGAAGCTGTAGACCTCCGCCATCAGCGCCTCGGGCGTGTCCTCGCGCCCCAGGCGGACCAGAAAGCCACCTTCGCCGCGGGCGGCATCAGCCAGATCACCGGCCGCAGCGGCCCAGACATGGCCGTCCTGGAAGTAGTCCGCGCCAAATTCGCGGGCATGCAATTGCAGACCGGCCTCGCCTTTCCACTGCACGACAACGCGGTCGTAGAAGGGTAGCGAGCTGACATCGGCCGTGACGCTGCCGCCTTCGCCACTGGCAAACGCTGCGATAAAGATCGCGCGCTCGGACAGGGCAGGGACGGTGACGGTCAGGCTGCCATCGGGCTGCGTGATCTCGGTGAACATCATGCCGTTGTGATGCAGGGTCAGCCGTTCACTGGCATTGCAGGGCGCCGAGATGCTGAGATCCACCATGGCGCCTGCGACGGGGGTGGCCTGCATGTCGACGGCGCAGTCAAACCCGCTGGCGACAGGATCCTGCGGCATGTCCTCCATGCCCTCGATCACAATCGGATCGGCGGCGGCCAGTTCGACCGTGCCCGCGGGCAGCCCCATTCCCATCGCGGTGTCTGCCGGCAGCCGGGGGGCGGCCAGACCGGACGAGGTGGACACGATATCGGACAAGGCCAGCGGCTCATCCGAGGCTTTGGCCGAGCTAAACGGGCTGTTCAGCCCGTATTGCATGACATAGCCGATGCCCAATGCGCAGCAGAGCGTTCCCGCGCCAAGAATATATGATTTCAGACGTGCCATGACCGGCTCCCATCAATCAAAGATGGCAACAGGCATGTCCCAAAAAGGTGGCAGTTCTGCGGCACGGACGCGGAGTCATTGCGGCGCGACCCGCAATGACAGGTTGTATTTGTGTTAAATCAGCCGGCCGTGGCAGTGCTTGAACTTCTTGCCAGAGCCGCAAGGGCAGGGATCGTTGCGGCCCGGATTACCCCATGTGGCGGGGTCGTTTTCGTCAAAGCCTTCGATCAGCGGTTCGAATGCAGGACTCGCCGCCGCGGTTGCGCCTGCGGTCGCCCCAGCCGCCGCAGCCGAAGCCTCCTGACCAGCGGCGCGCTGCATTTCGGCGCGTTGCTGTTCCAGCTGCGCCATCAGGGCCTGCTGCTCTTCTTCCGTCATCGGACGGACCTGGCCGAGCTGTTGGCTCACATCTTCGCGCAGCGATTCCAGCATGGATTCGAACAGCTGAAAAGCCTCGGATTTGTATTCGTTCAGAGGATCGCGCTGGGCATAGCCGCGGAACCCCACGACCGAGCGAAGATGTTCCAGCGTCAGCAGGTGCTCACGCCATTTCGCGTCGATGGTCTGCAGCAAGACCTGCTTTTCGATCTGCCGCATGGTGGCCTCACCGAAGGCTTCGGTCTTTTCGGCCATCTGTTTGTCGGACAGGTCTTCCAGACGTTCGCGGATAACCTCGCCGTCGACACCCTCTTCGTCGCCCCAGGCAATCACCGGGGCGTCAAAGCCCAGCTTTTCCAGCGTCGCCGCGTAAAGCCCTTCGGTATCCCACTGATCGGCATAGGATTTCGGCGGGATATAGACGTCGACCAGATCGTCGATCACCTCGTGCCGCATGTCCTGCGCGATTTCGGACAGATCTTCGGCCTCCATGATGTCGCGGCGCTGGGCAAAGATCACCTTGCGCTGGTCGTTCATCACGTCGTCGAATTTCAAGAGCTGCTTGCGGATGTCAAAGTTGCGGCCTTCGACCTTGGCTTGAGCGCGCTCCAGCGATTTGTTCACCCAAGGGTGGATGATCGCCTCGCCCTCTTTCATGCCCAGGGTCGACAGCACCTTTTCCAGACGTTCCGAGCCAAAGATACGCATCAGGTCATCTTCCAGCGAGAGGAAGAAAGACGAACGACCCGGGTCGCCCTGACGACCGGAACGGCCGCGCAGCTGGTTGTCGATCCGGCGGCTTTCGTGGCGTTCGGTGGCCAAGACAAACAACCCTCCGGCATCTTTGACCGCCTGTTCATCGCTGGCGTGGCCCTCTTCGATCCGGTGCCGGATGTCGTCGGGGTCTTCTTCGGGGTTGGCGGCGATGGCCTCCATGATCTTGAACTCGACATTGCCGCCCAGCTTGATGTCGGTGCCGCGCCCGGCCATGTTCGTGGCGATGGTGATCGCGCCGAGCTTGCCGGCATCCCCGACGATCTGCGCCTCTTTCTCGTGCTGGCGGGCGTTCAAAACGTTGTGCTGCAGCCCGGCCTCGGACAGCATCGCCGACAGCATTTCCGACTTTTCGATCGACGTGGTCCCAACCAACGCGGGCTGGCCCTTTTCATGCGCGGTGCGGATTTCGTCGACAATGGCGTCGTATTTCTCGCGCGCGGTGCGATAGACCTTGTCGTCTTCGTCCTGCCGGGCAATCGGCTTGTTCGTTGGCACTTCGACCACGCCGAGACCGTAGATCTCATTGAATTCCTCGGCCTCAGTCGAGGCGGTGCCGGTCATGCCCGACAGCTTTTCGTAAAGCCGGAAGTAGTTCTGGAAGGTGACCGAGGCGAGGGTCACGTTCTCGGGTTGGATCTGGCAGCCCTCTTTGGCCTCGATGGCCTGGTGCAGGCCTTCGGACAGGCGGCGCCCGGCCATCATGCGCCCGGTGAATTCGTCAATCAGGACAACCTCGCCATCGCGGACGATGTAATCCTTGTCCTTCTGGAACAGCTTGTGCGCGCGCAGGCCCTGGTTGACGTGGTGCACAACCGTGGTGCTTTCGGGATCGTAGAGCGTCTGCCCCTCTTCCAGCAGATCATGCGCATGCAGCTGCTCTTCGAGGAACTCGTTGCCCTCGTCGGTGAAGGTGACGTTGCGGGTCTTTTCGTCGATGGTGAAATGCTCATCCGCCAGCAGAGGGATGATCTTGTCGACCGCGATATAAAGGTCCGACCGGTCCTGCGACGGGCCCGAGATGATCAGCGGGGTGCGCGCCTCATCGATCAGGATGCTGTCGACCTCGTCGACCACGGCGAAATAGTGGTCACGCTGGTGCATCTGCGCCAGTTCGGACTTCATATTGTCGCGCAGATAGTCAAAACCCAGCTCGTTATTGGTGGCGTAGGTGATGTCACACGCATAGGCCGCGGCCTTTTCCTCATCCGGCTGACGTGGATAGACCACACCGCAGGTCATCCCCAGCGCGGTATAGACCTTGCCCATCCATTCTGCGTCACGCTTGGCCAGGTAGTCGTTGACCGTCACGATATGCACACCGCGCCCGGTCAGCGCGTTGAGGTAGGCTGGGAAGGTGGCGACCAGGGTCTTGCCCTCACCGGTCTTCATTTCCGAGATATTGCCCTGATGCAGGAACATGCCGCCCATTAGTTGCACGTCAAAGGCCCGCAGACCCAGCGCCCGCTTGGCGGCCTCGCGGCAATTGGCAAAGGCCTCGGGTAGGATCGCCTCAAGCGCTTCGCCCTCGGCCACGCGTTTCTTCAGCTCTTCGGTCTTGGCAATCAGCCCGGCATCATCCAGCTGTTCGAACTGCGGCTCCAGGGCGTTGATCTTTTCGACCATCGGGCGCGTCGCCTTGATTTTGCGGTCGTTCGGGGTGCCGAACACCTTGCGTGCGATTTTTCCCAGCATGGTCTGCCTGTCCTCATTACGGCTTCGTGTGCGGCATCTGCTTGCCCGTCTGGCACGCAACCCATATGACACGAGGGAAACGACCGGCCTTGCAAGCCCTTGGGGGATGTAAGACCCGGCTCAGACAGTGTCAACGCCGCCCTCCCACGCGGCCCCGCTTGAAAAGGTCACAACGATGTCGAAAACCCTCAGAACTGTTTGCGCCGCGGCCTTGGCCGTAGGTCTGGCTCTGCCCGTTCAGGCCCAGGACACACCCAGCGTCGACACCGTGGTGGCAACGGTCAATGGGACCGAGATCACACTGGGCCACATGCTGATGGTGCGTACCCGTCTGGAGCAGCAGTATCAATCGCTGCCGGCGGATGTGCTGTGGGATGGCATTCTCGATCAGCTGGTCCGGCAGGAAGCGCTGAAACAAGCGCAGGGCACGGAAACCACGCGGGTGCGCATCGCGGTTGAGAACGAACGCCGGGCGCTGATGGCGTCCGAAAAGATTGCCGATATCGCAGCCGTGCCGATCACCGAGGAAGAGATCCAGGCCGCCTACAATATCTCGTATGTCCAAGCTGAGAAAGCGACCGAGTACAACGCCTCTCATATCCTGGTGGAAACCGAAGAAACCGCGCAGGACATTGTAGCCCAGCTTGAGGGGGGTGCCGATTTCGCCGATCTGGCCAGGACCGCATCGACCGGCCCGTCTGGCCCGGGTGGCGGATCCTTGGGCTGGTTCGGCCCTGGCATGATGGTCGAGCCGTTTCAGAAGGCCGTCGAGATGATGGAGCCCGGCGCCATTTCCGCCCCGGTTCAAACCCAGTTCGGCTG
This sequence comes from Paracoccaceae bacterium, assembly GCA_030066175.1. GTDB lineage: Bacteria > Pseudomonadota > Alphaproteobacteria > Rhodobacterales > Rhodobacteraceae > JASJCC01. The sequence continues at coordinate 813 of JASJCC010000127.1, read as the reverse complement.
GCATGTCATCAAGCTGAATGAAGTCCGTGACAAGGCCGCGCCACCGTTGGAGGAGGTGCGTTCCTTGCTTGAGAACGAATTGCGCACTGCGGCCCTCGATGCGTTTATTAACGCGACGGTCGAGGCGGCAGAGGTGACGCGCACCGACTCGGCCGATGCGGACCTGACGATGCTGGATCAGCTTGAGCTCTTGGGGGAGTAAGCCTTGGGCGGCACCCCTCCGCGGTCGCCCTTGGCGCCGGATCACTTTCCCGATCTGCCGGTTGTGGGCGGGGTGCGTTTCGCCTCGGCCGCGGCTGGGGTGAAGTATCAGGGGCGTGACGATGTCATGCTGGCCGTTTTGGCGCCGGGCACGGTGGTGGCCGGGGTCTTTACCCGGTCGGCAACGCGGTCGGCGCCAGTTCTGGACTGCCAGGCCAAGATCGGCGCCACGTCGGGGGAGGCTGCCGCGATCATCGTCAATTCGGGCAACGCCAACGCCTTTACCGGCCGCAACGGAGCCGAGGCGACAAAGGCGGTGACAACCGCCGTCGCGGCGGCAACGGGTGTGCCCGAGGGGCGGGTGTTTTCCTCGTCAACCGGCGTGATTGGGGAGCCGTTGCCACACGCCAAGATCACCGCCGTCTTGCAGGACATGAACACGTCGTTGTCAGAGACCGGCATTGCCGAAGCCGCCGCCGCCATCATGACCACCGACACCTTCCCCAAAGGCGCGGGTGCGGAGGTGTCGATCGACGGCCAGACCGTGCACATCGCCGGGATCGCCAAAGGCTCGGGCATGATCGCGCCGGATATGGCGACGATGCTGGTCTA
>JASJCC010000129.1 GCA_030066175.1 Paracoccaceae bacterium | reverse complement strand
CCTCCGGGAACGGATCGACAAAGCCGACCTCAGTGGCCGCTTGGAACTCATTGGTGTTGCCGATGGTAAAGCTCATCGCCACGGTCTGACCCTGCACCGCCTCGGCCGGGTCAAACGCTTTGACGAAGGTGAGCGGTGCGAAGTCGCCGACGTTCAGCACGGCACTCGCCGGTGCGGAGAGGCCCAGCGACGTGGTCAGATCGTCGACCGTATTGGTGTATGCGCCAGGAATGGCGGACGTCACCGGAACCGAGATGGTGCAGCTTTCATTGGCGTAGAGCACACCATTGGTGAAGGTCGCAAAGCTGTCAGACACGATGTCGCCTTCGCCGTCACAATCGGTCTCCGGAATGGCGCCGTCGACGTAGAACAGGTTGTCCGGCAGGGTGTCCGAGACCGAGAAATCCTCGGCATCCACGCCCGCGTTATTGGTGAAGGTCAGCGTCATCAGCGATTGGCCACCCGGGACAATCGTCAAAGGATCGAACGACTTGGTCAGGATGGGCGGATCAACGATGTCGAGGTTCGCTGTCGCGCTGCCCGAATTGCCCAGCGACGAGGTCAGATCCCCGCTGGTGTTGGTGAAGCTATCAGCACTGGCGCCGGTGACATCCACCGAGATCGTGCAGACCGCCCCGGCGGCCAACACGCCGTCGGAGAAACTGACCGCAGCGCCGCCATCCGTGGCATCCACAGTCCCGGTACAATCACCCGTCTGGTTGACCGGCGTTGCCAGGGTCAGGCCCGAAGGCATCGGGTCGACAAAGGTGATATCGGTCGCCTCGATCAACGTGCTGTTGTCGATCGTGAAGGTCAGCGTGGACGGCAAGCCCACACCCACCACTGTCGGATCAAACGCCTTGCTGAAGATCAACGCCTCGGCGATCGAGAAGGACGCGGTCGCGGGATCCGACAGCTTGGTCGTGCCCGACAAGAGATCGCTCGTGGTGTTGAGGTATTCGCCCGGGGCGGCGTTGGATGGCGTCATGACAGTGACGTCGATCACACAGCTTTCGCTGGGCGCCAGCGTCCCGCCGGTCAGCGACAGGACAGAGGTACCGCCCAAGGACGAGCCTGCGCCACAGGGATCGGACACGCTGGAGACATCGGTTGCAACCAAGCCAGACAGCGCCGCATCCAAATCATCGCTAAAGGTCAGATCGGTGAGCGTGACGTCCGGGTCGGTGTTGGTGATGCTGAGCGTCAGGGTTGTTGTCCCGCCCGGGGCCAGAACAGGGTCCGCAAAGGCCTTGACGAATGTCGGGGCGCCGGGTGGGTTCACACGCAGCGTCGCGGTGGCCGGGCCGACATTGCCGAATGACGTGTGCAGTTCGCTACTCTCGTTGAGGTAGGTCCCCGGCACGTTCGAGGTGACGTCCACTGAAACAGTACATTGCGCATTGGCGCCGACACTGTAGCCACCGAACGAAATCAACCTGCTGCCCGGTTCTGCGTTGAGGTTGCCCCCAAACGGCAGAAACACATCCATAAGCTTCGCGCCTTCGCGCGCGATGTTGCTTGGTCCATAGCGACCGCCCGAAATACAGGTGGTCGAGGCATTTGGCTCTGGCGCGATGACTAGGTTTTCCGGCAGCTCATCGGTGAAGTTGAGGGCTCTGGCTTCGGCGTCAGCCGTGTTGTTGATGGTGAAGATCAGCGTCGACACGCCGCCTTGCGGGATCACGTTCGGATCAAAGACTTTGCCAAAGCTTGGCAGGTCCACGATTGTCAGGCTGGCCGAAGCGGTACCGGAATTGCCCAGCGAAGAGGTCAGATCACCGGTGATGTTGGTCACGGGTCCGGGAACGGAACTGACAACCTCGACAACGACGTCGCATTCGCCCCCCGCTTGTTGTGTGCCATCGGTAACGGCGATCGAATTGGACCCAGGCGTAGCCGCGACGGTAAAGCCGCAACTGTTGAAGGTCAGGCCGTTGCTACCAACAGTCATGCCAAACGGCAGGTTATCAACGACCTGGATATCGGTCGCCTCGATCAAGGCATCATTGTTGAAGATAAACCGTGTTCCGATCGGCTGGCCAACACCGGCGAATTGCGAGACGTCGAAACCTTTCCGCAGTCGCAACGGCGGCGCGACGGTAACGCTGTCAGTTGCGCCCGGTGCCAGCTCTTGGCCCGCATTTGTCAAAGCGGTGGTTGTGTTGGTGTAGTCTCCAGGGGCTGCCGATGATGGGATCATCACATCGACGTCAAAGCTACAGCTTGCCCCAGGCGCCAGGCTGCCGCCTGACAGTTGCAGGTTTGAGCCGCCGGAAAGCACCGAGCCCGTGCCGCAGGGCTGGCTTGGCAAGCTGCCCGTAGCCGCAGAGCCCGACAGGAAGGCGTTTAGATCGTCGGCAAAGCCGATATCGTCGAGCGCGACGTTGGTATCGGTGTTGATGATTTCAAACGTCAGGGTCGTCGTGTCACCCGGACCGACAACTTCAGGCGAGAACGATTTGGTAAAGGCTGGCGTGCTGGGCGGGATCACCAACAGCGACGCGGTGGCATTGGTTGATGTCCCGAAGGATGACGTCAGCGCAGTCGTTTCGTTGTTTTTGGTGTCCAGCGTGTCGGCACGAACGTTGAACTGGATATAGCATTGGCTATCCGCAGGTACGGATCCCCCAGAGAAATCGAATTGCGTCGATCCCGGGTTCACCGAGTCTGTCCCGCCACAAGTGTTTTGGTAGCCCGCAGGCGAGGCGACCGTCAGACCCGCGGGCAGTGGGTCGGAAAAGGCCAAGTCATTCGCCGTCAGCGCATTGGGATTGTCGATATCAAACCGCAGTGTGGTCGTGCCGAACAGGGTCAGCTCACTTACGCCAAAGGACTTGTCGAAGCCCGGAGGTGTCGCGACGGTCAGATCGGCCGTGGCGGCGGGCGCGATGGTTTGTAAGTCCTGCTGCAAAGTGCTGGTGGTGTTCTCGTAGACGCCCGAGCTTGCATCCGTCGGAATGCTCAGCTGGACCGAGAAGGTACAGCTCGTACCAGGCGCAAGGCTTCCGTTCGTAAATGAAAAGAACTTGAACGCGTCAATACCCGAGCCGGGACCACAAGGTTGGCTGGGCGGCGCGCTGGATACCACCACCCCGGGCAAGAAAGACAAGTCGTCTGTGAACTCAAGCTTCCGCAGTCTGGCGTCAGCATCGGTATTGGTGATCTCAAAGGTCATCGTCACCGTGTCACCGGGCTGGGCCACAGCCGGGTCAAACGACTTGGTGAAAAGCGGCGTGCTGACGGCCCTGACATTCAGCGACGCAGTGGCCCCGGGCGTTTCGCCCAGCGAAGAGGTCAGCGCATCGGTTGTGTTGTCATAGGTGTCCGGCACGTTGGAGGTCACGTCGACCTCTACCGTACAGCTGCCATTCGCCGGAATGGTGCCGCCCGTGAAGGTGAAGAGCATTCGACCTGCACCGGCATCATCGCTGCCGCCACATGTATTGGAGGCGTTGGGCGTGTCGGCGATCACCAAACTGGCCGGGAAATTGTCGACAAACGACACACCTGTGGCTTCGAAATCGGTCGGGTTGGTGATGGTGAACTGCAGGCGCGACGTTTCGCCCTGAGCAATCGCGTCCGGGCCGAATGCTTTGGCGAATTGCAGCGGCTCGACCACGGTCAGTGTCGCCGAAGCGGTGCCGGAATTGCCCAGGGTCGATGTCAGATCGTTGGTTACATTCGGCTTGGTGCCAGTGCTGCTGCTAACAACTTCGACACCAATGACACAGCTGGCCCCTGCGCTCAGACCGCCCCCGGCCAGGCTGATGGAATTGCTACCGCTGGACGCCACCAATCCCGGTCCGCAGGTGTTTTCGGACACGCCACCTGCGCCAACGGTCACGCCCGATGGGAGAACATCGACAAAGGCAATCTCACCTGCCGTGATCGACGCGGTGTAGGTGATCCGGAATTCCAAAGTCGATGTCTGATTAAGGCCAACGACAGCCGGCTGGAATTCTTTCTCGAAATCCAGCCGCGGCGCGATCGTCAGCTCATCGGTCGCCTGATCCGCCAGTTTGGTGCCGCGGCTCAGCAAGTCCGACGACCGGTTCACATAGCTGCCGGATGCGGCCGTTTCAGGCACGGGCAGAACAAGCTGGAACTGGCAAGTCTCGCCGGGTGCAAGCGATCCGCCGGAGAACGCCAATACATCGGTGCCGGTCAGGTTCGATCCGTCGCCGCAGGGGTCGGCAAAGGGAGTATTCGTCGCGGCAAGACCAGGCAGCACAGAGCTCAGATTGTCGGTAAAGCTCAGCTCTTCCAGCGTTGCCGTGCTGTCGGTGTTGGTGATGGTGAACGTCAGTGTGGTTGTCTGCCCTGCACCGACGACATCCGCATCAAACAGCTTGGTAAAGGTTGGCGTGCTGGGCGGGTTCACCGTCAGCATCGCCGTGGCCTCTGGCGAGGTACCCAGCGACGAGGTCAGCTTGCTCGACGTGTTGGTGTATTCCCCCGGCACGTTCGAAGTGACGTCAAAGCTGACCGTGCACGTGTCGCTTTCGGCGACAGCACCGCTGAAGCTGAACGAAGATGCCCCTGGAGTCGCATTGCCCATGCCATAACAGTTTGTGGACGAAGCATTGGTCGGATCGGCGATCACCATGTTGGCCGGCAAGTTGTCGGTGAACGACAGGTTCGACGCCATCACCGATGCCGGGTTGTCGATGGTAAAGGTCAGCGTGGTCACGCCACCTTGCGGGATCGAGCTATCGGCAAACGCTTTGCCAAAGGCCGGCGGGCTGACCACGGTCAGCGCATCGCTGGCGGTCCCGGAATTGCCGAGGGACGAGGTCAGGTCTTCGGTGGTGTTTGTATGCGTCCCAGCCGTCTTGCCGACGATATCCACCGACGCCGTACAGGTGGCTCCGGCAGCCACTTCGCCACCCGATAGCTCAACCGTCCCGCCAGAGGCCGTGACGGTGCCCGGGCCACAGGTTGTCGACGCGTTCGAAGTGGGCGCAACTTCCATACCGGCGGGCAGGTTGTCGACAAAAGCCAGCGCTGTTGCCGCAATGGCCGAGGCGCTGTTGTCGATGGTGAAGGTCAGGGTCGACGGGGCGCCATCGATGCCGATGGTGTCCGGCGTGAACACCTTGGCAAAAGTAGGCGCCGGTTCGATCTGCAAATTCGCCGTGGCCGGGTCTTGCAGCGCAAAGCCGGACCGGAACAACTGAGACGTCGTGTTGGGATACGTCCCCGGCGTGGCATTGGCCGGAACCAGCACGTCAACCGAGAAGGCGCAGTCACCGTTCGCCGGGATCGTTCCGCCCGAGAAGGTGAGCAGACTTGTGCCAGAGATCGACGACCCTGCGCCGCAGGGCTCAGACGGCAAATTGGTGGCGGTCGCGCCGGTCAGCATGCCGTCCAGATCGTCCGTAAAGGCCATGTCTGCCAGCGCCGTTCCGTTGTTGTTCCGGATGAGGAAGTCGAGGGACACGGTGGTACCGGCCCCCGTGGCGCTAGCGAACTTCTTGCTGAACGAGACCACGCCGGCCTCTCTGACGGTCAGCGTGTCGGTCGCATCAGAGGTTGTGGCCACAGCGTCGCCGATCATACCGGTCAGTTCAGACGTCGTGTTCACGAAATCGGCGCTGCTCCCACCTCCGGGCAAAGAGCCGGGCACATTCAGCGTCACGTCTATGGTGCAAGATGAGTTTGCAGCCAGCGTACCGCCAGAGAATTCCAGCAAATCGGTGCCGGTCAGCGTGCCGCCGCAAACCGATGCCGCTCCGGCCGTTCGCGCCAATCCCGGAAAGCCCATGGCGGTCAGATCATCGGTAAAGGCAATCTCCGTCACCGTACTGGCGCTGGTATTGGTGATGACAAACTGCAGGTTTGCCGTTGTCCCAACTTCGACAGGATCGTCGGTAAACGCCTTGGTGAAATCGAGGACAGAGCCCGCATTCACCTCAAGTTGCGCGGAGGCCGGATCACCAGTGCCAAGGCTGGACGTAATGTTTGACGTATCCGTACCATAGAACCCGTCCGGTGTGCCCGGCGGAATAGTTACAGGGATGTCGATGGTACAGAAGTCCTGTGGCGACGGTCCGCCACCGGTGTAAATCAAGAAAGTGGTGCCAGCCGCACTACCACCACAATCATTGAAACTCGGCGTGCCAAAAGTAAATGTCGGGTCAATCGCACTTAGGCTGTGAAAGAAGAGGACGCCGGTTGGATCGAGAACGCCCACGGCATTGGGGTTCGTGATCGTATAGCGAAGCGTTGTCATCGCCCCCGGCAGGACCGGATTGTCGACATATTCCTGTGTCAGCACCAGCGGCAGAAACCCGACCAGGTCCAGGCTGGCTGAGGCCGACGAGTTGTCCAGCGCTTCGGGCGCAGCTGTTCCGGCCGCCGCTGTCAAATCGCTTGTCACGTTGGGATAGGTGTCGTTCGGACCCGACCCCAACAGCAGGGAAACCGTGAATTCGCAGTCTTCTCCGGCCTCCAGAGACCCGCCTGAATAGGAAATCTGCGACGGTGTGCTGATATCGACCGTGCCGTTACAGCTCGACGCGCCAACCGCCGTTGCGGTGGTGCCCGTCAAAAACGCGTCCAGATCGTCAGAAAACGAAATCTGGTTGGCAACAACGGCTCCATCCCCGAATGTGTCGTTGCTGATCGCAAAGGTCAGGTCAACGGCGCCACCCGAGACCGATTGTGTTGCCGAGAACGATTTGGACAGGAACAGACGGTCCAACGACGCGCCCGGACCGACTGTTAGGGAGTCATCGGCGCCGATTGATCCGGGGACCGTCACGTCGTCGATGGCCCCCGCAAACGTCGCCGTTACCGGCCCAGACAGGTTGTCGTAGGTTCTAAGCGGCGCGTCAGCATTGATGTTAAGCGTGACATCAAAGGTGCAAGTGTCGTTGGCTGCAATGGTCCCGCCTGTCAGCTGGACGCGCCCAAAGGCATTCTCGATTTCGATTGCTGACGGGTTAGGATTCCTTCGTGTTACCGAGCCTGTACCACATTCGGTTGAACTCGTTGATGAGAACGTAAAGGTGGCTCCAAAATCACTGAAATCGTCCAGAAAAGTGACGTCGAGAGCTTCTTGATCATTCGGATTGGTGATCGTGAACCGCAGATCGGTCGAGTCGTTTTGCGGAACCGGGTTGGTCAGAAACGCCTTGGTGATCGTCAGCGGCGCAAATTCGAGAACCGCGAGGGTATCGCTGGCTTTCGTGCCCATGAACGGTGCGCCGTCGATTGATCCAGACAGCGCCGTTGTCGTGTTGGGGTAATTGCCGCCATTGGCCGTGACCGGCACCGTCACCTCGATGTCAAAGCTACAGGTCTCACCCGGCCCCAAAACCCCTCCCGTCAATGTCGGCGTGTCCCCGGTGGTGATGCTGGAGCCTGCTCCGCACGGGTTGCTGGGCACAGAGGTCGCGGTTGCGCCGGTCAGCATGTCGTCGAGATCGTCGATAAACGACAGGCCCGTGGCTGCAAAGTCGCGGGAGTTGTTCACGAGGGTAAAGTTCAGGGTCGCGGTGCCGCCCGGCGCAACCGGATCGCCGCTGAACGCTTTCGTGAACGTGATGTCGTCTTCTGCGGGAACGATCAACGTGGCAGAGGCAAAGCCGGCCGACTCCTGAACAAACGAATTGGTGACCAAAAGTTCCGTAACGTTTGTAAACCTGCCGAATTGCGTCGCCGTCACATCAACGTCAACCGTGCAGGTGGCCCCTGCCGCAAGTGCCGGAAACGCAAATGTGCCATTGGATTCCAGAATGATCGTGTTGGTCCCGGCAACCGCGGTGAGAGTAGCAGGGAGAACATTGGTTCCGCAGGTGGTGCTGGCGTTGGGCGGGCTGGCAGCAACCAACCCCGCTGGCAAAACGTCGGTGAAATCGAGGCGCTGAGCTGCAGCGGTGCTACCGCTGTTGTTGATGGTGAACGTCAGGGTGGTTGTGCCGTTCAACGGCACGGTGGACGGCGAGAAGTCCTTGGAAAACTGCACATTGGTGCCGACAACGTTCAGGTCTGCTGTCGCCGTACCATGGTTGCCCAGGGTCGAGGTCAAATCACCGGTGACGTTGTTATAGGTGTTTGCGGTGCTGGCAACGACGTTGGCGGTGATCGTACAGCTCGACAGTGGGCCAAGCTCGGCGTTGGTCAGCGTAATCGTGGTACCGCCATCCGGCGCCGTGAACGAAAAGCCCGTTCCGATATCACAGGTTTGGAAGGCTGTCCCATCTGCGAGGACCAAACCACTCGGCAGAGCATCGGTGACCGAAACCTCTTGCGCCCCATCTGTGGGGTTTTCGTTCTCGATCGTAATCGTCAGCGTCGAGACGGTGTTCACCCCGACAGTAGCAGGCGCGAAGCTCTTGGAGATTGTCAGGGTTGGTTCGTCGGCGAGCGCGGTTTGCCCCGCAATCGCAAGCGCCAAACCCAATCCCGCAGTGCTGAACCTACGCAGTTTTCCCCAAACACCCATGTCGCCGACTTCCCGAAGCAATTGTTCTGAACAGCAAAAGATCGCCAAAACACCTGGCAGTCACGAAATCCACACAGGGCGCGGGAGTGACCCGGCCCGCGGGCAACATGGCAGACGGACCGCTTTAGGAATAATGCAGGGGCAAAAACCGGGCGTGTTTTTCCGCGGGGATGGCATTTTTGCGACAGTGGGGCGGCTTCAAGTCACTGGAAGTCGACCATTTTTTTCCTTGAGTGCCTGCGCTGCGCCTTGTCGGCGACACGTATTCAGGTAATTCTACCTATGGGAGAATTGACGCGCGTGGGCCATCAGGTGCGTGAAACCCGTTACTGCAGGTCGGCAAAAGCCTGCTGCAGACGGTTGCCCGCCTCGATCACCCGCGCCCGCGTGGTGGCGAGGTTGAACCGCATAAACGTCTCACCACCCGGGCCAAAACCGGGCCCCGGGCTGGGGGCAATGCGCGCCTCTTTGCGGACGCGGCGGTCAACCTCTTCGTAGGTCATCCCGGTGCCGGAAAAATCCACCCAGGCCAGATAGGTCGCCGCAAGCGGCAGCGAATGCACCCCCGGGATCGCGTTCACTGCCGCATCGAACGCTGCGATATTGCCCTGCAGATGCGCCAGCTGCGCATCGACCCAGGCCGCACCCGCGGGGGAATAGGCGGCCGTGGTCATCTTCAGACCCAAAAGATTGGGCGTATAGTCCATCGACCGCAGGCGGCCTTGCATGGCGCTGCGTAGGGTCGGATCGGGGATGATGAAATTCCCGGTTTTCATGCCGGCGATGTTAAAGGTCTTGGACGCGGCCGTCAGCGTGACGGTGCGGTCACGATGTTCGGGTGCTGCCACGTCCATCGGGATGAATTTCTGGCCAGGATAGATGAAGTCATGGTGCACCTCGTCACTGACAAGGATCAGATCGTTGCGCGCGGCAAACTCGGCCACGGCGCGCAGTTCCTCCGCGCTCCAGATCCGGCCCGACGGGTTCTGCGGCGAACACCAGATCAGCAACTTTTCCTGGCCCGTCAGGCGCGATTGCGCATCCTCCAGATCCAGCTCATAACGGTCGCCGTCGCGCCGCAGCGGGCATTCCAGCGGCACCCGCCCGGTCTTGCGGATCTTGATGGCAAACTCGTGGTAAACAGGCGTGAAGATGACAACCGGATCGCCCGGATCGCTCCAAAGCGAGACGCTCAGCGCGATGGCATTGCCCAGCCCCTGCGACGTGAGGATCCAGTCGGTGTCGATCTCCCAACCGTGGCGTTCCCGCATCCACCACTGGATGGCGCTGTGATAGGGGCCGAAATCGGTGAAGTAACCAAAGACGCCATGATCGGCCTGCGCGCGCACGGCATCGATCACACAAGGCGCCGTCCGGTAATCGCTGTCGGCCGTCCACATGGCCAACCCATCCTCGAGCGGCACGCCGAACCCGCTTTCCAGCGTGTCCCATTTGCTGGAATGTGTGCCGCGGCGGTCGATCTCGGTCTCGAAATCAAATTCCGGGGTCGTCGCGACGCTCAATTCGGCCATATCGGCGGTCCTTTTCTCATCCCATGCTCACCCCTGCCTCATGGCACAGCCAGCAGGCAGGCACAACTTGCGCGCGCCGCGGCTATTGCCTAAGTGGAACATCATGAAACGGCCCATTCTCATCCACCCCGATCCGCGCCTGAAAAAGTTCTGCGCTGACGTGCCCGATATCTCGGACGAATTGCGCGTTCTGGCGGACGACATGCTGGAAACCATGTATGCCGCGCCTGGGATCGGCCTGGCCGCGCCGCAGGTCGGTGTGCTGCAACGGCTGATCGTGCTGGATTGCGTCAAGGGCGAGGATGCAAAGCCCCGCCCGCTGGTGATGTTCAACCCCCGCGTGATGGCCAGTTCGGACGAGATGAACGTCTATGAAGAGGGCTGTTTGTCGATCCCCGATCAATACGCCGATGTGGAGCGGCCTGAGGCGGTGAAGGTCGAATGGCTGGATCGCGACGGCAACATGCGCGACGAAGAGTTCGACGGGCTTTGGGCGACCTGTGTGCAGCACGAGATCGACCACCTCGATGGCAAGCTCTTCATCGATTATCTCAAGCCGTTGAGGCGCCAGATGATCACCCGCAAGATGGTCAAGCTGAAGAAAGAACTGGCGCGGGAAAAGGCGTGAGTGTTCTGTCCATTCTGGAATGGCCCGACCGGCGGCTTGTGCAGCCCTGCCATGAGGTGCAGGAACCGTTCCTGGTTGCCGCACTGATCCCGGACCTGTTCGACACGATGTACGCGGCGTCAGGACGCGGGCTTGCCGCGCCCCAGGTGGGCAAGCAGGCGCGTGTGTTTGTGATGGATGCTGGCTGGAAAACCGGCGCGCGGACGCCGCTGGCCTGCATCAACCCTGTGCTGCGGCCTTTGACGGATGAGCGCATGACTGGCGAAGAGGCCTGCCTGTCCGTCCCGGGTGTGTCGCTGCGTGTTGCGCGCTTTGCCGAGGTGGAGCTGGCCTATACCGACGTAAAGGGCGCCAGCCACCGGGTGGCCTTGTCCGGGGCCGAGGCCGTGATCGCCCAGCACGAATGTGACCACCTGGACGGGACGATGCATTTTGACCGGGTCAGCGCGGCCGAGCGCGCCGATCTCTTGGCGCGCTACGGGGTTGTCTGATGCCGCCGCGGCGCTGCATCCCCTGGCCGGACAAGCGCCTGCGCACTGCTGCAGAGCCCGTCGAAGAGATTGACGACGCTGTGCGGACGCTTTGGCGCGATATGATCGACACGATGGAGGCGATGCCGGGGGTCGGGCT
>JASJCC010000128.1 GCA_030066175.1 Paracoccaceae bacterium | reverse complement strand
GCTGGGATTGTGTGCGCAGGAAGACCCAAGCCGCGTGCGGGCGCATCTGCGGACGATGGGGATGAAAACCGACCTGGCCGATATCCCTGGCGATCTGCCGGGGGCCGAGGCGTTGCTCGATTTGATGGGCCAGGACAAGAAAGTGATCGATGGTCAGCTGCGCTTTATCCTCGCGCGCGGGATCGGGCAGGCCTTTGTCACCTCGGACGTGCCGGGGGAGGCGGTTTTGTCGGTGTTGAACGAGGCTTTGGCGTTGCGGGCCTAGGTGGTCGCCAAAAGGAACGACCGCAAGGCGGCAGTGGTCTCATCCGGCGACTGATCGGGAAAGAAATGCCCGCCGGGCACGGCCGCAGCGCGCATGTCGGCCAGCCGGTCGGTCCAGGTCGCGGCCACGTTCATCGCGCGGGCCATGGCGCCGTCAGCGCCATAGAGCACCAGCGCAGGGCAGGGCACGCGCCGGTCGAGGTCGGCGGCATCATCCGCCAGATCGACGTCGATGGCGGCCCGGTAATCATGGCACATCGCGCGGATGCAATCGGGATCGCGCCAGGCCGCGCGGTAGGCCTCTAGTTGATCCGGCGCGAAATCCGCCAGCGTCGCCTTGCCGAACCCTAAGAGGCAGCGTTCGAAATAGGCGTCCGGGTCGTGGCCGATCAGGGTTTCGGGGAACGGCTCGGGCTGAGCGAGGAAAAACCAGTGGTAATAGGCGCGGGCGACCTGATGCGAGAGGTCGGTTAGCAAATGATGCGTCGGCACGATATCCATCACCGTCAGCGACTGGATCAGCGCCGGGGTATCCAGCGCTATGCGATGCGCCACCCGGGCGCCGCGGTCATGGCCGACGAGGTGAAACCTGTCAAAACCCAGATGCGTCATCAGCGCGGTCATGTCTTGCCCCATGACGCGAAAGCTCATCTGGGGCATGTCACGTGGTTTCGAGCTGGCGCCATAGCCGCGCAGATCGGCCGTCACAACGGTAAAGTCACGCGCCAGCGCGGGCGCAATCCGGTCCCACATGGCGCGGGTCTGCGGAAAACCGTGCAAAAGCAAAACGGCCGGCCCCTGGCCAGCCACGTCATAGGCGATGGTCTGATCATTGACCTTGGCGAAGAGCGGCGGCGCCGGCATCCGGTCAGCGGCTTTGCGAAGACACGAAGGCCACGTTGCCAAAATCGACCGTGGGCACGCTGCCTTTGACCGTATCGGTGACCGTGTTGTGCGCGGCCATCAGCAGGGTGCGCGAGTTGGTATCCAGCATGCTGTAACCCGCCTGGAACACACTCGGCGGCGTGTAAACCAGCATCAACGCGCCCAAAGCACCCACCAGCAGGCCACCCGAATTGCGGCTCTTGCCGCCTTTCTTGAGGAAAAACCGCCCCAGATGCAGCATCAGCAGGACCCCGGAGGCCGCCAGCAAAGCGGCCAGAACCATCACGATGTTCGACTGCATCTGATCGGTCAGCGACCCCTGGGCCAGGGACTCTTCCAGCAGCGTCTTGTTGCGTGAGACCGAGATCACCAGATAGGCCCAGGCAAAGCCCATCATCGCAAACAGCACCGGGCGGCTCTTTGTGGCGTCTGGCTTGGCGCCGCGCTCTCCCCAGTGGTAGTATTTCGGATCGACCGCTTTGACGCGACGCCGGAAATCTGTGTGCTGGCTATGATGGCGCGAAATTCTCATGCGGTTTTGACTATGCTTAGATTGCGGCGCCGATGTGAAGGAATATGGCAAGATTCGCCATATTTGGGCGGATTCGACCCGATCTGGGCAATTTTCGTAAAGAAAACCCGAAATTTCTGGACGTTTCCAAGCGCTCAACTGCGGTCACAGGGCATTCTCGTATAGATTCTGTTCATCATTCGCGCGACTGCGCCACAGTGATTAACGCGGGTGGCAGCGACTTCCACCAAGAGGACGAACTCGGGCGCTGTTTTTGACACTCTGCGAATTGGGCGTCGATGCCGGACGTTCTGCAACGCGTGTTGTTGTCATGGTCGGATAGCCATGAGGCCTCGGGTGATCCTTCGAACGTGTTCAAGAACGGGTGGTTACATACAAGACGACGGACGGCGCCACTCTATCGTCTGAACGCACCGGCACCCCCAGGACGCTTGTTTTCACCCACCAGCTTTCAAGGCCTTGATGACGTATTGGCCGTTATTCGAGAGCGTTTCGACGGGGTGCCCTTGAAAGCGCATGTTCTGCAGCGTCAGATCAAAGGTGCGGGTGCTCAAGAACCGAATGCGGGCAAGCTGCTCAGGCTTTGCCGCCGCGGCAGCCAACGAGTCTTCGTCAAGCCCAATCACAAAGTCCATCCGGTCCGTCAAAGCGGCTATCGGGAATGGCGTGTTTGAGTCGAACGACACAAGGGTGGTCCGCTTGGCCCGTTGGATCTGTTCTTTCATCACCCAGACAAAAATCTCGAATGTCAGAAAATTCCCGAGCTGCCCTTTGCTGCGCCAGACATGGGTGGGCAGGTCGGTTTTCACGCTGAGCACGCTGAGCGCATCGAACTGCAACTTTGCCTCCCGGTTGTCTGTCTTGATAAACAGCATGGGTTTCTGAGCCGTCGAAAGATCGAGTCCATTCAGAATTTTGGCGGTCAAGAACCCGAGCGTTTCCGCGCCAGTGCCGAAATCGTACACACCGCCGTGAAAAGAGGCGCTGCTCCATGGGCGCATGGTCAGAAAGATCAAGTGATCGGGATCGTGTGCTTGGATGGCGGCGACCTCTTGCTGCAACACCTGCACCGCATCCAAGGCGTCAGAGATCGTGTTCACGGCAGCCCTGAACGCGTCAATCGAGATGGGTTGAAAATCAGTGTCCGGCAGCGTCTTGAGGGAAGTCTCGCTGACAATAAAGAACTGGAAGAACCGACCGATGTGAAACCCGATCTGTTTCTGGTGCCCGAGAAGCGTCGCCATCGTATCGTTTCGCCGTATGAAACTGGAGATGCCGTCTGGCATGTGACTTAGGGTCAGGTTGCGACAGCGTGCAGAGCCATGAAGCCTGCGCAGCGCGTCAATCGTCCCGGGCACGCCAAGCTGATGATACCAGCCGATATACTCAACATCGCAATTGGTGAACGGAGCGATGGCGTCTTGGACCGTGTTGGCAACGGAGATCTTTTGTGACGAATGATGGTCCGCGATGGTTGTCAATTCCTTCGAAAAAGCATCGGACGCAACCAATGTGATGTGGTCGAATTCATCAAGCACTTGGATGGCAATCGCGAGGCAGGGCAGCGCGACACTTGGCTGTGGAACGGGTATGATCGCAAGCCGCATGATCGCGTTTCCTGTCAGTTTGGCGATTGTCTTTTCAAGGGTTCGCCTTCAGAGCGGTCGCGCTGCCCGAATCAGAGTTCCCTCTGCGCGAATGGGCAACTCGCTCTCCGGGAACCCCGCCGCGTCAAGACTTCATGGCCTCTAGTATGCGGGCCCAGCTGCGGATGCCTTTGTGAAAGCTCTCGAGGTCGTATTTCTCGTTCGGGGAATGGATCTGGTCATCATCCTTGCCCCAGCCCACCAGCATCGCGTCCATATCGAGATAGGTCTTGAAGTACCCCGCCACCGGGATCGACCCGCCAAACCCTGAAAACGCAGCCGGTTCGGGCCATTCGTCCGACAAGGCGCGCCGGGCGGCCTCAAAGGCCGGGTGATCGGTGCTCATGTGCGACGCGGGCGAGGCGCCGTGATCTGCAAACGTAACATCGCAATCAGGCGGCAGTTGCGCGCGCACCCAGGCGCGAAAGCTGTCGCGGAGTTTCAACGGATCCTGCTGACCGACGAGGCGAAAGCTGACCTTGGCGCTGGCTTTGGACGGCAGGACCGTTTTGAAGCCTTCGCCGGTATAACCACCTACTATGCCATTTACATCCGCCGTCGGGCGCGACCAGAGCATCTCAAGCGGTGTGCGGTCCACCTCACCAGCAGGATGCGACAGACCAACCTCCGCAAGAAAGCTGGCGTGATCAAAGCCAAGGGCCTGCCATTGCGCGGCAAGCTCTTCGGGCAGTTCGGGCACGTCATCGTAAAACCCCGGCACCTGCACGCGGCCTTCGTCATCATGCAGGTTTGCCAAGATGCGCGTCAGCACCCGGATCGGGTTCATCGCGGCGCCGCCATACATGCCCGAATGCAGATCCTTGTCCGGGGCGGTGATGGTGATCTCTTCGCCCAAGAGACCGCGCAGCATGGTGATGATTGCGGGTGTGCGGGATTGGAACAGGGCCGTGTCACAGATCAATGCCAGATCAGCCCGCAGCAGATCGGCATTTTCCTTCAAGAACGGGATCAGCGAGGGTGAACCGGATTCCTCTTCGCCCTCAAAAAAGAAGGTGATCTTGCAGGGCAGGCTGCCATGTTCGGCCTTCCAGGCGCGGCAGGCCTCGAGAAAGGTCATCAACTGGCCTTTGTCGTCATTTGTACCCCGGCCGCGGATCACCTTGCCCTTTGGGGTGTCCTCGATCTGCGGATCGAAGGGATCGTTGTCCCAAAGCTCCAGCGGGTCCACCGGCTGCACATCGTAATGGCCGTAGAACAGCACATGTGGCCCGGGCCCATCCACATGTCCCACCACCATCGGATGGCCGGGGCTCTGCACGGACCGCGCGTCCACCCCGATGGATTGCAGATCGGCCACCAGCCAGTCAGCCGCACTTTGGCAGTGTTCGGCAAAGTCCGGGTCGGTGGAAATCGACGGGATGCGCAGCAGTTCGAACAGTCGCTCGGTGGCGGCGTCAAGATCGCTGTCGATTCGGGAAAGGACGGGGTCGAGGGACATGGCGGCTCCTGCAGATATCTGCGCGCGACACTAGCAGAGCGTCGGGCGCCGTCCAGTTGATCGCCACCCCGGATCCGCCTTGCAGACCGTCACCCAGCCCGATAAAGACGCGTGGATTTCGAATAGATGTTTCCGATATGCGACAATTTGCGTGACCCGTTTGGGCGATGGCACGGACCGCTTGATGCAGATCAAGGATGCGACCGTAAGTCCACGCCAAAACCATTGTCAGGGGGCGATCCGCACTATAATTATTCACAAACTTGAATGCGGGTATGGGCCGTAATGAGAGTGGGCCGGGGCAACAAGCGCTCGGGTCGAACTGGGAAGGAGAAGCCGGTGAACTATGCCGCGAAACTCGATGACGCTTTGAACCGTTTGCACGACGAAGGACGGTACCGCACGTTCATCGATATCGAGCGCCGCAAAGGCCAGTTTCCGCATGCCAGTTGGCGCAAGCCCGACGGGTCCGAGGCGCCGATCACCGTTTGGTGCGGCAATGACTATCTGGGCATGGGCCAGCACCCCGCCGTTCTGGCCGCGATGCATGAGGCGCTGGATGCCACCGGCGCCGGCTCGGGCGGGACGCGCAATATCTCTGGCACCACGGTTTATCACAAGCGCCTCGAGGCCGAGCTGGCCGATCTGCACGGCAAGGAATCGGCGCTTTTGTTCACCAGCGCCTATATCGCCAATGACGCGACGCTGAGCACGCTGCCCAAGCTCTTTCCCGGCCTGATCATCTATTCGGACGAGCTCAACCACGCCTCGATGATCGAAGGCATTCGCCGCAATGGCGGTGCCAAGCGCATCTTCAAGCACAACGATCTGGATGATCTGCGCGCCAAGCTGGCGGCCGACGATCCAGCCGCGCCCAAGCTGATTGCTTTCGAATCGATCTACTCGATGGACGGCGATTTCGGCCCGATCGAGGCGATCTGCGACCTGGCGGACGAATTCGGCGCGCTGACCTATATCGATGAGGTCCACGCCGTGGGCATGTACGGGCCGCGCGGCGCCGGTGTGGCCGAGCGTGACCGCCTGATGCACCGCATCGACATCATCAACGGGACGCTGGCGAAGGCCTATGGTGTGATGGGTGGCTACATCGCCGCAACTGCAAAAATGTGTGACGCCATAAGGTCTTATGCGCCGGGCTTCATCTTTACCACCTCGCTGCCGCCAGCGGTTGCGGCGGGGGCTGCGGCCAGTGTCGCGCATCTCAAGCGGGATCATAAGCTGCGTGAACAGCATCAAACCCAGGCAAAAGTGCTGAAAACCCGGCTCAAGGGCCTTGGTCTGCCGATCATCGACCATGGCTCGCATATCGTGCCGGTGATCGTCGGTGATCCTGTGCATACCAAGCAGCTGTCGGACATGCTGCTGGAAGGCTACGGCATCTACGTGCAGCCGATCAATTTCCCCACCGTGCCCCGCGGGACCGAGCGTTTGCGCTTTACCCCGTCGCCCGTGCATGGGCCCGATGAAATGGATCATCTGGTTCGCGCGATGGATGAGCTTTGGTCGCATTGTGCGCTGAATCGTGCCGAACTTTCCGCCTGAGCGGTACGAATCCTGTAAATCCCATTGTGTTGTGGTAACCTGACCTCAATAAAGCGCCTGCGCGAATCGTGACGGGCGCGTTTAAGGGCAGGCACGGAGACAGGGTCAGTACACAATGGGGCAGCTTGTATGATCGGGCGCAAATCCCAGAAGAAATCGCAGGAACCCATTGTCAAACCTCAGGGATTTGACGATTACGACTTGCGGCTTGGGGATGTGATGCGCGGCGAACGTGCAACGCTGGGAAAATCCCTGCTCGATGTGCAGCGCGAATTGCGGATCAAGGCCAGCTACATCGCCGCCATCGAAAACTGCGACCCGTCAGCCTTTGATACCCCCGGCTTTATCGCTGGTTATGTCCGCTCTTATGCGCGCTACCTGGGGATGAACCCGGATGAGGCATTTGCCCATTTCTGCGCCGAAAGCGGCTTTTCCACCGCGCATGGCATGTCCGACGCGGCCTCGACCATTCGCAAGGCGGGTCTGGAGGCAGCCCCGCGCAAACCCCGGGCACGCGATCCTTTGGCGGAACCGGCAACCCCCTTTGCACCCGGCGGCGAAAGCATCTTTGCGCGGCTGGAACCAAGTGCCATCGGCTCCACCCTGGTGTTGGTCGCGCTGATTGCCGGCGTGGGCTATGGCGGCTGGTCGGTGTTACAGGAAATCCAGCGTGTGCAATTGGCCCCGGTGGACCAGACCCCGATTGTGCTGAGCGAGCTGGATCCGCTGGATGTTGCCGTGGCCCCGGACGAAAACTTCGGCAAGGCTGGTGGTGAGACCGCCGGCATGTTCACCCCGCCAAGTGGTGAGGCGTTTGACCGGCTTTATCGCCCGCAGGCGCTCGACGTCCCGGTGCTGGTGGCCCGTGACGCGCCGATCTCGACCCTTGATCCCACCACCAACGGCGCCTTTGCCGATACCACCCAGCCCAACCTGCCGCGCGTGCAGGACAGCGCCGTGGCCGCTCTGGCGGACACCCGGCCCGTGCCCGGGGGCAGCGATGTCACCGTCGTGGCGGTGCGCCCGGCCTGGGTGCAGATCCGCGAAGCCGATGGCAACATGCTCTTCTCCGGCATTTTGAATGCGGGTGATACCTTTGCGGTGCCCGCAGCGGCGATATCGCCCGAAATCCAGACAGGCGAATCCGGGTCGGTCTATTTCTCAATGAACGGGCAAACCTATGGCCCGGCCGGGGCGCGCGGCTCAGTGACCTCTGGCGTTGGCCTGACAAGCGCCGGCATCGCCGAACGCTATGCCCTCGCCGATCCTTTGGCGGATCGCGATCTCTTGCCGGTGATCAACGGGCTTGACCTTGCTCCGCGCCGCAACGCGGCGCCCACCCGCGTCGCAACCGCCTCAGCCCCGGCACCGGCCCAGCCGGCCGAGATGCCCAAGGTTCTGGCCGATCCGATCCCCGGTGTGACCATCGTCGCCGCGCGGGAGGCTTGGGTGCGGGTCAAGGCGCCCTCAGGCGCCGTCGTCTACGAGGCGATCATGGCCCCGGGCGATACCTACACCGTGGCCCGCACGGCCGAGCCGCCAACCATCCGCACAGGTGATGCCGGGGCGATCTACTTTGCCGCCGCTGGCAAGACCTACGGCCCCTATGGCGGCAACGGCGCCATCGCCGACAACATGGCGCTGTCGGTCGACACGGTGACACGCACGCTGGCCGAGGCAGATTTGCCGACGGACTCGGTGGTGGCCAAGACCGTGGCGCAGCTGCGCCTCAACACCGGTTCGCAATAATCAAACCCCTGCAGCCCGCGTGACCTGCGACCCAGCGCTTCTGGCCATTTCCCCGTGCGGGTTGTACAGTTTCCCTGACATATCGAGATCGACAGGACGTCTTTCATGAGCCTCAATCACGTGCGCCCGTGGCGCAACATCTATCGCCGGACGTCCCGGCAGATCATGGTTGGCAACGTGCCCGTGGGTGGCGATGCGCCGATCAGCGTGCAGACCATGACCAACACGGTCACCACCGATATCCCCGGCACCATCGCGCAAGTCGAGGCCGCGGCCGAGGCAGGCGCCGATATCGTGCGCGTTTCGGTCCCGGATGAGGCATCATCGCGTGCACTGAAGGAAATTGTGGCCGAGTCGCCGGTGCCCATCGTCGCTGACATCCATTTCCACTACAAACGCGGGATCGAAGCGGCCGAGGCCGGTGCCGCCTGTCTGCGCATCAACCCGGGCAATATCGGCAGTGAAGAGCGCGTGCGCGAGGTGATCAAGGCCGCCCGTGACCACAATTGCGCGATCCGGATCGGCGTGAATGCCGGATCGCTGGAAAAGCACCTGCTCGACAAATACGGCGAACCGTGCCCCGACGCGATGGTCGAGAGCGGCATGGACCACATCAAGATCCTGCAGGATAACGACTTTCATGAGTTCAAGATCAGCTGCAAGGCGTCCGACGTGTTTATGGCCGCCGCTGCTTATCAGCAACTGGCCGAACAGACCGATGCGCCCATTCACCTTGGGATCACCGAGGCGGGCGGCCTGGTGTCCGGCACGATCAAGAGCGCCATTGGGCTGGGGAACCTGCTTTGGATGGGGATCGGCGACACGATCCGCGTGTCGCTGTCCGCGGACCCGGTCGAAGAGGTCAAGGTCGGCTATGAAATCCTGAAATCTTTGGGCCTGCGCCATCGCGGCGTCAACATCATCTCGTGCCCGTCCTGCGCGCGGCAGGGCTTTGACGTGATCAAGACGGTCGAGACGCTGGAAAAGCGGCTGGAGCACATCAAGACCCCGATGAGCCTGTCGATCATCGGCTGCGTGGTGAACGGCCCGGGTGAGGCGCTGATGACCGATGTGGGCTTTACCGGCGGCGGCAATGGCGCGGGCATGGTCTATCTGGCGGGCAAGCAAAGCCACAAGATGAGCAACGACCAGATGGTCGATCATATCGTTGAACAGGTGGAAAAGAAGGCCGCCGAGCTTGATGCGGCCTCTGCCGCCGAGGCGGCAGAGTAGAGTAATTTCAGTGCTGTAGCGGCTGAAGTGAATGTGAAAAAGGCGGGTGCCGTATGACGCGCACCCGCCCTTTTCATTGCTCGGAAAGCACAGTTGTCCTGTGCCCGACGCGACCTTACCCGTCGCCGCGGATGTCGCTGACGATGTTCTGCATGCCTTCCAGCGGCACGTAACCGCGCACCATTTGCTCGCCGAAGACAAAGCTGGGCGTGCCGTTGATCTGCAGCGCTTGCGCCAGCGCGCGGGTCTGGGCGATCTGGTTTTTCACCTCGTCGCTTTCCATCGCCTCAAAGATCGCATCTACATCGAGGCCCAGGGTCGAGGCCATGCGGCTGAGCGTCGGTTCGGTAGGGTCGCCGTCGAGCGCGATCAGCGCGTCATGCACCGTCTTGTAGGCCTCATCACCCGCGACCAGCCGCGTGGCGATGGCGAATTGCGAGGACACCATCGAGGCCTCACCGAGGATCGGGAATTCCTTGACGATCAGGCGGATATTGCCGTCGGCGGTGATCAGCGATTCGACCTCTGGATGGGCCCGGCGGCAATAGCCGCAGCGGTAGTCAATGAACTCGACGATGGTCACGTCGCCTTCGGGATTGCCGCCGACCCAGGAAAACCCGTCGTTAAAGATCGCGTCCGCATTGGCGGTGACGAGGTTCACGTCATTCTGCGCCTGCTGGGCCGCTTCGCGCTGTTCCAGAACGGCGACCGCCTCCATGATCACCTGCGGGTTGGTCAGCAGGTAATTGCGCACCTGTGCGCCAAAGGCTTCGGATTGCTCCGGCGTCATGCTGGAGAAATCCATCGTGCCCGGTTCCCCTGCCACCAGCGGGGCGGCGAGCGAGGCATCACCCGCGTCGTCGCTGGCGGCCACCTCTTCCTCGACGGCTTCTTCGGCCGCTTCGGTTGTTTCAGCAACCTCCTCGGCGGCCTCTTCTTCAGCCGCTTCGACCGCTGCAGTCTCTTCTTCGACGGCCTCTTCGACCGCGGCGACGGGCGCTTCGGCCTCAGACGTGTCATCCCCGCTGAGCGCGGTGAAGGCGGCGATCAGGATGAGAAGGGCGGTGACACCGCCAACGGCGAGGGGAAGTTTGGTTTCGTCCATATGGAATGCTCCTGGTAAAACGATCAGCGGCGGGCCGCTCTTTCTGAGGCGCTTAGCACATCCTGCGCCCGTTGCCACGGGCCAGAACCGCGCGGCAGGGTATCCACCGCGCGTTTGGCATGAATCGCCGCGTCTTTCATCCGCCCCTGCAGGGCGTAGCGTTCTGCCGTGACCACCGAGGCCATCGGGTTGCGCCCGGTCTGGGCATAGGCAACGGCCAGGTCACGCAGGATGCGGGTGTCGGAAAAATCGCGTCCACGCGCGGCTTCCAGCGCTTTCAATGCAGCCTTGGGCTGCCCGGCGGCCAGCAAAGCGCGGCCCAGCCCGCCAAGGATCAGCGGCTCACGCGGGGCGCGGTTGGCGGCGGCGCGGTAGACCTGCACGGCGGCATCAAAGCGGCGCGATTCCAGCAGGATCTGGCCCTTGAGCTCCATCAGATACGGATCGCCCTGCCGGATGGCGAGCGCGCCGTCGATGGCCTTGAGCGCGCGCGACAGATTGGATTGCCGGTGATAGGCCACCGCCTGCCGCATCAGGGTGATATCGTGCGAGACTGACTCGTCCGCGCGCCGCAGGGTCCATTTCGGCGCGCGCTGGAAGGCGCTCAGTTTGCCGCGCGCCCGTTCAAACCAGTATTGCGCGGTGGGATTTGGCTTGGCCTTGGCACTCGCCGCGGCCACAAGGCCCCTGAGCGCGCGCAACCGGTCGCGTGTCAGCGGATGGGTGCGCATATACGGGTCCTGCCGGCCCACAGTCAGCGCCTCTTGCCCGCGGAAGAGTTCCTGCACGTCGATGGCGCCCTGAGGATCG
>JASJCC010000020.1 GCA_030066175.1 Paracoccaceae bacterium | reverse complement strand
ATCGGGCACACGCCGGTGCCGTGGGGCACCGCTTTGGCCGGGCTGATCGGCAGCGGTGATCCGCTTTACCAGATGGTCATGCAAGAGATCCGCCTGCCTCGGGTACTGCTGGCCGCCCTGGTCGGCGCGGCTCTGGGCCTCTCCGGTGCGGCAATGCAAGGCTACCTGCGCAACCCTTTGGCCGAGCCCGGCCTGATTGGTGTCAGCGCCTCCGCCGCCCTCGGCGCCGTGCTTGCGCTGCAAACCGGCCTCGCCGGCGCCTTGGCCCTGGCCCTGCCGCTCACCGCGTTGCTCTTCGCCCTTTGCGCCGTCGCGCTGATCGTGCTGCTCGCCGGGCCGCGCGGGGGCTCACTAACGCTGATCCTCGCCGGGATCGCCATTTCGGCCCTCGCCGGCGCGCTGACCTCGCTGGTGCTGAACCTGTCGCCCAACCCCTATGCCGCGTCTGAGATCGTGTTCTGGATGATGGGCTCGGTCGCCGACCGGTCGATGGCGCATGTCGCGCTTGCCCTGCCGGTCATGGCGGTGGGCTTTGTCCTCTTGGCCACTTTGGGCCGCGGCCTCGACGCGCTGACGCTGGGCGAAGACGCCGCCGCCGCGCTCGGCATCGGCCTGACGGGCCTGCGCCTGCGCTTGCTGATCGGCACTGCCGCCGTGGTCGGAGCCGCCACCGCCGTGGCGGGTGCCGTGGGCTTTGTTGGCCTTGTAGTACCGCATATCCTGCGACCCTTGACCGGCGCCCAGCCCTCGCGCCTGCTCTGGGCCTCGGCGCTGGGCGGGGCTGCGATGGTGCTCGCCGCCGACATGGCCACCCGCCTGATCCTGCCCGATCGCGATCTCAAGCTCGGCGTGCTGATGGCCATCGTCGGCGCACCTTTGTTCCTGCACCTAATCTACAAAACACGGAGGGAGCTGCCGTGACGCTCTTGTCGCTCAACGCCCTCACCGTGCATCGCGGCGCCTGCCCGGTGGTCGATCAGGTGAGTTTCGACGTGGCTGAGGGTGAATGCATCGGCCTGATCGGCCCCAATGGCGCGGGCAAGACCACCCTGATGCGCGCCGCCCTCGGCCTCTTGCCACACACCGGCGCCAGCAGCCTCACCGCCTTGCCCGCATCCCAGCGTGCCGCGCAAGTCGCCTGGCTGCCGCAAGCGCGGGAGATTGCCTGGCCCATCCAGGTCGAACGCCTCGTCGCCCTGGGCCGCCTGCCACACCTGCCCCGCGGCAGCCGCCTGCGCCCCGAGGATCGCGCCGCCGTCGACCGGGCGCTGACCCGCATGGGCCTGACAGACTTTGCCACCCGCCCGGCCACGGCGCTTTCCGGCGGCGAACAGGCAAGGGTGCTGATCGCCCGCGCCTTGGCACAGGAAACCCCGCTCTTGATGGCCGATGAGCCCATTGCCGGGCTCGATCCAGCCGCCCAGGTCGCCACGCTAGAGGTGTTCCGCGATCTGGCGCGCGACGGGCGCGGGGTGATTGTCTCGTTGCACGACCTCAGCCTCGCTGCGCGCTATTGCACCCGACTGGTGCTGCTGGATCGTGGCCGCAAACAGGCCGACGGCGCCCCAATGGAGGTCCTTACCCCCGACAACCTCGCGCAGGTCTTTCATCTGTCGGCCCGCATCCACGACACCCCCGAAGGCGCGCTGGTGCAGCCGTTGGAGCGCCTGCCATGACCGGCCCGCAGCGCATCGTCTGCCTGACCGAGGAAACGGTCGAAACGCTGTACCTTTTGGGGCAGGAGCACCGCATCGCCGGGGTCACCGGCTATGCCGTCCGCCCTCCCCGCGTACGGCGGGAAAAGCCGCGTGTGGGCGCCTTCACCTCGGCCGATCTGCCCAAGATCCTCGCGCTCGACCCCGATCTGGTGCTGACCTTTTCCGACCTGCAGGCCGATATCGCGGCGGAGCTGATCCGCGCTGGCATCGCCGTGCACGCCTTTAACCAGCGCGACGTCGCCGGCATCCTGCAGATGATCCGCACCCTTGGCGTGCTAACGGACGCGGCTGAGCGGGCCGAGATGCTGGTCAACGTCTTTGAAACCCGCATCGCCAGGCTGCGCGCGCAGACAACGCAAGACCGCCCAAAGGTCTATTTCGAGGAATGGGACGAACCGATGATCGCCGGCATCCGCTGGGTCTCCGAACTGATCGGCATCGCCGGCGGCGCGGATGTCTTTGCCGACAAGGCCCGCGCGCAGGACGCCACCAGCCGGATCGTCACCCCCGACGCCGTGATCGCGGCCGCCCCGGATATCATCATCGCGTCCTGGTGCGGCAAGAAGGTCCGGGCCGAGCGGATCGCCGCACGCCTAGGCTGGGACACTATTCCCGCTGTGCAGACCGGCCGGATTCATGAGATCAAGTCTCCGCTGATCCTGGCTCCCGGCCCGGCAGCGCTGGATGATGGCTTGACGCAGCTGGCCAAGCTGATCGCGCAGGTGGAGGAACGCCCATGACCGACATCACCGCCTTTCTGGACCGTGGCGGCCCGGCGCTCTGGGCGATTGCGGCGCTGTCGGTGCTGACCCTGGCGCTAATCCTGTGGAAGCTCTGGCGGCTCAGCCTGCTGGGGCTCTGGCGCAAGGCGCGGGCGGAATCGGCGCTGACGCTCTGGACTCAGGGCGCGCCACGCCAGGCGTTGGACACTTTGGATGGCCGGTCGGGCCTGCGGGCGCGGGTGCTGCGCGGCGCGATGCGGGCGCGCATGACGCATGACGATGACACCGCGCGTGAGGAAACCGCCCGTCATGCCCGTGCGGCTTTGGTCGAGGCACGGGCCGGGTTGCGCGCGCTTGACCTGATTGTGACCATCGCGCCGCTGATTGGCCTTTTGGGCACGGTGCTGGGCATGATCGACGCCTTCCAGGCGCTGCAGGACAGCGGCAACCGGGCCGATCCCGCGGCGCTTGCCGGCGGGATATGGGAGGCGCTCTTGACCACCGCCGCCGGCATGGCGGTGGCGATCCCGGCCTCGGTGGCGCTCTCGTATTTCGACAGTCTCGCCGACGGGCTGGCGCATGATCTCGAGGATCTGGCGACGCGTCTGTTTATTGTCCCGCTGGCTGGGGAAGAGGCCGCCTGATGCTGAACCTCGCCGCAGACACCCCCCGCCGCCGGCGTCCCAGCCTGACGCCGATGATCGACGTGGTGTTCCTGCTCTTGGTGTTCTTCATGCTCGCCGCCCGCTTTGGCCTGCCCGAGGCGTTGCCTTTGACGCTGGCAGGCACGGGGGCCGAGTATACAGGCCCGCCGCGGTTGATCACCGTTTTGCCGGAGTCCGTCTTGCTCAATGGCGCGCCGGTGCCGGATCTGGCGGCGGCACTTGCCCCTCTGATGTCCGACCCGTCGGACATCGTGGTGCTGCGCGCGGGCGACGGCACCAATATCGAGCGGTTGGCCCAGGTGCTTGCCGGGTTGCGCGCAGAGGGCTTCAGCGCCCTGACGGTGGTGGAATGAGACGCGCTGGCTTTGTCAGCGAACTCCCCTCACGGCGACGGCGCGATGAGCCAATTGTGCCGATGATCAACGTGGTCTTTCTGCTGCTGATCTTCTTTCTAATGACCGCGCAGATCGCCCCGCCGGACCCGTTCGACATCACCTTGCCCGCGGCAGCGGGGGACGAACCGCCGCAAGAGGCGGACACCCTATACCTGTCGCGCGATGGCGAGGCCGCGTTCGGCGCCCTGCGCGGTGTGGAGGCCGTAGCAGCGGCGGCCCAGGGTGGCACGGTCACCGTGCGCGCCGATGCGCAGGCCGAGGGCGCAGCACTGGCCCGCACCTTGCAAAGCCTGGCCGCCGCTGGCGCAACCGACGTCACCCTGCTCACCGAGGGAGGCGCCCGTGCGGATCGTTGAGGCAGCCGTCTTTCTCACTTTGGCCAGCGCGGTGCACCTGGCCGCCCTCAGCCTGTCCGACCTGCCAGGCGGTGGCACCCCTGCCGGGTATCAAGGCGCTGACGACATCACCCTGCGCGCCGCCGACGGCCAGATCGCCGCCCTTGCCGCACAGTGGCAAACGGCACCCGCAGTTGCGCCAACCACCGAACCGCTCACCGCAACCCCCGCGGCCCAACCCGCCCCGACCTCGCCGCAACCCCTGTCAGCAAACCCCGAGGTAACACCGCCCCCAGCGCCTCTACCTCCAAATACGGCAGCCGACGCCATACCCGATCTCGACACCCGCCTGCCCGCCCCGCGCGGGCTGGTCCCCGTCCCACCCAAAGCGCTCACAAACCCGGCCCTGCCCCAACCTCAAACACTGGCGCAGCCCGCCGTGCCGCGCCCTCTGTCGCGAGACTATGGGCAGGCTCAGTCGCCCGCGCCTCCACCGATAACCGACGCTTTGGACAGCACCCCACGGATCGATACCCGTCTGCCCGCTCCGCGTGGCGTGGTACCCGCCCTGCCAGAGGCGCTCACTACCCCGGCCTTACCCCAACCGCAAACGCTGACGCAGCCCGCCAAACCGCATAGCCCGACAGCCCCGCAACAACCCAACGCTCCCAGGGTCGCCGCCCTCACCCCCGAGGCCCTTCCGCAGATCGATCGCATACCCAACAGCTCAGCCCAGGCCCCGGCAACGTCGCGCCGCCCAGCGCTGCGGCCCGCCGATCTCGCCCCACCGGTGGTACAGGCAAAACCCAAAGCGGCGCCGCAACCGAAAGCCGCCCCACCCCGCCCGGCGCAAAAGGCCCGCGGCAGCGGCACCTCGGCCACCCCGGCCGCAAAACCGAAACCCAAACCCGCCCCCGGCCCCAGCGCAGGCCAGCTGCGCCAGGCCCAGGCCGAATGGGGCGCCCGCATCCGCAGCGCCGTGGCCCGCGCCCAGCGCAGCCCCTCGGGCCGCGCCACCGGCACGGTCAAGCTGCGCCTGACCGTCTCCCCTAAAGGCCGGTTGCAATCGGTGGCCATCGTCCGCTCCTCTGGCCACGCCGCACTTGACCGCGCCGCGATCCAGGCCGCAAAACGCGCCCGCCTGCCCCGCGCGCCCAAGGTCCTTAGCAAGTCCAGCTACAGCTTCAACCTGCCTTTGCGCTTCGCCACCCGCTGAACGCAGGTCCATCGCTTGACCCTGCCGCGTCCTTGCCCGATATCACACGCAAAGGACGCGCCATGACAGCTTTGATCACCGACAGCCACTGCCATCTGGATTTCCCGGATTTCGACGCCGAACGCGCCGAGGTGATCGCCCGTGCCCAGGCCGCCGGCGTGCACCGCATGGTCACCATCTGCACCAAGCTGCGGCTGGAGCCGCAGGTTCGCGCCATCGCCGAGGCACATGACGCGGTGTTCTACGCCGCCGGCACCCACCCGATGAGCGCCGCGGATGAGCCGATGGCGACGGTCGATCAACTGGTCACCCTGTCCAAACATCCGAAATTCGTGGGCATCGGGGAATCCGGGCTCGACTATCACTACACGGCCGACAGTGCCGAGGTGCAGAAACGCTCGCTAAGGGTGCATATCGAGGCCGCGCAGGAAACGGGCCTGCCGCTGATCATCCACGCCCGCGCCGCGGACGAGGATATGGCCCGCATCCTGACCGAAGGCTACCTCGCACAGCCCTATACCTGCGTCATGCACTGCTTTTCCTCGGGCGCCGGCTTGGCAAAGGCCGCCCTTGATCTGGGGTTTTACCTCTCGATGTCGGGCATCGCCGCCTTTCCCAAAAGCCAGGAGCTGCGCGATATCTTTGCCGCGGCCCCCCTGGAGCGCATCCTGGTCGAGACCGATAGTCCGTACCTCGCCCCACCGCCCTATCGCGGCAAACGCAATGAGCCGGGCTATACAGTACACACCGCGCAAGTCGGCGCCGAGCTCTTCGGCCTCGACTACGCCGCCTTCGCCGCCGCGACGGAGGCAAACTTCGACCGACTCTTCACCAAGGCGCGGCTGGCCAGCCCGGCGGAGACCGGCACATGAGTGAACGCCGCTTTACCATCCTGGGCTGCGGCTCCTCCGGCGGTGTGCCGCGGCTGGGCGGCCATTGGGGTGTGTGTGATCCGGCCAACCCCCGGAACACCCGCCGGCGCTGTTCGCTGCTGGTGGAACAGGACGGGCCCGACGGCACGACGCGCATTCTAATCGACACCTCGCCCGATCTGC
The DNA here is from genome assembly GCA_030066175.1 of Paracoccaceae bacterium. Classification (GTDB taxonomy): domain Bacteria; phylum Pseudomonadota; class Alphaproteobacteria; order Rhodobacterales; family Rhodobacteraceae; genus JASJCC01. The sequence continues at coordinate 22,615 of JASJCC010000020.1, read as the reverse complement.
GCGCCCAGCTCCTGGATGCTGGGATCGGCGCGCTCGATGCAGTGATTTACACCCACAGCCATGCGGACCATGTGCATGGCATCGACGATCTGCGCATGATCGTCTTCAACATGCGCCAACGCCTGCCCGTTTGGGCCGATGGCGACACCCAGAACGCGCTTTACAGCCGCTTCGGCTATGCCTTCATGCAGCCCGAAGGCTCACCTTACCCACCGATCCTCGACATGCACACCATCGACGGGCCGTTCGAGATCACCGGGGCGGGCGGGACCATCCCGCTCACACCGTTCGAAGTGGATCATGGCAGCATCGACTCGCTGGGCTTTCGCATCGGAGACCTCGCCTACCTGCCGGACGTCGCCAAGATCCCCGAGGCCGCCTGGGAGCATCTGCAAGGGCTCGATTGCTGGATCCTAGACGCGCTGCGACGCGATCCGCACCCGACCCACGCCCACCTGGCGCTGTCGCTGGAATGGATGGCCCGTGCGGCCCCACGCCAAGGCGTGCTGACCAACATGCATATCGATCTCGACTACGCCACGCTCGAGGCCGAAACCCCTGACCACATCACCCCGGCCTATGACGGCATGGTCCTCCGCTATGCGCTCTGAGCCTGCGTTTGCCGAGACGCCATGCGGGTGTTCGCTTCATCTTGCCCGAAAAACTCCCGCCGGAGGCTCCTGCCGCCGCCACTCGCACCTCCACAAGGCAAAGCGTGCCACCATCGCCATTCGCGCCACCGCGACGCGCGGAACGCGCGGCACAACCCCGAAGGGCATGACAAACTCAAACCACCCCCGGTTTCTCTGGTTCAAAAAAACCTCCGCCGGAGGCTCCTACACCTGCCACCCGCATATCCAGTTGAGGCATAACACCGTCCCCGCCGTTCGCGCCACCGCGACGCGCGGAACGCGCGGCGCAACCCAGACACGGACCAACCTCTGACATGCAGGCGCTGCTGGACGTCATCCTGCCGGTCTTTCTGGTCATCGGGGCCGGCTATGCCGCGGTGTGGCGCGGCTGGTTTTCCGAGACCGGCGTCGACGGGCTCATGGCCTTTACCCAGAACTTCGCCATCCCCTGCCTGCTCTTCCGCGCGATCTGGACGCTTGATCTCGGCCCCGAGTTTGACCCCGCCCTCCTGATCAGCTTCTACACCGGCTCGGCCACCGGCTTTACCCTCGGCCTTTTGGGCGCAAGATTCCTCTTCAACCGCGATTGGGAGGACGCCGTCGCCATCGGCTTTTGTTGCCTTTTCGCCAATTCGGTGATGATCGGCCTCGCGCTGACCGAGCGCGCCTATGGCACCGACGCGCTCCAGGCCAATTACGTGATCGTGGCGCTGCATTCGCCGTTTTGTTACGGCATCGGCATCACCGCAATGGAGATCGTGCGCGCCCGCGGCACCCCGGCCCGTCACGTGCCTGCCAAAGTCCTGACGGCGATGTTTCGCAATGCGCTGGTCATCGGCATTGCACTGGGCCTGATCGCCAATCTTACCGATATGCAGCTGCCCCGCCCGGTGACCGACGCGCTCGACATGATGATCCTTGCCGCGCTGCCGGCAGCACTCTTTGGTATGGGCGGCGTGCTTTATCGCTACAAGCCGCGGGGGGACTTTCGCGTCATTGCCTATATCTGCGCCGTCAGCCTGCTGATCCATCCCACAATCACCTGGACCCTCGGCACGCTCTTTGACCTGCCGAAACAGGCCTTCCGCTCGGCCGTGCTGACCGCCGCCATGGCGCCGGGCATCAACTCGTATGTCTTTGCCAATATGTATGGCCGCGCCCGCCGGGTCGCCGCCTCTGCCGTGCTGATCGCCACGGCGCTGTCGGTCCTCACCGCCTGGGTCTGGCTGGCGCTGCTGCCCTGACCCAGCCAAAGCTTGCCCCAAACCGCAGCGCCGCCTAGCCTGCCGCCATGCAACCCGACCGCCCGCTTATGGGCATTCTGATGATGCTTGGCTTTTGCGTGCTCGCCCCGATGGGTGACGCCGTGGCCAAGATGCTGGCCGGGCAGCTACCCCTAGGGCAGATCGTGTTCCTGCGCTTTGCGATCCAGGCGCTGATCCTGATCCCGCTGACCCTTGCCACCGGGCGGGTCTGGCGCATGTCCGCTCGGGTGACGCAGCTGGTGGCGCTGCGCACGGTGCTGCATATCGCCGGCATCGGCATGATGTATTCCGCGCTTTACTACCTGCCTTTGGCCGACGCCATCGCCATCGCCTTTGTCATGCCCTTCATCATGCTGCTCCTGGGCTGGTGGGTGCTGGACGAAGAGGTCGGCACCCGCCGTCTCGCCGCCTGCGCCGTGGGGTTCATCGGCACGCTCTTGGTGGTGCAGCCGGCCTTTGCCTCGGTCGGTTGGCCGGCGCTCTTGCCGCTAGGGGTCGCGGTGACCTTCGCGCTTTTCATGCTGGTGACCCGCCAGGTCGCCCGCGAAACCGACCCGATTGGCATGCAAGCGGTGTCGGGGATCATGGCCACGCTGATGCTGGCCCCGCTCTTGCTGCTCGCCCCCCTGCCCGATCTCAGCTGGCAGGCGCCGACGGCAAACCTCTGGCTGCTGCTGGTCTATGTGGGTGTGATCGGCACGCTGGCGCATCTCTTGATGACCTGGTCGCTGCGCTATGCCCCGGCGGCCACGCTGGCGCCGATGCAATACCTCGAGATTCCCTTTGCCACCCTGATCGGCTTTCTGCTCTTTGCCGATCTGCCCAACCGGTTGGCGAGCCTTGGCATCGCTATCACCATCGCCGCCGGGCTCTATATTGTCATGCGCGAGCGGGCCATTCTGCGCGGCTCTGCGCCAGCCCCCGGCACAGCGCCGGCAGGGCCACCCGAGGCAGGATAAGCAGCATCCCCGGCCCCGTCATGGTTAACCGCACCGGCCCCGTGACCCGGTTCGAGGTGCCGACAACGTCATCCGGCGCAAAGGCCAGCTCGTCGATCGGCCAGTGCAACCCTTCGGACGTGCCCTCAACAGACGCCATCGGAAACAACGACACCCGCGTGCCCTCCGGCAGATCCAAAGCCAATTCAGGCGGCGCCAGCACGATGGCATCTTCCTCCCCCACCAGCACACAGCGCCGATCCGGACGCCGCGCCAGAACCGTCATGCAGGCCAGTTGATGGTCCAACCGCGCGCCCAGAAAGCCATAGCCCAGCACCAGAGGCGCGTTGATATTGCGCAGCGCCTTGTCGAAATCCGTGCTCTCCTGCTCGGCAATCGGGTGCAGCACACCCGCGGGCAATTGCGCCTGCACCTCCAGAGGCAGCGAATCCATATCGCCGATCACCGCCTCGGGCACAAATCCCAGATCCAGCACCTGCGCCGCGCCGCCATCCGCAGCCACGATCCGCGACGCCCCTTGCAATGCGTCCAAAAGTACCGATTTTTTGATGGATCCGGCGCCAACCAGCACGATCGGCGCATTACTGTGAACAATTCCGCTTTTCATGTCGAATTAATGACGATTTGGGAAACAGATCACAATCAAGTCACGAAATGATACGCTCGGCGGCACAGATTCGATCAGCTTTCGTCCTGTTGAGCATGGTAAACACACCGTTGCAGTACGAATGAAAGTGAGCAGCACATGGTCAGTTCGAGTAGAATTATTACGGTCTCCTATGGCACCTTTTCCTGCACGGTAGAAGGGTTTGAAGACTCTTTGGCTGTGCTCAAGGACACCACGCATTTCATCCATGGCGTTGTCGCCAAGGACCGGTACTTTGGCGCCGAGCCGCCACAATATGATCCCGAAACGATCGAAGCACTGCAACAACAGCAGATCTTGGCAGAGCAGACCGACCAGGGCCTGACCCTGCGTCCGGCGCTGGGTGCCGGAGCGGCCTCGGCCGGCGCGCTGACCGCAGCCCTCGCTGCCGGACCGGCCCGCACGGCCCCGCCCGCTGTGGAAATCCCCGACGACGACACCATCGAGGCTGCCGCGCAAGAGGTGGAAAAGGTCGAAGCCGCACCCGAGGCCGGTGCCGAAGACGCCGTCTCCGCGCTTGTCGCCAATGCGGAGGGTGACGCGCCAGAGGCCGATGCGGAGAGCGGTGCGGAAGAGGCCGTGTCGACACTTGAGGCTGAAACTGTCGAGGTCGACGAAGAGGTCGTGGCAGAGGTTGAGGCCGACACCCAAGACGACGCCGAAGACGCGGTGTCTGCCCTTGTGGCCGAAGACGCTGGTGACAGCGAAGAGGCAACGGCAGAACCCGCCGCCGATATGCAAGCCGACGCCGAAGACGCGGTCTTTGCCCTCGTGGCCGAAGACGCCGGTGTCGACGAAGAGGCCAAAGCAGAGTCCGAGGCGGAAACGCAGGACGACGCCGAAGAGGCTGTGACCGCCCTTGTCGCCGAAGAGGTCGACGCAGAGACAAGTGCCGACGCGCCCGAAGGGGAAATCGCTGACGTGCCGAGCTTTGACCTCGACGACCTGCTTCAGGACGCAGACGATGAACCGGCCCAGGCCGAAGACGTCCCGGCACCCGTCGCACCCCCGTCATCCAGCGATATCGCCGCCAAGCTGCAGCGCATCCGCGCCGTCGTCGGCCAGACCGACGGCGAAGACAGCGACGACTTTGTCGAAGACACCATCGTGGGCACCGATGACAGCTTTGACAGCGCCGCGCTGAGCGAACTGTTGGGCAGCATGGAGAGCGAAGACGACGACGATGACGCGCTCGCCGCCCTGGTCGATGCCGAGGTGGCGGAAAGCGACGCGGTCGCCGAAGCCGACGCCGAACCCGAGGTTGCCGACGACACCTCCGAACCCGAGGTTGCTGAAGCCTCGTCCGAAGACGCGGATGACGCGCTCTGGGCCGAGCTTGGCATCAGCGACGACACCACCGCCGAAGATGACGCCGAGGCCACGGAATGGACTTCCCTCAGCGCCGATGACCTCGGCGAAGGCGACGCAGAGGCCGAACCGGCCACCGCCGATACCGAAGACGACGTCACAGCCGAGGCCGACGCGCCCGCCGAACCCGCCAAGCCGCGCCTGCGCGCCCGCGTGGTCAAGGTCAAGCGCGCCGAATTCGAAGCCGCCGTCGCCACGGGCAAGCTCGAAGAGGTGGAGGACGACGAAGACGACCCCGTCGCCGAAGACACCGGCTCCAGCCTCTCGCGCAACGAAGAAGAAGAGCTGGCGCGCGAGCTTGCCGCCATCAAAGCTGAGCTCTCGGATGACGAAGACGATTGGGAAGACGCGGACGAGGATGACACCGCCGAGGCGGCGCCCGAACCGCTGCGTCTCGACAACCCGGTCAACCGCCCGACCCGCAGCTGGGACAGCGATCTCGACGACGATCTCGACGAACTCGACGCCAAAGCCGCCCGCGCCTCAGCCGCGCTGCACGGCGAGGACAGCGACGCTATCTCCGAGGCCGTGGCAGAAAGCGCCCGCGAAAACGCCCGCAAACTGGTCAAGATGGCCAGCCCCGCGCGCGCCATGCTGACCGAAACCAGCGTCGAGGATAACGACACGTCGCGTATCCTGGATGAAACCAACAGCCAGCTGGAAGAGCCCGAAGGCAACCGCCGCCGCAGCGCCATCGCCCATCTGCGCGCCGCCGTGGCCGCCACCAAGGCCGACCGCCTCCTGGGCCGCAAGTCCGACGATGATGACGAGACGGACCCCTACCGCGAGGATCTGGCCACCGTCGTGCGTCCGCGCCGTCCGCAGGCCGGCTCGGGCCGCACCGAACGCCCCGCCGAACCGGCACCGCGCCCGGCCCCGCTGCAGCTTGTCGCCGAACAGCGCATCGGCGAAGACGCCGACCCGGCCGACATCCCGGCACCCGCCAGCGTGGTGCGCCCGCGCCGCATCAGCAGCGCCGACATCCCGGAAAAGCCGGCCACCCTGCGCGATCCAGAGGCCGAGGCCTCGGGCTTTGCCGCCTATGCCGAAGAGATGGGCGCCCACAACCTGCCCGACCTCTTGGAAGCGGCGGCGGCCTACATGTCCTTCGTCGAAGGCATGGACCAGTTCTCGCGCCCGCAGCTGATGACCACGGTGCGCCAGGCCGAGATCGAGGAAACCAGCCGCGAAGACCGCCTGCGCAGCTTCGGCCAACTGCTGCGCGAAGGCAAAATCGAAAAGACCCGTGGCGGCCGCTTCACCGCCTCCGACCGGATCAACTTCAAGCCCGACGCGCTGGCCGGCTGACCGCCCAAACACCGCAAACCCAAAAACGCCGCCCCAACCCGGGCGGCGTTTTTCATGCGCAAAGATCAATCACAAAGGCGATGGGACGGTGGGCGGGGCGATCTGCACCCCGTGCAGGAGCGCCGGCCAATGTCACTCGCCGGGATCAGCCTGCCCAACCCCGCGGAAAATGAACTTGAACGGCAACGCCCAGACAATCCCCAGCGCCACATAGACAAGCAGCTCAACAAACAGCCCCGGCCGCTCCAGCCAGTTCACCACCGTCACCGCGGCCACGATATAGGCCGGCAACCCCACCAGCAGGATCACCAAAGACCAGCGTTTGCGCGCCTTGTAGGACAGGGCCATTTCCACCTCCAAAAACTCAGTCCGCGAAGGGATCGGTCACCAATATGGTGTCTTCGCGTTCCGGCGAGGTGGAAAGTAGCGCCACCGGGCAGCCGATCAACTCCTCCACCCGGCGCACGTACTTGATCGCCTCCGCCGGCAACTCCGCCCAGCTGCGCGCACCCTCGGTCGATTGGCTCCAGCCTGGCATATCCTCGTAGATCGGCGTGCAGCGCGCCTGCTGCTCGGCCGCCATCGGCAGGTAATCCAGCACCTCGCCATCCAGATCATAGCCGGTACAAATCCGCAGCGTCTCAAACCCATCGAGCACATCGAGCTTGGTCAAGGCGATCCCATTCACCCCGCTGGTGGCACAGGTCTGACGCACCAAAGCCGCATCAAACCAACCACAGCGCCGCTGCCGCCCGGTCACCGTGCCAAACTCATGCCCGCGCTCGCCCAGCCTTTGGCCATCCGCATCATGCAGCTCGCTCGGAAACGGCCCCTCGCCCACCCGCGTGGTATAGGCCTTGACGATCCCCAACACGTAATCGATCGCCCCCGGGCCAATCCCAACGCCGGTCGCCGCCTGACCAGCAATCACATTCGACGAGGTCACAAACGGATAGGTCCCGAAATCGATGTCCAACAGCGCCCCCTGCGCCCCTTCGAACAAGATCCGTTTGCCCGCCCGCCGCTCTTCATTCAGCACCTTCCAGACGGGGGCTGCAAAGGGCAGGATCTGCGGCGCAATCTCGTTCAACGCGGCGATCAAGGCATCCCGATCGACCGGTTCGATCCCCAACCCGCGGCGCAACGGATCATGGTGCTGCAAGGCCCGGTCAACCCGCGCCTCCAAGGTCGCCGGATCGGCCAGATCCGCCACCCGGACTGACCGCCGCCCCACCTTGTCCTCGTAGGCCGGCCCGATCCCGCGCCCGGTGGTACCAATCTTGGTGCCCTTGCTCGCCGCCTCTTCCCGCGCGCGATCGAGCTCACCATGGATCGGCAGGATCAGCGGCGTGTTCTCGGCAATCATCAGCGTCTCGGGCGTGATCTCCACCCCCTGCTGACGGATCGATGCAATCTCGTTCACCAGATGCCAGGGGTCGAGCACCACCCCATTGCCAATGACCGACAGCTTGCCACCCCGCACCACGCCCGAAGGCAGCGCATTCAGCTTGAATACCTCGCCATCGATCACCAGCGTGTGGCCCGCATTATGCCCGCCCTGGAACCGCGCAATCACGTCGGCGCGCTCGCTCAGCCAGTCCACCAGCTTGCCTTTGCCCTCGTCACCCCACTGGGCGCCCACGACCACCACGTTTGCCATCTGCTCTGTCTACCTGCTGCGAAAAGGTCCAAACCCGCGCCCGTATAGCCGCGCACCGCGCCCGACGAAACCGCAAAAGTGCCGCAACAGCGCTGGACAGCGGGCGACCGCACAGGGCATGACACCCCCAACCACCGCAACAAGGACGCTGACATGGGATTCATTCTGCGCTGGCTCTTTGCGCTGCTGCTGCTCACCGCCACCTGGAACCCGACGCAATGGAATTTCAGCCGCTGGGCGCAGGACAACTGGCAAGACCAGCTGCCGATCACGGTCCTCGCCGCGCTGGTGCTGCTTATCGGCTACGTCATCTACCTGCGCGCCACACTGCGCTCGATCGGCGCCTTCGGCATGGTCCTTGTCACCGCCTTGGTCGGCGCGCTGATCTGGGTGTTATGGGATTTTGGCCTGCTGTCGTTCCAGAACCCCACCTTCACCGCCTGGCTGGGGCTTTTCGCCGTCTCGGTGGTGCTGGGCATCGGCCTCAGCTGGTCGATCATCCGCCGCCGCCTGACCGGCCAGTACGACGTCGACGATCCCGACGACTGACCGACGGAGCACCGCCAAAGCAAGAGCCGCCGCGTCGCACTGCGCGGCCCGAGGAGCCAGGCCGCAGGCCGGGCTCCGAGATATCCAGCGCGGCCCGCAGGGCCGCTCCTTTGGATTAAACCGGGTCCGAAAGCTTCACCGGCGCGCCATGCGGCGTCGACAGATACGCCGCCTCCCAGCGCGCCTTCAGATCCGCCAGCACCGCCGCCTCGGCAAGCCCCTTCTGAGCACAAATCCGCTCCAAAGCCGTCACCCAGGCCAGGAAATAATCGTCCCCGCCATCCAGCTCTTTCGCCAGCCCATGTTCCGCCAGCACTGCGCCAAACACCTCTGCCCAATCCGGCCAGGAAAACGCGCCTTGCTCGTTGAGATGCACCGCCAGGGCAAAGGCCTGCGCATGCCAAGGCGCTTCAAAAACCGGCTCTGTCACACCCGCGCTCACAGCGGCTCCAGATAGCTTTGCCAGAGATCGCAGGTCACCTCGTCTCCCGCCCGCTCCGGCGCGCCCCAAAGCGCGCCCGCATCAAACACCACGGTATAAAGCGGCTCTGGCTGCTCCCCCAGATCATGCGCGTGGCTGTCGGGCAGCACATGCGCGCCGTGACACCGCAAGACTGTCCCCTCCACCCCCGCAGCATAACCCGGCAACCGCGTATGCCCGCCCGGCACAAACACATTCCGTGCCGGGTGCCGCGTGCGCACCCGCTGGCCCACGGCAAAGGCAGGCGCAGGCCCCGGCCGGTCCGCCGGCCCACCCTTGGCCAGCACCCCGGCCACCGCGTCTGTTCGCAACACCCGCTCCGCCAGGTTCGAGCGTGACACTACCCCACCGGCCAGTTCCTCTTCGGTTACCACGCCCCGCGACACCAGCAAATCCGCCAGCCCCGCCAGCCACTTCTCGTAATAGGAAAACCGCATATAGTCCTTCGGGCTCAGGCTCTCCCGCGCGTGGCGCGAGATGTCGAGGTTCCAGCGTCCCAGAGCCCCGCAGGCCAAAGTCACCGCCAAAGCCCGCCCGTGCCAGGACTCGTCAAAAACCAGCGCATCCTGAGGCTCAGGCACCACCGGCCCATCGCCAAACCGCCCGCCCATGTCATGCACCCGGCTCATGCCGGCGCCTTCGCCAGGCCGGTACCGATCATGCTGTCCCGGGTGATCAACGGCAACAAAGCCTCCTCGTCCCAACCCTCGGTCCCCTCGGGCCGTTGCGGGATCACCAGATACCGCACCTCGGCCGTCGAATCCCACACCCGCACGCTTTGCCCCTCGGGCAAGGTCACCCCGAACTCCGCCAAAACCGCCCGCGGCTCACGCACCACCCGGGCGCGGTAAGCGTCGGATTTGTACCAGCCCGGCGGAATGCCCAGCAGAGGCCACGGGTAACAGGAACAGAGCGTACAAACGACCACGTTGTGCACATCGTCGGTGTTCTCCACCGCCACGATATGCTCGCCCTGCCGGCCATAAAACCCCAGCTTCGACACCACCGCCGTGGCATCCTCCAACAGCGCCTCCCGAAACCCCGGATCCGCCCAAGCCCGCGCCACCACCCGCGCACCATTCTGCGGCCCGATCTTATGCGCATAGGTGTCGATGATGACATCCAGAGCGGCTGGATCAATCAGCCCCTTGGCGGTCAACAAGCTCTCCAGAGCCTTCACCCGCAGCGCCGGATCGGGCGGCAGCAGGGCATGCGGATGGTCGTGATCGTGATGGTCATGTGGCATAGACGCAGCTTGCGCGATCCATCCCCCCGGAGGCAAGCCCGCGCCTTGACTTTCCGCCCCACGCCAAGGCTCATACGCGCATGGCCAGCCTGCTCTACAACCGGAACTACCGCTTGCTGATCACGGCATCCGGGGTGTCGAACCTTGGCGACGGGGTCTCGGCGCTGGCCTTCCCATGGCTCGCCACGCTGATCACCCGCGATCCCCTGCTCATCGCCATGGTCGCCTTTGCCCGCCACCTGCCCTGGCTGCTCTTCACCCTGCCTGCGGGCGTCTGGACCGACAGGCTCGACCGCCGCCAGATCATACTGCGGGCGGATTTCATACGCTGCCTTCTGACCATCGGCGTGATTGCCGTGATCTTTAGCCTGCCCGCTCTGCCCCCACCGGAGAATGCCGCGCTCTACATCACCGCGCTGTCAATATTGGCCTTCGCTCTGGGGCTGGCCGAGGTGCTGCGCGACAACGCCGCCCAGACCGTCCTGCCCGCCATCGTGCCGAAAGAGGCGCTGGAAACCGCCAATGGCCGGCTGTGGAGTATCGAGCACATCATGGGCTCGTTCGTCGGTCCGCCGCTGGCCGGGATCCTGATCGCCTATGCAGTGCCCGCGCCTTTTGTGCTGGACGCCGTCACCTTCGCCGTGGCAGCCGCCCTGGTCTGGACCATGGCCATCCCCACCCGTGTCGCCCCGGCCCGCCGCCCGCTGCAGACGGAACTGGCCGAGGCCTGGCGCTGGATGCGCAGCCATCCGGTCATCCTGCGGCTCGCCATCCTGCTGGGCTTGTTGAACTTTGCCGGCAGCATCGTGCTGACCATGATCGTGCTCTATTCGCAGGAGCTGCTGGGCCTCGGCGCTTTTGGTCACGGGGTTCTGCTGACCGCGGGGGCTGCGGGCGGGGTCATCGGCGGTTTTGTCTGCCCGTGGATCGCCGCCCGGATCGGTCGCCGGGCAAGCCTGTTGGCCGCGCTTGCGCTTATCCTCGCCACCTATCTGCTGCTTGTGTTGACAACCGATCCGATCCTGACCGGCCTGTCCCTTTTCGCCGAAATGTTCGCCGCCGTGCTCTGGAACGTCGTGACCGTGTCTTACCGCCAGCGCCTGATCCCAGATGCGCTTTTGGGCCGGGTCAACGCGATCTACCGCTTCTTTGGTTGGGGTCCCATCCCTTTGGGCGCACTGGCGGGCGGCTGGATCACCGCCCTGTTTGTCGAGCCAATGGGCCGTGATATGGCTCTGCGCCTGCCATTTGCCGCTGCCGCCTTCATCACAGCTCTGCTGGGCCTATACGCCCTTGCTCGCCTGCGCCTGTAACGACTGCGTTTCTACGCAACTGGCGGGTTGCGGCGGCGCAGGGTTTTGCATAGATACCGCCCATCAGATCAAAGATCGGGCCGACCGCCATGGAAAACGTCATCCTCATCGTCCACCTTCTGCTGGCGCTTGCGCTGATTGGCGTGGTGCTGTTGCAGCGCTCCGAGGGCGGCGGGCTTGGCATGGGTGGCGGTGGCGGCGGCGCCATGAGCCAGCGCTCGGCTGCAACCGCTTTGGGCAAAGTGACCTGGCTTTTGGCCATTGCCTTTATCTGCACCTCGCTGACGCTGACGATCCTGGCGGCACAAAACGCCTCGGGCAGTTCGATCCTTGACCGGCTTGGCGAAGGCGGCAGCGCGCCTGTCAGCGAGACCGCCCCGGGTGAGATCGACACCGACGCGCTCCTGCCCCCGCCCTCCAGCGTCGATCCAGACGCGCCGCTGGTCCCACGCGCCGACTAACCCAAAGCCCGGCCTGACCGCGTCACGCGGTCAGAACAGGAACGTATCTGAGGTGTCGTCGCCCAGTTGTTCGACGCGGGGCGACGCGATGGTGGCCTCTTCCAAGGTGATATGGGCGTGATGCGTCTCGGTGTCATGCGTATCCCGCCTGACCGGCGGGCTGATAGTGTCGATCGGCATCCAATCATCGTGATCATCCGCGCTCTGCCGGTCAACGCCGGTGATCTTGCCGGTCACAAACTCAAACTCATCCGCCTCGACCGCACCCTCTGTCTCCAGCGCCCGCTCGCCGCCTTCCGATACCGGATCGGACACCGCCTGCACCAGCTCACCATCTGACCCGAGCCCGGCCGCCTGCGTTTGCGGTTCGTATTTCACCCTGATTTCTTCGTAATTCATGTTGACCGTCGGCATGGCGTACCCCCTTTTGCAAACCCTCTTACCCCGCAGTTTCGCGCGCGCAGCCCGCCCTCAACAGTCCGGAAAACCCGAAGGGTCGGGTAATCCCGACCCCCGCCTGCACCCACTACAGGTTGTCGCTGGGTCAACCTGCCCCTCGACATCTTGCGGTCATCTGGACAACACCTGCCGAATCCTCTATGAGTCAAATCCCGTGATATCGCTCTCCACCCGGCGGGCGAATGACAAGAAAAGCAGGCAAAATCACGGGGTTGGCCACCATGGCGCGTTTCATCTTCATCACCGGCGGTGTGGTTTCATCCCTTGGCAAGGGGCTTGCCTCAGCCGCTTTGGGCGCGCTTTTGCAGGCCCGCGGCTTTTCCGTCCGTCTGCGCAAGCTGGATCCCTACCTCAACGTCGACCCCGGCACGATGTCCCCGTTTGAGCATGGCGAGGTCTTTGTCACCGACGATGGCGCCGAGACCGATCTCGACCTCGGTCATTACGAACGTTTCACCGGCGTCAGCGCCCGCACCACCGACAGCGTGTCCTCAGGCCGCATCTACTCCACCGTTCTGGAAAAGGAACGCCGTGGCGATTACCTCGGCAAAACCATCCAGGTGATCCCGCATGTCACCAATGAAATCAAGGACTTCATCAGCATTGGCGAGGATGAGGTCGACTTCATGCTCTGCGAGATCGGCGGCACCGTGGGTGATATCGAAGGCCTGCCTTTCTTCGAGGCAATCCGCCAGTTCAGCCAGGACAAACCGCGCGGGCAATGCATCTTTATGCACCTGACCCTGCTGCCATGGATCAAGGCCAGTGGTGAGCTGAAAACCAAGCCCACCCAGCACAGCGTCAAGGAACTGCGCTCCATCGGCATCGCGCCCGACATCCTGGTCTGCCGCTCCGAAGGGCCGATCCCGGAAAAGGAACGGGAAAAACTGGCACTCTTCTGCAATGTCCGCCCCGACAGCGTGATCGCGGCGCAGGATCTGAAATCGATCTACGAAGCGCCGCTGGCCTATCACCGCGAGGGGCTCGACCAGGCCGTGCTCGACGCCTTCGCCATCACCCCGGCGCCCAAACCCAACCTCGAGAAGTGGGAGGACGTGGCCGACCGCATCTACAACCCCGAAGGTGAGGTCAACGTCGCCATCGTCGGCAAATACACCCAGCTTGAGGACGCCTATAAATCCATCGCCGAGGCGCTGACCCATGGCGGCATGGCCAACCGCGTACGGGTGAATATCAAATGGGTCGATGCCGAGATCTTTGACGGTCAGGACCCGGCGCCGCATCTCGAAGGGTTCGACGCCATCCTCGTGCCCGGCGGCTTTGGCGAACGCGGCACCGAAGGCAAGATCAAGGCCGCACAATTCGCCCGCGAACATGACGTGCCCTATCTGGGCATCTGTCTGGGTATGCAGATGGCGGTGATCGAGGCGGCCCGGAATGTCGCCGGGGTCAAGAAAGCCGGCTCCGAAGAGTTCGACCACGAAGCCGGCGCCAAACGGTTTGAGCCGGTGGTCTATCACCTCAAGGAGTGGGTTCAAGGCAACGAAAAAGTCTCGCGTAAGGTCACCGACGCCAAGGGCGGCACCATGCGGCTTGGCGCCTATGACGCGGTGCTGGCCGAAGGCTCCCGCGTGGCGGATGTCTACGGCACCCTCGCCATCGACGAACGCCACCGCCACCGCTACGAGGTCGACATCAAGTACCGCGAAGCCCTGGAAAAAGGCGGCCTGAGCTTCTCCGGCATGAGCCCCGACGGCCGCCTCCCCGAAATCATAGAATGGCCCGACCACCCCTGGTTCATCGGCGTGCAATTCCACCCAGAGCTAAAGTCAAAACCATTTGACCCGCATCCGTTGTTCAGGGATTTTGTACGCGCGGCGAAAGAAGTGTCGAGGTTGGTATGAATAGCGAAATTGATTTGCCCGTGACATCAGCGGAATCCTTACGGCGTCTATTGACCGCGGCATCACGTGAAAGGAACAAGGACGCGCGCTTGCTCGAGACCATCGCGAGACAACTTGATCCAGATAGCCCTCCCTCAGAGCTATTCGTTCTAGATCGTTTGGGTCGGTTAATTAGGCAGACTTCCGAAGAAATTGACCAGCTTCCACTTGATGGCGTCAGCAAACAACACATCAAAGCCCTCGTTAATCCGTTTTTGACGCTGGTCAGTTTGCAGCATGCGCATATCACTATCAAACAAGCCGAGGGGCAAATTCTAAAGCCAGAGAGTTTGCAGGGTCTTATTAACGTTCACGCAGCTACGGCGGGATTCTTTGCTAAGCCAGTCGTGCCCAAGGAAGCGTCGGACTTGGCTAATGAACTCGAGTTATTGCGCACCGATTTGGGCAGTTTTTCTTTGCCCGACCGATTGAAAAAGGCAGTCATAAATAGGATAGATCAGATAATCATCCTATTGAAAAACTATGAAATATTTGATTCTGAAGACTTGCAAGAAGAGTTTGAGGCTCTTGTTGGAACAATGTTAGTGGCATCAGACCAAAAATCTGCTGATGCCAGCGCGTTTGATGCAATACTCAACATCGCTGGCAAAGGATTACAGTTTCTAAAAACTCTTGACGGCGGCTTGGGAACGTCGATCGAAATCGGAAAGAAGGCTAAGAAGCTTTCCGAGTTTTTCACAGATAATGGCGATGACTAACTCAATTTCTGATAAGTAACAGCTCTTAAACCTGGAAAAGTTCGGTTTTTTAACTCGTCCGCGCATCGACGGGCCGCGGTGCGGCGATCCACCGTGTTGTCTACTCGATTTATCTTTGAACTGGCGCGCTAGGCTCGTTCGGCGCACTTACGGCAGCCCAATCGCCGTGCCGTGGGGGCGGCTCGGCGATGCGCGGCGGCGCTTTGCGCCTTGATTCCGCGAAAGGTGCTTTTTCTCAACGTCGCGCCGGGCGGCCCGGCCCCTCTCGGCAGATTTGGCAGTGCCAAATCGCCTGCCGGGCAACGCATGCGCGGCGGCCTGCGGCCTTGATTCCGCGCGGGCGCTTCGCTCTACCGTTTGTGCAAAAGGCGCTGTAGGCTCCACCCATGCCCCTCACCGTCTACACCACCCTGCCCGATGAGGCTTCGGCCAAGGCCTTGGCCCGATCCGCCGTCACCCAGAAACTCGCCGCCTGTGTGCAGATCGAGCGCATCACCTCGGTCTATGAATGGGACGGGGTGCAGGAGGACGCCGAGTTTCGCGTGCTCTTCAAAACGTCGCAAGCCGCCTACGACGCGCTGGCCGAACACATCCTGCAAAACCACCCCTATGACGAACCCGCGCTTTGGGCGCATAAGATCGACAGCGGCAGCGCCTCCTACCTCGCCTGGATCGACGAAACCGCGACGGGCTGATACCACGGGCGCAAAACGCGGAGCCCGCAATGCTGTCATATCAACACGCCTATCACGCCGGGAACCTGGCGGATGTGCACAAACATGCGGTGTTGGCCTGGGTGCTTGACTACCTCACCCGCAAGGACAAGCCGCTGAGTTATCTTGAGACCCATGCCGGGCGCGGGCTTTACGATCTGGCCGGGGTTGAGGCGACCAAGACCGGTGAGGCGGCGCAGGGAATTGCCCGGGCGCGGGCGTGGTTTGAGGCCGGGCATCCCTATCTGCGGGCGCTCGACATAATACAGCAAAAGCACGGGGACAGCGCCTATCCCGGCTCGCCCCTGATTGCGCGCGCCCTTCTGCGGCCGAGCGACAGCCTGCAGCTGGCCGAGCTGCATCCGGGCGAACACGCTGCCTTGCGCGCAAATCTGCAAGGCGCGACGCTCTGTAAACAGGATGGCTTTGCCATGGCGCAAAGCGTCTGTCCGCCGACGCCTCGGCGCGGGCTCTTGCTGGTCGATCCGTCTTATGAGGTGAAAGCCGAGTACAAGGAGACCCCCAAACAGCTAGCGCAGATCGCGCGCAAGTGGAATGTCGGGGTGTTGATGCTCTGGTACCCGATCCTGCAAGGCGCGCCGCACGCGCCGATGCTGCGCGATCTGCAGGCCCGCCTGCCCGAGGGGATTCGACACGAGGTACGCTTTCCGCCAGCGCGTGAGGGGCATCGCATGGTCGGCTCGGGGCTCTGGCTGCTGAACGCGCCGTATGGCATCGACGCCGAACTGCAGCGCCTGTCCAAACGGTTCGAAAAGGCCATGGCATGAGGGTGCTGGCCCTGCTCTGCTGTCTGGCAAGCGCGGCGCAGGCCGACCCGCTGCTGCCGGTCAGCTGGGAGGAGGCAACGCGCAGCCCGCACCGGTTGATCAGTTTCGACACGCTGCCCGAACAGGCCGAGCCCGGTCATATCCTAAACGCCGCTCTGCGCTTTGACGGGCTGTGGCTGGGCGAACGGCTGGCGGGGCAGACGCAAAGCATCAGCCCCGACGGGCTCTTTGATCAGTTGACCGGCAGGCCACGAAGCCCGCTCCAGGTGCTTCCCGGCAAACCCGCGCAAAACATGGCCATCGCGCAGCATCGCGGTTTTGGCTCCATGGCGCTGTTTCCGCTTGGACCCAAAGGCGCCCAAGCCAGAGAAGGCCGCGGCGAAGGGGCGCTCGCCTTCACCTTTGACAGCGCCCAGACCACCATCGCCTTCCGCCTACACGCCGACTACCCCGCCGCGCTCGGCACCAGCCAAACCCCCGGGCCAATCCGCATCACGTTTTACGATCGCAAAGGCGCGCTGATCGAGGAACAGCGCCTGACCCTGCCCCCGGGCGTACAATCCCGCGCCTGGCAATCGGCCACGCCCGTCAAAGCGGTCACGATCAGCAACCGCGATCCGGGCGGGATTGCCTTGGACGACATCCTGATTCAGACTGACCCCGACCTGGGCTGAGCCCATCCGACAACACCCGCGCCCGGCACAAGGGGAGAGCATCATGCTGGAACGACTGACCGCGCTCTTTGCGCGCAAGACCGCACCCGAGGCGCCGCTGCCCGAACCGGATGCGCGGCTGGCGATGGGCACCCTGCTGGTCCGCGTGGCGATGGCGGACAAGGCGTACCTCTTCGAAGAGATCGAACAGATCGACCGGATCCTCGCCAAGGCGCATGACCTCAACCCGATCGAGGCGGCCAAGATGCGGGCGACCTGCGAAAAGCTCGCCTTCACAATCGAGGATGACGGCGCGCTGGCCGATCTGGTGCGGGATGGCGTGCCCTATGACCAGCGCCGCGAAAAGGTTGAGGCGCTGTGGAAGGTGGTGCTGGCCGACGGGATCAGCGACGACCGCGAATCCGCGCTGGTCGAGCTGGTCGAGGAACATCTGGGCGTGGCGCGCGACGACAGCGAAGCCGCCCGCGCCGCCGCCGTCATCCGCTGACACGCCTGGGCATTGCAGCCCTGCCATTAAGGATTACATTCCTCCCATGTTTGGAGAGTTTCTGAAACGCCTGACCGCGCCCGACCCGGACCCCTTGCCCGATGACGATGCGCGCCTCGCGCTGACCGCCCTGCTGGTGCGGGTGGCGCGCTCGGACGGCCAATTCGACCAGAGCGAAAAGGACCGGATCGACCGGATCGCCGCCACCCGCTATGGGCTTTCCCCTTTTGAGGCGACGGCGTTGCGCAAATCCGCCGAGGGGTTGGAGGCCGAGGCGCCAGACACCGTGCGCTTTACCCGCGCGATCAAGGACGCGGTGGGGCATGACGATCGGCTCGCGGTGATCGAGGCGCTTTGGCAGGTGGTGCTGGCCGATGGCCGGCGCGAGGCCGAAGAGGATGCGCTGTTGCGGCTGGTGGCCTCGCTTTTGGGTATCAATGACCGCGACTCGGCCCTGGCGCGCCAGCGCGTCGAGGCGGCGCTGTAAGCCTGGCCCATGATCGCCGCTCTGCCGATGTATGACCGGCCCGAGCTGGCGGCGGCAACCGATCGCTATTGGCAGGCCATCGCTTCGCGCCTTGGCTGCCCGGACATCCCCCTGACCCGCGGCGGCGATCTGTGGGCGCTCTGGCAATCGCCTGATCTGCTGCTTGCCCAGACCTGCGGTTTGCCCTATCGGGCGCGGCTACACGACCACGTGACCCTGGTGGGCACCCCGGATTACGGCCTGCCGGGGCTCGATCCAGGGTATTACCAATCCGTCCTGGTGGTCCGGCGCGACGATCCGGCCACCATACTGGCAGACCTAGCCAACCGACCTGTCGCGGTGAACGACCCGCTGTCGCAATCGGGCTGGGCGGCGCTGGCCGAGACCATGGCGAATACCCCGCTCGGCCCCGTACAGCTCACCGGCGCACATCGCGCCTCGGCACAAGCGGTGGCCGAGGGCACAGCCGATCTTGCCGCCATCGACGCGGTAACTTGGGCGCTGATCGACCGCCACGACGCCTTTGCCCAAAACCTGCGCGTTCTGACCCGCACAACTCCCACCCCCGGCCTGCCCTACATCACCGCCAAGGGGCGTGATCCCGAACCCCTCCGCGCCGCCATCACCGCCGCCATCACCGATCTCGACCCCGCGGATCGCAGCGCCCTAATGCTGCGCGGCCTGACCCTGATCCCAGCCACGCAATACCTGGCCCTGCCACTGCCGCCAAAACCGGCAGAGCTCCCCTGACGCATCGTCAGGCCACCGACCCCGAGACGATTGAGCATTGCAAAGCCTAGGCTTTTGCGCTCATGCTGCGGGCAAGAAACAAGAACCAACAGGGACATCCGGTGTCAGACACCCCGCCCGTGATTGCGATTGAAGGCCTGCACAAGGCCTATGGCCCCCTTGAGGTGATCAAAGGTGTCGACATCACCGCCAAGCGCGGCGACGTGGTGTCGCTGATCGGCTCCTCGGGGTCCGGCAAATCCACGCTCTTGCGCTGCTGCAACCTCTTGGAAGACAGCCAGAAAGGTGAGATCACCTTCAAAGGTGAACCGGTCAGCTGGCGCGGCAGCGGCCATGGCCGCCGGCCTTCTGATGCCAAACAGGTGCTGCGCATCCGCACCAACCTGTCGATGGTGTTCCAGCAGTTCAACCTCTGGGCCCATATGACGATCCTGCAAAACGTGATGGAGGCGCCGGTCACCGTGCTGGGCCGCGATCCGGCCAAGGTGGAAACCGCCGCGCGCGGCTACCTCGACAAGGTGGGCATCAGCGACCAGGCCGACAAATACCCCGCGCAGCTTTCGGGCGGCCAGCAACAGCGCGCCGCCATCGCCCGCGCGCTTTGCATGGAGCCCGAGGCGCTTTTGTTCGACGAACCGACCTCAGCGCTCGATCCCGAACTGGAACAAGAGGTCATCCGCGTGATCAAGGATCTGGCCACCGAAGGCCGGACCATGCTGATCGTGACCCACGACATGAACCTGGCCCATGATGTAAGCGACCATGTCGTCTTTCTGCATCAGGGCCGGATCGAAGAGGAAGGCCCGCCCGAAACGCTGTTCGGCGCGCCGAAATCCGAACGATTGCAGGGCTTTCTGCGATCCACAAGCCACGGGTAAACCACCCGGGACGTCCATCAGGGGAGACACTCACATGAAAAAACTGATCCTAGGCACCGCCGCTTTTGCGGTTTCGGCCAGCCTTGCCATGGCGGGCAGCCACTCGGTTGTGCGCATGGGCACCGAAGGCGCCTACCCGCCCTACAACTTCATCAACGACGCCGGTGAGGTCGACGGGTTCGAGCGTGAACTGGGCGATGAGCTTTGCAAGCGCGCCGAGCTGACCTGCGAATGGGTGACCAACGAATGGGACAGCATCATCCCCAACCTCGTCTCGGGCAACTACGACACCATCATCGCCGGCATGTCCATCACCGCCGAGCGTGACGAGGTGATCGATTTCACCCAGAATTACACCCAGCCGGATCCATCGGCGTATCTCGCGTTGGATGGCGCATCGGTTGATTTCGGCGGCGCTGTGATCGCGGCCCAGGCCAACACGATCCAGGCAAGCTTTATCGCCGAACAGGGCTGGACGCTGGTGGAATTCGCCACACCGGATGAAACCGTCGCCGCCGTGCGCAATGGCGAGGCCGACGCGGTGCTGGCCGACGCCTCTTACCTGGCGCCGATTGCCGACGAAAACGCCGACCTGGCGCTTTTGGACCAGAAAGAGCTGATCGGCGGCGGTGTCGGCATGGGCCTGCGCGAAAGCGATGGTGAGCTGAAGGCCAAGTTCGACATGGCGATCCAATCCATGAAAGACGATGGCAGCCTGAACGCGCTCATCGCCAAATGGGAAGTGGGTGAGCAGTTCTGATCACCCCCGACCTGTCAGGACAAAGGCGGGCCTTGGCAGGCCCGCCTTTTCATGCAGTGCTGTCTGAAAACCGCTGCGGCCGGTACGGGGTGAGCATCTTGGTATCGATGGGTGCGGGGTGCCCGAGGATCTCAGCGCTCAGGCACTCGGCGGTAAGGGCGGCCAGCGTGATGCCGGAATGCATGACCGCCACGGACGCACCCGGCGCCACGGCCCCGATTACCGGCAGACCATCCGCAGGATAAGGCCGCGCGGCCACCGTCATCTCGGCCAGCCTTATGGTCTGCCGTGGAAACAGCTGTTGCAAACGGGCCAGACCCTCGGCGGCTGCAGCCTCCAGACTGTCGGGCAAGCTCTCTGCGTCGTCGGCCTGGTGATTGATCGCTGCGGGCATCAGCAGCTCACCGCCCGGCAATTGCCGCACATCGCCCTGCGGCGTCGCCAGCACCGGTGTGGCCAGCGGTGGCTGCGCCGCGCTGCGTAGGATCAGGGCGGGCCGCGCGGCCATCGGCAGCGCACCTATCCCCTTCAACAAAGCCGGGCTGCCTGTGCCCGCACAGATCACCACGTGATCCGCCTCCAGCACCCCGGCCTCGGTCCGAACCCCAGTCACCCGGCCCCCTGCGCGCTGCAGAGCCATCACGGAAAGCCCGCGCAAGACCTGCGCGCCCGCCGCACAGGCCGCGCGCAGCATCACATCCGCCGCCGCCGCACCGTCGATCACCGCCTCTGTCGGACACCACAGCGCGGCCTCGGGCACCTGGCCCAGCGCCGGCACACGCGCCGCCACCACGTCCGCCGTTTGCCACTCCACCAGATAGCCATGGCCGCGCAAGGTCTGATAGCGGCGCTGCAACGCCGCTTCCGTCCCGTCCCATATGAGCGCACCGCAGGTTGTCAGGTCCAACGGCAAAGACGCCACTAAACGCGCCCAGGCCCGCATCGCCTCGGCGCGCAACAGGTGATGCGCCTCGTCGACGTAAAAGCTGGCATTGATCCAGCCGAAACTGGCCTGCGTCGCGGCGCCCTGCCCGACCTCGACCACCCGCACAACAGCGCCCGCGCGCGTCAAATACAACGCCAAGGCAGCGCCAATGATGCCGCCGCCGACCACGATCACTTGTGTCTGGTTCTGCCCTGCCACGCGCCGCACCTGCCTGCTGCCCACAAGCTTGGCGGCAGGGGGTTCAAATGACAAGCCTGGCAAAGAAATCCCCCGCAAGGCATTGACAGCCGGGCGTGTCTTCGGCGTTCTGGATGTGGGACGCACATCAACCCAAGGCGCCATGTTCAGCTTTTGCACCGACCCGGAAAGTCTCGAAACCGCCCGCTGGATGGCGTGTTACCTGACCACCGGCAAACACATGAACCTTTACTGGTCCGTTTTGACGGTGCTGCTCTTGCTGGCGATCACGGCACCGGCCGCGCTGCTTTTCGGTTTTGGCGGTGCCATGGCGGCGCGGGCGCGGTTCTGGCCGCTGAGCATGGTGGGCAGGGGCTATATCGCGATTGTCCGCGGCGTGCCCGACATCGCGTTTTTCCTGTTCTTTGTCATTGCGTTGGATCAGGCGTTTGAGTGGCTCCGCCACCAGGCGCTCTGTCCGGATTGGGAAGAGCCGATCCGCCAGGGCAACGATTTTGTCGTCTGCTCCGCGGCCAAGCTGCCACTTGGCAACGCGCCGCAATGGGTGCACGAAACCTACGGCTTTGCGCTGGCGGTGCTGACCTTTGCCATCGTCTTCGGTGCCTTTGCTGCCAATGTGCTTTACGGCGCGATGCGCGCGGTTCCGCGGCCACAGCTGGAAACCGCCGAGGCCTACGGCATGACTCGGCGCCAGACCTTCTGGCGCATCCTTGTGCCGCAGATGTGGGTTTATGCGCTGCCGGGCCTGTCGAACCTGTGGATGGTGCTGATCAAGGCGACACCGCTTTTGTTCCTCTTGGGGGTCGAAGACATCGTCTATTGGGCGCGTGAGCTCGGTGGCGCTAAGACCCCGCGCTTCACCGAGTATCCGCATCCCGACTGGCTCACCTGGTATTTCCTCGGGCTGCTGATCTTTTACCTGCTCTTCACCCGCGTGTCCGAGATCGTCCTCGACCGCATGATG
>JASJCC010000019.1 GCA_030066175.1 Paracoccaceae bacterium | reverse complement strand
CTGCCATCTCGACGGCCATATGGTGGGCCACGCGATGGAGCATCTGAACCTGACCCCGGGAGCTCTGCTGTTCATCGAAAACGTCGGCAACCTGGTCTGCCCCGCCGCGTTCGATCTGGGCGAAGACGGCAAGGTGGCGATTCTGTCGGTGACCGAGGGTGAGGACAAACCGTTGAAATACCCCGATATGTTCACTGCTGCACGGCTCGCGATCCTCAACAAGATCGACCTCGCCCCGCATTGCGATGTGGACCTCGACCTCTATGAGGCGAACCTGCGCCGGGTGAACCCGGAGATCGAAATTCTGCGCGTTTCTGCCCGCACTGGCGAGGGCATGGCCGATTGGATCAACTGGCTGCGCCAGCACCTGGCCGCCAAAGCCGCCCCCGAGGCCGCGGAATGAGCGCCCTGCCCACCCTCCTTCTGGTCGATGACGAAGAGCATTCGCTGGCGGCCATGCGGATGGCGCTTGAGGATGACTTTGACTGTCTGACCGCGCCAAATGCCGATGAGGCCGCTCGGCTGATGGAGGAAAACTATGTCCAGGCGATCTTTTGCGATCACCGCATGCCGGGCAAGACCGGGGTGGACTTTCTGGCCGAAGTGCGGGACCGCTGGCCTGACACCGTGCGGATCATCATCACCGGGTATACCGAAACCAATGATATGATCGCCGCGATCAACGAGGCCGGGATCTACCAGTTTCTGACCAAACCCTGGCATCCCGACCAGCTGATGATGGCCGCCAAGAACGCGGCACAGCTGTTTCAGCTCAGCCGGGATCATGACCGGCTGTCATTGGAGATGCGGTTTATCGGCAAGACCGCCGAGACCAAGGTCGAGGCCCGCCGCCGCACGCTGCGCGAAGGGCTGGGGTTTGAGCGGATCCTGCGCAGCGCCAATTCGCCGATGAATGCCACGGTCGAACTGGCCCGCCAGGTGGCGAGCTTTGATGTCCCGGTGCTGATCTCGGGTGAGGCGGGCACCGGCAAAGACGTGATGGCGCGGGCGATGCACTATGCTTCGCTGCGCTCGGACCAGTCATTCTATGAGATCAACTGCGCCGGCCTGCCCGACGACGTGTTGATGATCGAGCTTTTGGGCGCCAAGAAGGGCGCCATACCGGGCACCCCCAGCAACCGCATTGGCCTCTTGCAAAAAGCCTCACGCGGGACGCTGTTTCTCAATGGCGTCGACACGCTCAGCCCGCAGATGCAGCTGATCCTGTTGCGGGTCGCCTCTGAGGGCAGCTTTGAACCCGTGGGCGGCACGGAAACGCTGACCACCAACACGCGGCTGATGACCGGCAGCCATAGTGACCTCGCCGCCGCGATTGCCGATGGGCGGTTCCGCCAGGATCTGTTCTATGCGCTGGCCACAACCGAATTGTCTTTGCCACCGCTGCGGGCGCGGCTGGATGATCTGGATATCCTGACGCGGCACATTCTGGGCGATCTTGCGGGTGAGCACAGCAAGCCGGTCGAGGGGTTGACCAATCTCGCGCTGGAATTTTTGGGCAATTACGACTGGCCCGGCAATCTGCCGGAACTGACAAATGAACTGACCCGCATGCTAATCCTCAGCCAGGAACCGCGACTGGGCCCGGAACTGATCTCACGCCACATCCTGCAGGCCGATCCGTCAGTCACCGCGCGGCCCGAACCGGGTGAGGCCGATCTGCTGGTCTCTGAAGGCACACTGCGGGATCGGATCGAGGCGATGGAGGCGCGGATCCTGCGCGAAACCCTGACCCGGTTGAAATGGAACAAAAGCCGTGCAGCGGATGAGCTGGGCCTCAGCCGCGTCGGCCTGCGCTCCAAGCTTGATCGCTACGGCGTGCATCAACCCGGCAAGTTCAACACAGCCGATGAGGAGGACTGAACCATGTGTCTGGGAATTCCAGGGCAGATCACCGAGATCACCGATGCCGACCGGCTGATGGCGATGGCCGACATCTCGGGTGTGCGGCGCGAGGTGTCGGTTGCCTGTGTTGCCACACCCGATCTGAATGACCTCGTCGGCGAATGGGCGCTGATCCATGTGGGCTTTGCCATGAGCGTGATTGACGAAGACGAGGCCGCCAAAACGCTTGAGGCGCTGCGCGGCTTGGGTGAAGCGCAGGAAACGCTGGAGGCGATGGCCGATGGCGCCGCCGCTGTTGGCCTGACGGAGGGCGCACAATGAGATATGTCGAGGAATTCCGCGATCCCGTCGCCGCCAAAGGCGTGCTGACAGCGATCACAGAGGTGGTCGATGAGATTGGCGCCACCCGCGAAAACCCGGTCCACATCATGGAGATCTGCGGCGGGCATACCCATGCGATCTTTCGCTATGGGCTGGACCGGCTGACGCCGCCCGGCATCGAATTCATCCATGGCCCCGGTTGCCCTGTCTGCGTGCTCCCGATGAGCCGGATCGACGAATGTGTCGAGATTGCCGAGCGGCCAGAGGTGATCTTTTGCACCTTTGGCGACGCGATGCGGGTGCCCGGAACGCGTAAGTCGCTGATGCAGGCCAAGGCGGATGGCGCCGATATTCGCATGGTCTATTCGCCGCTCGACGCGTTGGAAATCGCCCGGCGCAATCCCGAGCGCGAAGTGGTGTTCTTTGGCCTGGGGTTCGAGACGACAACCCCCTCCACCGCGCTGTCGATCCAGCAGGCCGCGCGCGAAAAGCTGAGCAACTTCAGCGTCTTCTGCAACCACATCACCGTGCCGCCGCCGATCAAGACATTGCTCGATGATCCGCATATGGTGCTCGACGGCTTTGTCGGACCCGGGCATGTGTCGATGGTGATCGGCACCCATCCCTATGACTTCATCGCGCAGGATTACGGCAAACCCATCGTGGTGGCGGGGTTCGAGCCGCTGGATCTGTTGCAATCGGTGCTGATGGTGCTGCGGCAAATCCGCGAAGGGCGGGCTGAAGTGGAAAACCAATACGCCCGGGTTGTGCCGGAGCACGGCAACCCGGTGTCCCTGGCTGCCATCGCGGATGTCTATGAGCCCCGGCCGAGCTTTGAATGGCGGGGACTGGGCGAGATCGACGCCAGCGGGCTGCGCATCCGGCCGAAATACGCGGCGTTCGATGCCGAGGAAAAGTTCGGCGTCGGCTACGGCGCCGGACCCCGTGTGGTGGCGGAGCCCGAAGGCTGTGCCTGCGGGCAGGTGATGACCGGCCGGATCAAACCGACCGGGTGCCCGCAATACGGCACCGGCTGCACGCCCGAGATGCCACTGGGCGCGCTGATGGTCAGCTCCGAAGGCGCCTGTGCGGCCTATTACCAATACGGCGCGGCGGATGAAGCGGTGGAGGCAGCGCAATGAACATGTCGACACCGATCAAACCCGCCCGCCTGCGCGGCGACCGCGTGACCATGGCGCATGGCGGCGGCGGCAAGGCGATGCGCGACCTGATCGAAGAGGTCTTTACCGACGTCTTCCTGCCCCCCGGCTCCGAGGATCAGGCCCGGATGACCTCCGCGGCGCTTGCTGAACCCGGCGCGCAACTGGCCTTCACCACCGACAGCTTTGTCGTCTCACCCCCGGTCTTTCCCGGCGGCGATATCGGCAAGATCGCCGTCTGCGGCACGGTCAATGACTTGGCGGTGGGCGGTGCGCAACCGCTCTGGCTGTCGGCGGCGTTCATCATCGAGGAAGGCTGTGAATTTGCCCTTCTGCGCGACATTGTCGCCTCGATGCAGGCAGAGGCCGACAAGGCCGGCGTACGCATCGTCACCGGCGACACCAAGGTGGTCGAGCGTGGGGCTGCAGATAAGGTGTTTGTGACCACCTCCGGCGTCGGCGTGATCCCCGCGGGCCGCAACCTGATGGCCGACAATATCCGCCCCGGCGACGTGGCGCTTGTGAACGGTGTGCTCGGCGATCACGGCGCGACGATCCTGGCGGCGCGGGGGGACATGGCGCTCTCAACCGACATCCAGTCCGACTGTCAGAGCCTGAACGGGCTGATCGAAGCGGTTCTGTCCGCCGCCCCCAACACCCGCGCCGCCCGCGACGCCACCCGCGGCGGTCTTGCCTCGGCGCTCAACGAAATGGCCGAGGCCGCCGGGGTCAGCATTGAGCTCGACGAAACCACCCTGCCCCTGCGGCCCGAGGTCAAAGGCGTCTGCGAAGTGCTAGGGCTCGACCCGCTTTACCTCGCAAACGAAGGCACCCTGGTGCTCTTTGTCCCCGAGGACGAGGCCGAAGCCGCACTCGCCGCGATGCGCGCCACCGACGCCGGGCGCGAGGCGACGCTGATCGGCCATGCCAAGGCCGGGCCAGCCGGTCGCGTGACGATGAAAACGCTCTTTGGAGGCCTGCGGTTGGTCGACACGTTGGTGGGTGAACAGCTGCCACGGATTTGCTAAAGGTCTGAAAGTATTGGACCGGTCCAGCGCGACCCGTCCGACACACAACTGGCATCCGGCGCGTCGGACGTAAATCCTTGCGCTTCCTTAACAAATTCTTAACAGCCTTGGGTTGATTATTGACGTTACGTCGCACAGGAAGAGGTTGAGCAGGCCATCGAAACCGGATACTGCGCGGCGTGTCGTCAGTGTTTGCAGTTCGGATGCCTCGCCTTGGATAGACTCACAGAACGTGACGTGATTTCCCGGCGTCTTGAGCTGGCCACCCGCGCCGCCCGGATCGCCATCTGGGAATGGGATTATACCGACGACACGCTCTATTGGTCGCCGGTTTTCATGGAAATCCTCGGCATCGATCCGGAAGAGTTCCAGGGCCAGCTGTCCGACTTCACCGATCGGGTTGCGCCGGAAGATGCCGACCGGGTTTCCGAGGCGTTGCGCGCGCACCTGGAAGAGGGTGTGCCCTACGATATCGAGTATCAGATGATCCGCAGCGACGGGCGCCGCGTGGTCATCGCCGCCACCGGGCAGGCCACCTTTGCCGAGGACGGCGCGCCGGCCCGTATGATCGGGACGGTGCAGGATGTGTCGGCCCGACGGAGGCTGGAGGACAAACTCTTACGCGCCGAACAGATCGGCAAGATCGGGCATTGGGAGCTCGACATCGCGGAAAACACGCTCAGCTGGTCGCCCGAAACGTTCCGCATCCACGGGTTGGATCCCGACGATCCGCAGCCCAGCGTCGAAGAGGCGTTTGAATTCTATCACCCCGATGACGTCGGCAGCGTGGCGGCGAATTTCGAACAGGTGTTCGAGACCGGCCAGTTACATGGTGTGAACGCCCGGCTGATCCTGCGCAATGGCGAGATCCGCCACGTCTATGCCGACGGTATTTCTTTTACGAACACCGATGGCGGTCGGCCCACGCGGGTGTTCGGGATTCTGCATGACCGAACCGAGTTCGTGAAGAAAGAAGAGCAGCTCAGCCAGTCGCGGCGGCTTGAGGCGGTGGGGCAGCTTGCCGGTGGGATTGCACATGATTTCAATAATTTGCTGGCCGTTATTCAGGGAAACATTGAGCTGCTGCAAGACGATGAGCAAAGCCGCGAGATGTCGGATCAAGAGCGGCGCGA
Source organism: Paracoccaceae bacterium (assembly GCA_030066175.1). GTDB lineage: Bacteria > Pseudomonadota > Alphaproteobacteria > Rhodobacterales > Rhodobacteraceae > JASJCC01. Next base: position 23,219 of record JASJCC010000019.1, on the reverse strand, counting down.
CACCATCGCCAGCGCCATCGCCGCCACCCGCAGCGGCGCGGATCTGACCCGCAACATGCTGGCCTTTGCCAGCAAGTCGCAGCTAGAGCCGAAACGCGTGGCGATCAACGGGCTGATCGCTGAAACTGAAAGCTGGCTGATACGCACCGTGCCGTCCTCGATCGCGGTTCAAACCCGCTTGATCGCCAATCAACAGCACAGCCGGTTGGACCCGGCCGGGTTCCAAAGCGCCATTGTCAACGTGGTCGTCAACGCGCGTGACGCGATGCCGGATGGCGGCAAGCTGACAATCGAAACCCGGAACGTGGTGTTTGACGCGGACGCCGCCGCCGCGTTCGAAGGGCTGACGACTGGCCCCTACCTCGCCGTCACCATCACCGATACCGGAAAGGGCATCGCGCCCGAGCTTTTGGCGCGGGTGTTCGAACCATTTGTGTCGACCAAGGCGATGTCGACCGGCACCGGGCTGGGCCTGTCGATGGTTCAGGGCTTTGCCCGGCAAAGCGGCGGCGCGGTGCAGATCACGTCTGAGCTGGGTGTCGGCACGACCGTGAAAATGGTGTTCCCTGTCGATCTGGCCGAAGCACCTGACGAAACCGCCCCGGCGCAGGAAGCGCCGTCAAACCCGGTGTCCAAGACCAGCGCCCGTATCCTGATCGCCGAAGACCAGCCCGAGGTACTGGCCTTGCTGGTGCGCATCCTGAAATCGGCCGGGTATGAGACCGAAACCGCGGTCAGCGGCGACCAGGCGTTTGACATCTTCACATCGAACGCCCCCTTTGACCTCTTGCTGACGGATGTCGAAATGCCCGGCGGGATGAGCGGACCGCAACTGGCCAATGCCTGCCGCAAGCTGGTGCGGGGTCTGCCGGTGATCTTCCTGTCGGGGTATTCCAGCGAGACCATCACCGACGGCAACGGCCTGCCGCCAGAGGACATGCGCTTGATCAAACCGGTGCCCAAGACCGAGCTATTGCAGGCCATCACCACTGTGCTGTCGCAGCCGCAACCTCGGCATTGAGGTTTTGCCTCAGCAGGCGGTATAGCCGCCGTCGATGGGCAGAGCGACGCCAGTGATCATAGACGCCGCATCGCTCAGCAGAAAGACAATCGGAGCGGCGATCTCATCCTCGGTGGCCCAGCGGCCCAGCGGCATTTGGCTCAGAAACGGGTCGGCGATCTCCGGGCGGCCCCAGTAGAAGGCCGACATCTCGGTCATCACCACGGTCGGATGCACGCCGTTGACGCGAATGTTGTGTTTGCCCAACTCCAGCGCCGAGACCCGCGTGATGTTGTCGAGCGCGGCCTTGGACGACCCGTAGGAAATATGCCCCTTCAGCGCCACCAGCGACGCCTGGCTCGAGACATTCACGATCGCCCCGCCCTTGCCCAGACGGATCATCGATTGTGAGGTGTATTTGGTCACCAACAGCGCGCCACGGGTGTTGATGGCTATGACTTTGTCAAAGACCGCGATATCGGTGTCCATCGGGGTCGCAATCTCACCGCCAAAGCCGCCGCAATTCACCACGCCCCAGACGTCCAGCCCATCGAGCGCGTCGCGCACGCTGTCCTCCGAGGTCAGGTCAAAGGCCATGGTGCGGCAGCCGGTGTCACTGGCAAGCGCGTCCAGTGCCTCGGTGTTGCGGCCGCTGGCGATCACCTCAGCCCCCGCGGCGCAAAGCTGTCGGACGGTGGCGCCGCCGATGCCGCCACTGGCACCGGTGACAAGGATCGGCCCTTTGTCGAACGTGGTCATGCCGCCATGCCCCCCATGTCACTTGGCGCCAAAAGGCGCACGTCAGGCGTAAAGCGCCAGGCCGGTTTCGGCGTCGAAGATCGGCGCCTTGTCCAGCGCCACGCGCAAGGTGCAATCGCTGTTCTGCGTCACATCCGACCCCGCTGGCAGGCGCGTCATCACCGATTGGCCATCGAGCTTGACCGACACGTACATGTCCGGCCCGGTGGGCTCGATCAGGTCCACTCGCACCGGCATGTCAAACGTCCCCTCAGCCTTGTCGCCGACGCCAAACCATTCCGGCCGTAGCCCCAGCTTGACCTTGGTGCCTGCCGCAGGGGCCTTCACACCCGGCGGCATCGGCACGTTCACCGCGCCAATCTGCAAGTGCTGCTGATCCGGGCTGACCACCGCGTCGATCAGGTTCATCGCCGGGGAACCCATGAAGGTCGCGACAAAGGTGTTGGCGGGATGATCATAGATCTCGGCCGGGGTGCCGAATTGCTGTACGATGCCGCCCTCCATCACCGCAATCCGCGTGGCCATGGTCATGGCTTCGACCTGGTCGTGGGTCACATAAAGGATCGTCGTGCCCAGCCGCTGGTGCAGGCGCTTGATCTCGGTCCGCATGTCGACGCGTAGCTTGGCATCGAGGTTCGAGAGTGGTTCGTCAAACAAAAACAGCTTGGGGTCGCGCACCAGCGCCCGCCCCATCGCCACACGCTGACGCTGCCCGCCCGACAAAGCGGCGGGTTTGCGCTTCAGCAGATGGCTGATCTGCAAAAGGTCCGCCACCTCTTGCACCTTTTGGGTCTGATCTTCCTTGGAAAAACCGGCCATCCTCAGCGGGAAGGCCATGTTCTTTTCCACGCTCATCGCCGGGTAAAGCGCGTAGGACTGGAACACCATGGCGATGTTGCGGTCTTTTGGTTCCAGGTTGTCGATGCGATCGCCGTCAAACCGGATCTGCCCGCCCGAGATGGTCAAAAGCCCGGCCACCATGTTCAGCAAGGTGGATTTGCCGCATCCCGAGGGGCCAACCAGCACCAGGAATTCGCCTGCGTCGATCTCGATACTGATATCCTGCAGCACAGAGGTGCTGCCGAACACCTTGCTGACGTTGTCGATGGTGAGTTGCGCCACAGTCTTACCCTTTCACCGCGCCTGAGGTCAGGCCACGGACAAAATATCGGCCACCCACCACGTAGACGAGGATCGTCGGAAGGGCGGCAATCATCGCTCCGGCCATGTCCACATTGTAGGCCTTGGTACCGGTCGAAGTGTTGACGAGGTTGTTCAGCGCCACCATCAGCGGCCGCGCATCGGCACCGGCAAACGAAGCGCCAAACAGGAAGTCGTTCCAGACATTGGTGAACTGCCAGATGATCGACACCACAAAGATCGGCCAGGATACAGGCACCAGGATCAGAAGGAAGATCGACCAGAAACCCGCCCCGTCGATCCGCCCGGCCTTGATCAGCTCATCCGGGATGGTGACGTAGAAATTGCGGAAAAACAGCGTGGTGAAGGGGATGCCATAGCACATATGCACAAAGATCAGCCCCGACAGCGTGCCCGCCATGTCAAGAATACCCAAGAGCCGGGCCATCGGGATCAGCACGATCTGGAACGGGATGAAACAGCCGAAAAGCAGCATCCCAAAGATGATGTTGTCGCCGCGGAACCGCCATTTCGCCAGGATATAGCCGTTCACCGCCCCGAGCCCGACCGACAGCGTGACCGCAAAGACCACCATCACAATCGAGTTCCAGAAATAGACCCGCAGCCCGTCACAGGCGACGGCGATACAGGCTGAGCTCCACGCGGTGCTCCAGGCTTCAAGCGTGGGGGCGCGTGGCGGGGTCAGGATGGTGTTGTTCTCAAACCCGACCGCCCCGGTGATCTCGGGCATCGACTTGAGCGAGGTAAACACCATCGCCGCCAGCGGCATCAGGAAAAGCGCCGCCGCCAGCAGCAGGAAGGTGTAGACCATGATCCGGTTGGCAATGGCGCGCCCGCTGCGCGGGTTGGTAACCTCAACGCTCATTGCGCAGCTCCGAATAGAGATAGGGCACGATCAGCACCATCACGAGCACCAGCATCATCACCGCGCTCGACGCACCCAGCGCCATTTCGTTCCGCGAAAAGGTGAATTCGTACATGAAGGTCGAGGGCAGCTCGGTCGAAAAGCCAGGCCCGCCGCGGGTCAAGGCAACGACAAGGTCATAGCTCTTGATCGCCAGGTGCCCCTGCACGACGATTGCCGTCAGGAAGGCCGGGCGCAGCGCGGGGATTATGATGTGCCAATAGATGCTGGGCCCGCTGGCGCCGTCCATCCGGGCAGCCGACAGGATTTCCTGGTTGACCCCGCGCAGGGCGGCCAGAAACAGCGCCATGACAAAGCCGCTGGCCTGCCAGACCCCGGCGATCACCACGCAGTAAATCGCCAGGTCGGACTGTTTGATCCAGTCAAAGCGAAAGCTTTCCCAGCCCCAGATGTGGAACGCGCGTTCAAGCCCCAGATCGGGCGACATGATCCACTGCCAGGCGACCCCCGTCACGATAAAGCTCAGCGCCATTGGGTAGAGGTAGATGGTCCGCAACGAGCCTTCGATGCGGATGCGCTGATCGAGGAAGATCGCCAGCACGAGGCCGATCAGAAGCGTGCCGCCGATATAGAGAATGCCAAAGATGGCGAAGTTTTCCAGCGCCACTTCCCAGCGCGGATGGTTCCAGACCTTGAGATAGTTGGAAAACCCTTCCCAGCGGTCAAACCGCGGCAACATCTTGGAGCGTGTCAGCGACAGCACCATGGTCAGCGCGATGAACCCGTAGACCGTGATTGCCACAAGGATCAGGCTTGGCAGCAATGTCAGCTGGGGCACGTAGTTTCGGAGCAGTCGCATGCGGTATAGCGCCTTGGGGGGTTTCGTTCCTGGCGCTGCGGCGCCGACGGTCCGGTCACGGGACGGAAAATGCGGATGTCGGGCGGCGCAAATCCTGCGCCGCCCGCATTGTGCGTCTTACTTGGCTGCCATCACGGCGTCCGCCAGCGCGGCGGCAGCATCCTCGGCCGACATGTCCGAGTTGAAGTGCTGCGTGACCACGTCGGTATAGGCCGCCTGGATCGCCGCAGGCTGGCCGTGACCATGCGCTAGCGAACCAAAGAGCGTGTTCGACGCCGTGGCCTCGGCCAGATCGGCCATCGACTTCTGCGCGCAGACGTCAAACTTGTCGCCCGGCACGTCGGTGCGCGCGGGGATCGAGCCTTTGGCGAGGTTGAACGTCTCTTGGAAGTTCACCGACATCGCCGACGCCGCCATGTTCTGCTGCGCCATCTGCTTGTCGTCACCCACGTCGAACATTGCAAAGAAGTCGGTGTTGAAGAGGAACGAACCCTGCGTGCCCGGTGCCACGTCGCACAGCACCTCGACACCCGGGGTCAGACCGGCGGCGATCACCTCACCCTTGGCCCAGTCACCCATGATCTGCATGCCGGCTTCGCCGTTGATCACCATGGCAGTGGCCAGGTTCCAATCGCGCCCAGCAAAGTTCGGGTCGACGTAACCGCGGATTTTGCGCATGATCTCAAAGCTTTCCACGATCCCTTCGGAGCGCAGGGCCGCATCATCCGCCTCGATGATCGCGGTGCGGTAGAGATCGGGCGAAATGCCCAGCACAACGGCTTCCCAGACGGTGGCTTCCTGCCAGGCCTGACCACCCTGGGCCACGGCAACATAGCCCGCTTCCTGGATCTTGTCGGCGGCGGCAAAGAATTCATCCCAGGTCGAGGGCATCTCGAGGCCCAGTTCGCTGAAGATCTTGGCCGAGCCCCAGACCCAGTGCGGGCGGTGCATGTTCACCGGGGCAGCCACCCAGTTGCCGTCATACTTGCCAAACGCTTGCACGGCGGGCGGGATCACATCGTCCCAGCCTTCGGCGGCGGCGACGTCGTTGAGGTTGCCGAGAAAGCCTTCGTCGGCCCATTCGCGGACCGTCATGCCTAGCATCTGTGCCGCGGTCGGCGGATCGCCGGCCGTCACACGGGCGCGCAGCGTGGTCATCGCGGCGTCACCGCCACCACCGGCCACGGCCATGTCGACCCAACCGGTGCCCTTGCCTTCGAGGTCGGATTTCAGCACCGACACGGCGGCCGCTTCGCCACCCGATGTCCACCAGTGCAGAACTTCCACTTCATCCGCAATGGCCGGAGCGGCCAGTGCCGATGTGCATGCCAAAACGGCAAACGTCTTCGTTAGTTTCATGTCTTCCTCCCATGATGATATTTTTGTTTTTTGTTTGAGCGAATTACAAAAGGAGGTTGGGTGGCCTGTCAAGCAAGATGTTAGCGTCACCATTTTTGCCGACGCTTGGTCATGCAACAACGCAGCCTAGGGATGTGAAGCCGGGTGTTCCGACGCCCCGCGCGCCTAGGCGAGTGATGGCAGCCAGAGCACAATCACCGGAAAGGCAACCAGCAGCGCGATGGTGATGCCGTCAGCGATGAAGAACGGAATCACGCCGCGGAACACGTCCTGCACGTTCAGATCGTCTCGCACACCGGCCACGACAAAGCAATTCAGGCCGATGGGCGGTGTGATCAGGCAGAACTCGGCCATCTTGACGACCAGAATGCCGAACCAGATCGCACACATCGTCCCGCTCATGCCAAAGGCGCTGTCTTCGGCGCTGACAAACTCGCCGCCATTCAGCGCCATGACAGCCGGATACACCACCGGCAGGGTCAAGAGCAGCATGCCGATGGCATCCATGAACATCCCCAGCACCGCGTAGGCCAGCAGGATGCAGATCAGGATCAACATCGGTGAATATTCAAGCGAGGTGATCCAATCCGAAAACGCGCTTGGCAGGTCTGCAAAGCCCAGGAACCGGACATAGATCAGCACCCCCCAGATGATCGTAAAGATCATCACGGTCAGCTTAGCGGTCTCGAGCAGCGCATCCTTCAGCGCGCCCCAGCGCATGCCGCGATAGAGCGCCATGCAGAACACGATAAAGGCGCCGATGGCGCCGCCTTCGGTCGGCGTGCCCCAAGCGTCACCGCCAAAGGGGTTGTAGACAAAGAAGATGATGATCACGACTACCGCGACGATGGGCAGTGCCGGCGGCAGGCTGACAAGGCGTTCGCGCCAGGTAAAGCCGCCCACCGGGGGGCCAAAATTCTTCATCGTCAGCGCCAGGACGATAATCAGGGTGGCATAGACAATCGCCGAGAACATCCCCGGGATGAAGCCCGCCAGCAGTAGTTTACCAACGTCCTGTTCGACGATGATGGCGTAGATCACCAGGATGGCCGAGGGCGGGATCAGGCTGGCCAAGGTGCCGCCGGCAGCTACCACGCCGGCTGCAAAGCGTTTGTCATAACCCACTTTCAGCATCTCGGGGATCGCGATCCGGGCAAACACCGCCGCGGTCGCCACGCTGGCACCTGACACGGCAGCAAACCCGGCGGTGGCAAAGACGGTCGAGACCGCCAGCCCACCCGGCACCCAGGCAATCCACTTTTTCGCCGCATCAAACAGCGCCGTGGTCAGCCGGGCGTGATAGGCGAGATAGCCGATCAGGATGAAGGTCGGGATCAGGCTCAGCGCGTGGGCCGACACCTTGGAATGCGGCACTTGCCCGGCGATCTTAACGCTGATCTCCAGCGCCTTGAAAAAGCGGTCGGGGTCATAATTGAACTGGTCCCAGCGCAGCCAGACCAGCCCCAAAAACCCGGCCAGACCGGCGGCAAAGGCCACCCGCATGCCCAGCACCACCATGACCAGCATCCCACCGGTCACCCAAAGTCCAATGGTGATCGAATCCATCAGTCGCCGCCCTGCAAAAGCTCGGCCTCTTCGCGGGCCTGTTCGGCGGCCGACTGCACCAGCGGCACAGCCACCGGTGTCGCAAGGTTCAGCCAGAAGGCCCGCGCATAGCCCCAGATCTGCAGCAAAAGGCGCAGCACCAGCACCGCAAAGGCAATCGGCACCACGATCTTCGACGGCCAGAGCGGCATGCTCACGTCGATCGAGCTGTCGCGGCTCCAATACGGCCGGGCAAAATCAAAGCTGCGGTCGAAATGCGCCCAGGCGCCCCACATCAGCGCGATGATCAGCACGAGGATCAGGATCGTGGTGATCAACTCCATCAGCCACAACAGCCGCCCGCGCATCGCGCCGATGACGATGTCCATGCGGATATGCACCCCGTCGCGCTGCACAAAGCTGACGCCAAGAATGGCGATCACCGGCATCAGCGCCTCGATGTAATCCACATAGCCCAAGAGCGGTGCGCCAAAGAACTTGCGCCCGGTAACCGACCAGACCGCCAGGAACATCAACGAAAACGCCGCAAGGCCCGAGATCAGGGCGGCAAAGCGCTCAAACGGCAAAAGCGCCCGGTCAAGCCGCGACAGCAGGCTTGAATCCTCAAGTACGGCAGAGCTGCCGGCCATGTCCCGTCCCCCTCGGACCTGTCCCGTTAGCAAAATGGCCGCGCCGGTGATGCGGCGCGGCCCAAAACGCGGTGACGCGTCAGTTCGACATGCGCGCCTTGTCCAGCGTGCTGTTCACCAGGTCGTAAAGCTCCTGACCCGGCAGGCCCTGGCCTTCGATATTCTCGATCCAGGCAGCATGCGTCGGCGTGCCGGCGGCGTCCTTGAACGCGTCCAACTCGGATTGCTCCAACTCAACCTTGGTCACACCCTTTTCGGCAAGCACGCTGTCCCACCGTTCCAGCAGGTCGCCGTAGTTTGCCAGGTAGTGGTCGATGGCTGCGTCCACCGACTCGTCCAGTGCCATGCGGTGATCGTCACTAAGGCTTTCATACGCGTCGATATTTACCACCACCGGGCAGTTCACGGTGCCGGGGTTGAGGTTCGCGGTCCACCATTCGGCCTGGTTGATGGTGCCAAAGCTCAAATGCGCATGCTGCGCAAAGGCCACGGTGTCGACAACGCCGGATTCCATCGCCTGGTAGGCTTCGGTCGCGGTGACCGAGGTCGGCACGGCACCAACGGCCTTGAACGCCTCGCCCAGACCGCCGGTGGCGCGCACCCGCATGCCTTCGAACTCGGCCAGACTGTCACGCGGCGCGCCGGTGCCGACGATGTTATATTGCGGCATCGGCGAGGTCATCAGCAGCCGGGCGTTCCACTGCGCCATTTCTTCCTGCACGGCCGGATGGCCATAGACCGCATGGCTGACGGCCACTTCCTCATCGAGGTTGCCCACGCCGAGGAACGGCAGCTCGAGCACGGTGATCAGGCGGTTCTTGTCGGGATGATAGCCGGCACAGAACTGCGCCATCTCGAAGGCGCCGATCGAGATGCCGTCGAGGTTCTCGCGGTTCTTCGACAGTCCACCATAGCTGATGTTCATGGTGAATTCGCCGCCGGTCTTTTCCTCGACCATCTCGGCCAGCTTGTGGATGTGTTCGGTAAAGGCGCGGCGTTTGCCCCAGACCGACACGTTCCATTCGGTCGCCAGCGCTTCGCCGGCAAAAGTGACGCATAGCGCCGTGGTCAGCAGTTTCGCTGTCATGTTTGGCATTGGTATTCCTCCCGTCTGATGCGGCGGTTTGCCCCGCCTTGCCGTCAAACTAGTGAATTGGCCGCCCTGCGCAAGCCCCGGCCCGCGTTAGGGGGATTCGAAAGGTTAACGGACTGTTAGCGGTATACATCCGCATACTGGAACCATTTGTCACACCGACGTGATCAGAAGAATCCCGGTGCGATATGACGCCGGGGCAACTCTGACGCGGATTTGGGCCTTGCGCGGGAAACGTTGCTTTCAAGGGGTTTACCCGCTTTCTGGCAAAGATATTTACAGTCTTCTCCCGTTTGAAGAAAACAATTCACAAATAAAATCATATTTTTCTGATGCTTATTCACAGGTTTTCCAGTCCGTTTATGATGAGCGGCAGAATTGACACAAGCCACCACGCATCCGCCTGGAGCATCATAGGTAAGGGAGGAAACCTGCCATGAACGACCAAACCCCCACCACCGAAGGCACCCCTGTCTACCCCCCGTCCGCGGAATTGATCCAGAGCGCGCATGTTGATGCGTCTCGTTATGATGAGCTTTATGGTCGGTCTGTTTCGGAGTCTGAGGGGTTTTGGGCGGAGCAGGCGGGGCGGTTGGATTGGATCCAGGCACCCAGCCAGATCAAGGATGTCGATTTCACCCTCGGGCAGGTCAAGATCAACTGGTATGCCGACGGCACGCTGAACGTGGCGGCCAATTGCATCGACCGGCATCTGGCGACCCGCGGCGATCAGACCGCGATCATCTTTGAACCCGACGATCCCAACGAGGCCGCCCAGCACATCACCTATAGCGACCTGCATCGCAGCGTCTGCAAGATGGCCAACATTCTCGAGACGCTCGGCGTGCGCAAAGGTGACCGGGTGGTGCTGTATCTGCCGATGATCCCCGAGGCCGCCTATGCCATGCTGGCCTGCGCGCGCATCGGTGCCATTCATTCCATCGTCTTTGCCGGCTTCTCGCCCGACGCTTTGTCGGCGCGGATCAACGGATCCGAGGCCAAGCTGGTCATCACCGCCGACGAGGCGCCGCGCGGCGGCCGCAAGACCCCGCTCAAATCCAATGCCGACGCCGCGCTCTTGCACTGCGCCGACGACGTCAAATGCCTGGTGGTCAAGCGCACCGGCGGGCAGACCACCTGGATCGATGGCCGCGATTTCGACTACAACGAAATGGCGCTCGAAGCCTCCGACGTGAGCCAGCCGGCGGAGATGAACGCCGAAGATCCCCTGTTTATCCTCTACACATCGGGCTCGACCGGGCAGCCCAAGGGGGTTGTGCACTCAACAGGTGGATATTTGGTTTACGCCAGCCTGACCCATGAGGTTGTGTTCGACTACCACGATGGCGATGTCTACTGGTGCACGGCAGATGTGGGGTGGGTGACCGGGCATTCCTACATCATCTATGGGCCGCTCGCCAATGGCGCCACCACGCTGATGTTCGAAGGCGTCCCCACCTATCCCGATGCCAGCCGGTTCTGGCAGGTCTGCGAAAAGCACAAGGTGAACCAGTTCTACACCGCGCCGACGGCGATTCGCGCGCTGATGGGCCAGGGCAACGACTTTGTAACCAAATGCGATCTATCCTCGCTGCGAATCCTTGGAACGGTTGGGGAGCCGATCAACCCCGAGGCCTGGAACTGGTATAACGACGTGATCGGCGGCGGGCGCTGCCCGATTGTCGACACCTGGTGGCAGACCGAAACCGGCGGCCACCTGCTGACCCCGCTGCCCGGCGCGCATGCGACCAAGCCGGGGGCCGCGATGAAGCCGTTCTTTGGCGTGCAGCCGGTGGTGCTCGACCCGCAATCGGGCGAGGAAATCCACAGCTTCCCGACCGAAGGTGTGCTGGCGCTGAAAGACAGCTGGCCGGGCCAGATGCGCACCGTCTGGGGCGATCACGAACGGTTCGAGAAAACCTATTTTGCCGATTACAAAGGCTATTACTTCTCGGGCGATGGCTGCAAACGCGATGCGGACGGCGATTACTGGATCACCGGGCGCGTCGATGACGTGATCAACGTCTCGGGCCACCGCATGGGCACAGCCGAAGTGGAATCGGCGCTGGTCGCCCACGCCAAGGTGGCTGAGGCGGCCGTGGTCGGCTATCCGCACGCCATCAAGGGCCAGGGCATCTATTGCTACGTCACCCTGATGAACGGGGTCGAGCCTTCGGACGAGCTCACCAAAGAGCTGCGCACCTGGGTCCGCACAGAGATTGGCCCCATCGCCTCACCGGACCTGATCCAATGGGCCCCGGGCCTGCCAAAAACCCGCTCGGGCAAAATCATGCGCCGCATCCTGCGCAAAATCGCCGAAAACGACTACGGATCCCTCGGCGACACCTCAACCCTCGCCGACCCCACGGTCGTCGACGACCTCATCAACAACCGCATGAACAGGGCGTAAGACGATGGACGGTACCATCACCCCGACCACCGCCCCGGTTCTGATCCTGTTGGGCCCTCCGGGAGCTGGCAAGGGCACCCAGGCGCGGATGCTGGAAGAGCAATTCGGCCTCGTGCAGCTGAGCACCGGCGATCTGTTGCGCGCCGCCGTGGCCGCGGGCACCGAAGCCGGCAAACAGGCCAAGGCCGTGATGGAAGCCGGCGATCTGGTCAGCGACGAGATCGTCATCGCCATCCTGCGCGACCGGCTGGCCGATGCCGATTGCGCCCGCGGCGTGATTCTGGATGGCTTCCCGCGCACCAAGGTGCAGGCGCAAGCGTTGGACGATTTGCTGGCCGAAACCGGACAGCAGATCGACGCCGCGATCAGCCTCGATGTGGATGATGCGGCAATGGTGACGCGAATCGCTGGCCGCTACACCTGCGGAAACTGCGGCGAGGGCTATCACGATAGCTTTAAAACCCCTGCAAAATCAGGTGTTTGCGACAATTGTGGCGGTACCGAGTTCAAGCGCCGGGCCGACGACAACGCAGAGACCGTGGCAAGCCGCCTTGATGCATATCATGCACAGACGGCGCCCTTGATCGAATATTACGCCCAGGCGGGCGCGCTGAGTCGCGTCGACGCCATGGGGAGCATCGAAGACATCGCCGCTGATCTGGCGGCGATTGTGAAGACGGCCACCGCGTGATCGCGCGGGGGTGATGCGCCCTCTTTCCCGAGGGACACAACGCGGAACGCGCAGGCACCGGGCAAGCCGGGGTGTGCGCATTACGGAGGAAGAGGAGGACCGCCATGGCGGATCAAACATCTCAAGAGGCACAAGCCGCCGAAAAGTCCGATGCGGGCTACTGGGCGGCCAATGTGCGTATCATTATCGTCAGCCTGGTGATCTGGGCGCTGGTGAGCTTTGGCTTTGGCATTCTGCTGCGCCCGATGCTCAGCGGAATTGCCGTCGGCGGCACCGACCTGGGCTTTTGGTTTGCCCAGCAAGGATCGATCCTGGTCTTTCTGGGCCTGATCTTTTTCTACGCCTGGCGGATGAACAAGCTCGACCGTGAATACGGCGTCGAGGAGGAGTGATCACAATGGATCAGTTTACCATCAACCTGCTGTTTGTGGGCGCCTCCTTTGCGCTTTACATCGGCATCGCGATCTGGGCCCGCGCGGGTTCCACATCGGAATTCTACGCCGCCGGTCGCGGCGTGCACCCGGTCACCAACGGTATGGCGACAGCGGCGGACTGGATGTCGGCGGCCTCGTTCATCTCGATGGCGGGCCTGATTGCCTTTACCGGCTATGACAACTCGACCTTCCTGATGGGCTGGACCGGTGGCTACGTGCTGCTGGCGCTGCTGCTTGCACCTTACCTGCGCAAGTTCGGCAAGTTCACCGTGTCGGAATTCATCGGCGACCGTTTCTACAGCCCGACCGCCCGCGTGGTGGCGGTGATCTGCCTGATCGTCGCGTCGACCACTTACGTGATCGGCCAGATGACCGGCGTGGGCGTGGCCTTTGGCCGCTTCCTCGAGGTCTCCAACACCACCGGCCTGCTGATCGGTGCGGGTGTGGTCTTTGCCTACGCGGTGTTCGGCGGCATGAAGGGTGTGACCTACACCCAGGTCGCACAGTACTGCGTGCTGATCATGGCCTACACCATCCCGGCCGTCTTCATCTCGCTGCAGCTGACCGGCAACCCGATCCCGGGTCTGGGTCTCTTCGGCAGTGTCGAAACCGGTGAACCTCTGCTGGCCAAGCTCGACCAGATCGTGACCGAGCTGGGCTTCAAAGAGTACACGCTGCATCACGCTGACACCTTCAACATGGTGCTCTTCACCCTGTCGCTGATGATCGGTACCGCGGGTCTGCCGCACGTGATCATGCGCTTCTTCACCGTGCCGCGCGTGGCGGATGCCCGCTGGTCGGCTGGCTGGACGCTGGTTTTCATCGCGCTGCTTTACCTGACGGCTCCTGCTGTGGGTGCCATGGCGCGCCTGAACATCACCGAACAGTTCTGGCCCAACGGTGCCTCGGGTGAGCCTGTGTCGGCAGAAACCATTGCCGAAGATCCGGCTTATGACTGGATGGCCACCTGGCAGAAGACCGGCCTTCTGGGCTGGGAAGACAAGAACGGTGACGGCCGCATCGCCTACTTCAACGACAAGGATGCGGACACCGTGGCCAAGATGGAAGCGGCTGGCTGGGGCTCGGAAAACGAGCTGACCAACTTCAACCGTGACATCCTGGTGCTGGCCAACCCCGAGATTGCCAACCTCCCGGGTTGGGTGATCGGTCTGGTCGCTGCCGGTGGTCTTGCCGCTGCTCTGTCGACCGCGGCTGGCCTGTTGCTCGCCATTTCCTCGGCGGTGTCTCACGACCTGATGAAGGGTCAGCTGACGCCGAACATCTCGGAAAAGGGTGAGCTTCTGTCGGCACGGATCGCCATGGCGGTTGCCATTGTTGTCGCCACCTATCTGGGTCTGAACCCCCCGGGCTTTGCGGCGCAAACCGTGGCGCTGGCCTTTGGCCTCGCGGCAGCCTCGATCTTCCCCGCACTGATGATGGGCATCTTCACCAACGTGAACAACAAAGGTGCTGTCGCAGGTATGGTCGCCGGCCTTCTGGTGACGCTGCTGTACATCTTCCTGCACAAAGGCTGGTTCTTTGTTCCGGGCACCAACAGCTTCACCGATGCCGATCCGCTGCTGGGCACGATCAAGTCCACGAGCTTTGGCGCGATTGGTGCGATGATCAACTTCGCGGTGGCCTTCACCGTGTCGAAGATGACCGCCCCGATCCCGACGGAGATCCGCGAGCTGGTGGAATCGGTCCGCGTGCCGCGTGGTGCCGGTGCCGCTCAGGACCACTAAGACAATGCGGGCTGCCTGGGGTTTCCGGGCCGCCCGTTCCGGAATGGACGAAGCCTTCCCTGCGACGGCCCGTCCCCTCCCACAGCGTCCCCTTTCGGTCTATCCGTCAGGGGACGTTTTTCTTTTGCCCAGAGGCCCTTGTCCCATGTCCTTGACGCCACAGGCGCTGCAATCTTTCCTGACGACGGTTCACCCCTATGACGCGCTGGAGGCTGAAAAACTCGCGGCGCTGGTGCCGGCCTTTCGCCCGCACGCGATGAAGGCGGGTGAGCAGGTCTATGCCCTGGGCGAAGACCTCGAAGGGCTCTACCTGATCCATGACGGCCAGGTCGAAGTGCGCGACGAAAACGATGTCCAGGTCTCGCAACTCGGGTCGCGCAATTCGTTCGGCGAACGCGGCCTCAGCCGCGACGGCATCGCGGTGACCAGCGCGCGCACGTTGTCGGATACCACGCTGTTGGTGCTGCCCAAGGCGGATTTCCTGCGGCTGGTGGAAACCGAACCGGCGGCGGCAAAGTTCTTTGACCGCAGCCGCGCGCCCAAGCCGCGCAAGGCCGATCTGGCGACCAGCCGGGTCGAGACGTTGATGGCAACGCGGCCGTTGACCTGCGCGCCCACCGCCACGGTGCAAGAGGCGGCAGGCCTGATGCAAAGCGCGCGGGTCTCCTCGGTCTGCGTGACCGATGGCGACGTGCTGAAAGGCATCGCCACGATCCGCGATCTGTCGGGTAAGGTGGTGGCCGGCGCCCTGCCCTTTGACACGCCCGTGACCCAGGTGATGACGCCTGATCCTGTCACCCTGCCCCCCTCGGCCATCGGCTCGGACGTGCTGCACATGATGATGGAGCGGCGCATCGGCCATATCCCCGTGACGGATGCCGGCAAGCTGGTGGGGATCGTCACGCAAACCGATCTGACGCGCTTTCAGGCGGTCAGTTCGGCCGCCCTCGTGTCCGAGATCGCGTATGCCGACACACCCGAAGAGATGGCCAAGGTCACCGCGCGCATCCCGCAGCTTTTGGTGCAGCTGGTGGCCAGCGGCAACCGGCATGAGATCATCACACGGCTGATCACCGATATCGCCGACACCTGCACCCGCCGCCTGCTCGCGCTGGCCGAAGCCAAACTTGGCCCGGCGCCGGTGCCCTATCTCTGGCTCGCCTGCGGTAGCCAGGGGCGGCAGGAACAGACCGGCGTGAGTGATCAGGACAATTGCCTGATGCTGTCGGACGAGGTCAGCGAGGCGCAAATGGGCTATTTCGCCGAGCTTGCGCAGTTCGTGTGCGACGGGCTTAACACCTGCGGCTATGTCTATTGCCCCGGCGACATGATGGCGACCAACCCGCGCTGGTGTCAGCCGGTGAAGGTCTGGAAAGAGTATTTCCGCAGCTGGATCGCCAAACCCTCACCCGAGGCGCAGATGCTGGCCTCGGTGATGTTCGATCTGCGTCCCATTGGCGGGACCAAATCGCTGTTCGAGGATGTGCAGGAAAAGACTCTGGCCGCCGCCTCGCGCAACTCGATCTTCGTCGCGCATATGATCTCCAACGCGTTGAAGCATACCCCGCCCCTGGGCCTCTTGCGCGGCTTCGCGACTGTGCGCTCGGGCGAATACAAGAACCAGGTGGATCTCAAGCATAACGGCGTGGTGCCGGTGGTCGATCTAGGCCGGGTTTACGCGCTGCAGGGCAAGCTGGCGCCGGTCAATACTCGTGCCCGGCTTGAGGCGGCGGTGACGGCGGGTGTGCTCAGCCCCACGGGCGGGCAGGATCTGCTGGATGCCTATGATCTGATTGCCGAAACCCGGCTGGAACGGCAGGCCGGCCAGGTCAAGGCCGGTGATAAGGTGACCAACCACCTCGCCCCGTCGGACCTGTCGGACTTTGAGCGAAGTCATCTGCGCGACGCCTTTGTTGTTGTAAAGTCGCTGCAGGCCGCGATTGGCCACGGCAAGGGGGCGCTTGGCTAGGTAGCGCCCGGTAAAGAACCACAAGCGCCCGCAAAGGGCCCGGAGGAAGACAGATGTTTCTTGAGCTGATCGCGGTGTTCATTGCGGGGTTTGCCGGTGCCGGCGTGATGATGCTCTTGTCAAAGCTCACGGGTGGGAACCTGCCGCGCTGGATGGTACCAGTGGGCGCCGGCATCGCCATGCTGGGCACCGCCATTTCCAGCGAATACAGCTGGTATGACCGCACCGCTCAGGCCCTGCCCGAAGGGTTTGTCGTTGCCCAATCGGTCGAAAGCCGCGCGCTCTGGCGGCCCTGGACCTTTGCGGTGCCGATGATCGACCGCTTTGTCGCCGTCGACCAAGGCAACCTGCGCCCCAATGACCAGACCGATGGGCTCTACCTGGCCGATCTCTATTTCTTTGGCCGTTGGCGCCCGGTGCAAAGTGTCGAGGTCATGGTGGATTGCCCGGGCGGCCGCCGCGCCGACCCGGCTTTGGGCGACGGCTCCCCGCCGATCTGGCGCGACGTCGGCGCCGAGGATCCCATCCTGAAATCGGTCTGCCAGGGGGTCTGACATGTTCACACAGCTCAGCCTGCGCCTGCGTGTCTTTCTGTTCTTTGTGCTGCTGGCTCTTGGGGGCACGGCCTTGGTAATCGGCGCGCTCTGGGTCGGCCATTCCCGCGCGCTAACCTCAGACGTGACCAACGGTTTTGTCTTTGCGGGCATCCTGTCGGCCTTTGGTCTTGTGGGGCTGACGGCCGGGATCTGGCTGCTCTTTGACGAAAACGTCGCCAAACCGATCGAAAAGGTTGCCGCCACCCTCCGCACCCGCGCCCATGCCGGGGTCGAGGCCGAGGTCGACGCCCAGGCCGCGCGCTACCTGGGCGATCTGGCCCCCGCCGCCGAAGCTGTCAGCGCCGCGCTCAGCGAAACCACGATGACCACAGCCCAGCAAGTGGCCGCCGAAACCGCCCGGCTGGCGGATGAAAAGGCACAACTGACAGCGCTTTTGACCGAGATTCCGGTGGCGACGATGCTGGTGAACGCCAGCGACCAGATCGTGCTTTACGATGGCCAGGCGGCGGATGTGCTGGCGCAGCTGGGGGTGCCGCGGCTCAACGCGCATATGGACGAGTATTTCGACCCCGCGAGCCTGCAGGACGCCCGGGCCAAGATGCACAAGACCGGCAAGGATGTCAGCTTTTCCGCCAAGGCGCGCGATCACCGGCAATCCTTCACCGCAAAGATGCGGCCGATGGAGGGCGGCGGCTATATGCTGGTGATCGACGATGCCGAGCTTACGATGGCGCCCGATGCCGCGCGCCCGCTGGTCTATGACTTTGCCCTGCTCGAGTCCCGTCAGACCGCCGCGATCGAGGATATGCCGCTGATGGACTTGTGTTTTGCGGTGTTTGACACCGAAACCACCGGGCTCTTGCCACATAAGGACGAGATCGTGCAGATCGGCGCGTTGCGGGTGCTGAACGGGCGCATTGTACCCGGCGAAGAGATTGACCTACTGGTCAATCCGGGCCGGCCCATTCCCCCCGCCTCCACCAAGGTGCACGGCGTCAGCGATGCGATGGTCGCGGGCCAGCCCGATATCACCCATGCCGGACGGGTGTTTCACGACTTTGCCCGCGATGCGGTGATCGTGGCGCATAACGCGCCCTTCGACATGGCCTTCCTGCATCGCTATGCCGATCGGATCGGGGTGGCCTGGGATCACCCGATCCTCGATACGGTGCTGCTGTCTGCGGTGCTCTTTGGCGCCAGCGAGACCCACACTTTGGATGCGTTGAGCGAGCGGCTCGACGTCACCATCCCCGACCACCTGCGCCACACCGCGCTGGGAGATGCCCGCGCCACGGCCGAGGTGCTTGTGCGCATTTTGCCGATGCTGCATGCACAGGGGATGGAGCGGTTTGGCGATGTGCTTGAACAGACCCGGCGCCATGGCCGGCTGCTCGAAGACCTGAACTGACCGCTTCGCCCGTGTAAAAGAGGCCGTACTTGGCGCACACATCGCAGACCCCGACAAAGACCAGCTATGACATCGTCATCATCGGCGGTGCGATCATGGGCGCGTCGACGGCGTGGTTTCTGTCGCAAGACGCCGATTTCGACGGGCGGGTTTTGGTTGTCGAAAAGGACGTGAGCTATGCAAATTGCTCGACCATGCACACCAATGGCTGCATGCGGCAGCAATTCTCGACCGAGCTCAATGTGCGGATTTCCCAGTTTGCCGCGGACTTCGTCAAGAACCTGCCGGACTACATGGGCGATCCGCGTGTGCCGCAGCTGTCGATCCGCAGTTTCGGCTACATGTACCTTGCGGATAACGAGGCCTTTGCCGACATCCTGCGCGCCAACCAGTTGGTGCAACGCGCCGCCGGGGCAGCGACGCAGCTGATGAGCGCCGAAGAGATCCAGCGCCACTACCCATTCTACAATGTGGACGACATCCTTTTGGGCTCGATCAATCTGGTGGATGAGGGGCTTTGGGACGCGACGGCGGTGTTTGAGGCCTGGCGCCGCTCGGCGCGCGAGAATGGCGTCGAGTTCGTCGAAAACGAAGTGGTGGCGATCACCAAGAACGTCGCCGGGTCGCGCGTGGAGAGCGTGACTCTGAAATCGGGTGAGGTGATTGCCTGCGGCCAGGTGCTGAACGCCTCAGGCCCCCGGGCGGCGCGGACGGCGCGGATGGCCGGCATCGACATTCCGGTCGAGCCGCGCAAACGCTATTCCTGGGTCTTCAAGGCCGAACGCCCGCTGGATCGCGACCTGCCGCTGACCATCGACCCGTCGGGCATTCATGTGCGGGAAAACGGCGGCGGGACCTATCACTGCGGTGGCCATACCGAGCCAGATCCGGCCGTTGATTATGACGATTTCACAATGGATTACAGCCTCTGGGAAAGCCATGTCTGGCCGATCCTTGCCACCCGCATCCCGCAATTCGAGGCCATCAAGGTCACCCATGAATGGGCCGGGCATTACGCGATGAACACCTTTGATCACAACGCCATCATGGGCCCGCATCATGAGGTCGAGAACTTCTTTTTCCTCAACGGCTTCTCCGGCCACGGGTTGCAGCAATCGCCCGCCATGGGGCGGGGGACGGCGGAGCTTTTGGTGCACGGCGCCTATCGCAGCCTTGATCTGTCGCCGTTCAATTACGACCGCATTGTCGCGGGCCGTCCGATCATCGAGAACGCGGTGATCTAAGCCTTTGCCGGGGGAGCCAGCGACTCGCGTCGGCAGAGCCGCGCCTCCAACTGCGTGCGGTCTCCGGCGGCGTTGCCGGCCACCATGTCGACCAGCATGCGCGCGGCTTTGCGGCCCATGTCGCGATGCGGGACATGCACGGTGGTCAAGGCGGGGGACACGACATTGGCGAGTTCGATGTCGTCAAAACCGGTGATCGACACGTCACCTGGCACGTCCAGCCCCATCACCCGCGCCCGCTTCATCGCGCCCACGGCCAGGACGTCATTGCCGCAGATAACCGCCGTGGGGCGCGGGTCGGTCGTCATCAGCTCTTCGAACGCCCGCGCGCCGCTGTCGATGCTGTAGGTCGTCTCGACCACCGGCATCGCGGCGGCGTCGAGCCCTGCGGCGTCCAAAGCGTTCCGCACACCCGCCACCCGCTCCCGCGCGCGGTCATTGCTTTGCGTGGCGGCCGAGATCACGGCGATGCGCTGGTGGCCAGTGGCGACGACCTCATCCGCCAAGGCCCGCATACTGCGCCGGTTGTCGAACCCCACCGACGGCAGGGCGGAGCCATCGTCATGTGACCAGGCGACCACCGCGGGCACACCTTGAGTTTGCAGGAAGTGGTGAATGGCCGCGTCCCGGTCATGCCCGATCAGCAAGAGCCCTTCGGCCCCGCGGGCGACAAGCGAGCGGATCTGCTCTTCCTCGGTATCGAGCCGATAGGACGAGCTGGCCACCAACAAAGTATAGCCGCTCTGCCGCAACTCCTCCTGAAAGGCCTGCAACCCCCGGGCAAAGATCGCGTTTTCCATCGTCGGGATGATCGCGCCAATGGTGTTGGTGCGCTTGGCCGCCATCGCCCTTGCGCCGAAATTGGGTGAATAGCCCAGGGTCCGCACCGCCGCCATCACCTTGTCGCGCGTCTCGCGGCTCACCCGGTCGGGAAAGTTCAGACAACGCGACACGGTCGCTGTCGACACGCCGGCCGCCCGGGCGACGTCGTGCAATTTCGGAGCCGCGCGCAGATTGGTCATCAGCATCACCGTCAACACGAACAAAGGGCCCGCGAACCGGGCCATCCGGCGATAATGCGGCGCGACAGGGCAAATGTAAACGCTTGCCACAGCGCTATGTAAGCGCTTACAGTTTCCGCCAGAGCCGATTCCATCAGGAGCCTCAGCCCATGTTCCTTGCCGCCGCCATCGTCACATTTGCCCTTTTTGCCGGCAATGTTGCACTGGGCGCGTTCGCCGGGAATGCCGTGCTGGGGGATGTGGGAGAGATGGTGGTTCTGCTTGCCGCGTCGATCTTTTTCGTCGTGGCAATCTTAAAACGCGAAGCCGATCGAAAAAACAAAACAGACGGCTGAAGTCCACAGGGAGGACATGATTTGACACGCGAAGACAACGAACTGAAGTCGGCAGAACGCCGCAACTTCCTCAAGCTCGCGGCGACGGGCGGGTTCACTGCCGCGCTGGTTGCGGGGGCGGCGGGCACGCTCTGGTCAACCGAGGCGGCCGCCCAGACCGCCAATGAAGAGCGTGAGCGTGAAAAGGCGGCGGATCATGTCATGACAATCGCCACAGCCTATGTGCTGGGCGCGACCCGCAGCTATCCGATCATGCAGCTGGACCTGAAGGAAAACATCCAGAACGCCACCAACGGCAAGGTCTATGTCAAGCTTGCCCCGGGTGGGCAGCTGGGGGCTGGCGGCGCCCTGGTGCAAAAGGTGCAGGGCGGCACGATCCAGGCGGCGCAACACTCGCTGTCGAACTTTGCGCCCTTTGCCTCGACCGTCGATCTGATCAACATGCCGTATCTCTGCGGGTCGAACCAACGCTTCACCAACCTTGTGACATCGGATTTCTGGAACGCCGAGGTGCATCCCAAGATCGAGGCCAACGGCTTTAAGGCGCTGTTCTACATCAATATCGACCCGCGGGTTGTGGCCGTGCGCAAAGGCGGTGACGCGGTGCTGTCGCCGGCGGATATGGCGGGTGTGAAGTTCCGCGTGCCGGGATCGAAGATGCTGCAGCAGTATTACCGCATGGTCGGCGCAAACCCGACCCCGGTGGCCTGGGGCGAAACCCCCTCGGCGATCAAGCAGGGTGTGGCCGACGCGCTGGACCCGTCGGTTGGCGCGCTCTTTGTGTTTGGTTTCAAGGATATCCTCAGCCACGTGACCTTTACCCAGGCGGTGCCGGACAGCCAGGTCTATTCGTGCAACCTCGAATGGTTCAACTCGATGCCCGCCGACGTGCAGGAAGGCATCATGTGGGGCTCGGAAATGACCGCGCATCAGAACCTGTCCAAGGTGCCCTCGGCCCGTGCCTATGCGATGTCCGAGCTGACCAAAGCTGGCGTTCAGTTCCACTCGCTCAGCGACGATCAGTTGAACGCGTGGAAAGAGGCCGGCGGCTACCAGCGCTCGGAATGGGATGAGTTCAAGACGGAGCTTGCCGGGTCGATGGACGCCTTTGCCAAGATGGAAGAGGCGGCCGGGACGCAGGGCAAATACTACGTCCACGACGCCTAAGCGCGATTGCCGGTGCCCCAACCTCGGGGCACCGGTTTTGACCTCAGAGACCCGCTGACACACGCAGCCCGGCCGCGGCCGGCGCGGCTGCCCGGTGGCTCTGTCCCTGACTGCAGGTACCCCGATGACCCTACTTCGCCGCATAGACCAGGATGCCGAACGCTGGCTGCTGCTCGTGTTCTACGTGATGCTGGTGGCCACCATGGCCATCGAGGTGCTGAGGCGCGAGATCTTTGCCTACAGTTCGATCTGGGGCGAAGAGATCGTGCGCTACTCCTTCATCTACCTTGCGTGGATCGGGGCGGCGGCGGCGGTCAAGGAACGAGGCCATATCCGCATCGACGTGCTGATGCACTACCTTGGCCCGCGGCCCAAGGCGGCGCTTTATATCTTTGGCGATCTGGTGATGCTCGTCGTCGCCGTCATCGCGCTCTACTGGTCGTATGAGACCGTGCATGTCTCGGCCAAGTTCGGATCGGTCAGCCATGGGCTGCGCATTTCAATGGTGTGGTTCCTGCTGGCGGTGCCGGTGGGCTTTGCGCTGATGATCTGGCGCCTTCTGCAATCCCTGCGGCGTGATTTCCGCAGCCTTCGTGACGGCACCCCCGTCTACGAAGGCGACAAGCTGTTCGATTGAGGAGCGGATCATGCTGTGGCAACAACTCAATCAAACAGTCGAGCTGGGCTGGGATTTCTACCTGCCGGTGATCCTCTTCGTGGGCCTCATCGCGATGGCGGTGCCGGTCTGGGCCGCCATTGGCGCGGCCGCGATCACCATGCTGCTGATGTCCGGCGACATGCCGCTGAGCGCGGTGGGTGAGAGCCTCTTCACCGGGATCGACGCCTTTGCCCTGACCGCCGTGCCGCTTTTCATCCTGACAGGTGACGTGCTGGTGCGCACCGGGCTCAGTCGCAAATTCCTCGACGTGGCCGAGGCGCTGACGCA
>JASJCC010000131.1 GCA_030066175.1 Paracoccaceae bacterium | reverse complement strand
GGGCACAGGGTTCGCGTGGCCCGCCCAGGTGGCTACCGACGCCAAAGTGGCCTCAGGCGCGTCGGCAAAACCTTCATAGCTCAGCTGGCGATGGTGCAATCCCGGCGCCTCGGGCCAAGTGGCAAGCCGGTGCTGCCGGTCACGCCAGGCGGTCATGTATTTCTGGATCCGCGACTTGCCGGTCTTGCGCGCCCAGCTGACAGCCACCGCGCGCGGATCCCGCACGACGTTCAGCACGTAGGTCTCGGCGCCGGTCATCCACAGGGCCAAGGCCGTTTCCGGCGCTTTCGAAGAGTCCACCATCTGCGTGGCACCGGTCACGGTTTGCGCGGCCGCAAGAAACCGATGCAGGTCAGCCAGGTAAGGCGCATGCGCCTGCCGCAGATGCTCCAGCGCCGCGCTCTCCGACCAGTCGCGCACGCCCCCCGCGTCCAACATGAAAGCGCGCATGCGGTGGTCCATGTCGCGGAAATCCGCGACCTGCCAGTCGGGAAACGCCGCCTCGACAACCTTCGACCACAAGGGGCAGGCCGGCATCGGCACACCGCAAGTGCAAGGCTGCGCCTCGGCATAGCTGCGCCAGAAGTCGCGTGATTGTCCCAGGTTGAGCGTGTTTGCGCCTTGCGACAGCAGCAGCGACAGGATCGTCGTGCCGGAGCGCCCGGAGCCGGAAATCATCAAGACCTGTAGCTTGCCCACGCCACGCGCCCCTTGCCCTCCGCACCTGAACCGGGCGGTCGGGAGTGGTATAGTTAAGCCGGGCAGGAATGCAAACCGCCGACCACGTCGTCTATTCCGTGATGGTCCGTTCGATCACCGGGCTGCCATCGCTGACCTGATCGCTGGGATACTCGATCACCCGCTCGCCCGCAGTGAGCCCGTCCAGAACCTCGGCGACACGGCCATTGCGTTTGCCCAGTTCCACTTGGCGCAGGCTGGCAAAGCCGCCCTCGTCGACATAGACGGCCCAGCCCTGGCCCTGCCGGAACACTGCGCTCAGCGGCACAGGCAGGACGTCCTCGGCCTGCCATTCGACGATCCGTAGGAAGACGGCAAAGCCGTGGCCCAGACCGGGGCGGGCCTCGGGCGCGGAGACGAGGTCAAACACCGCATCCACGCGCTGTTCCTCAATCCCCAGGGCCGAAAGCTTGGTTCGTGCCGCCGGCTCCACCGCGCGCAATCGGGCCTCAAGCACCGGACCACCCCAACGATCCACCTCGGCCAAAGCACCCTCGGGCAGACGGACCGCGTCGCTGGATAGAAGATCCGCGATGATCTGCAAGTCGCCCGCATCGCCGATCGACAAGAGCTTGGTGCCGGCGATGACCGGCAATTCGCTTTCGAGAAAGACCTCCAAAACGACGCCATCCGCCGGGGCCAGCACCTGGACGCAGCAGGTGTCATCGCCGGCCGTCGCCTCGGCCGGATCAATCAGGGCAGCGCGGGCGCGGTCGACGCTGCCTTGCGCCATTTCCAGACGGGATTGCGCCGACGCCTGGGCGGCCAGCGCGATGTTCAGGCGCTGTTCGGCATCCTCTAGCCGCGTGAGCGAGGCCGCGCCGGTATTGACCAGACGCTCGGCCCGTTCGAACTGTGTGC
The DNA here is from genome assembly GCA_030066175.1 of Paracoccaceae bacterium. Taxonomy (GTDB): domain Bacteria; phylum Pseudomonadota; class Alphaproteobacteria; order Rhodobacterales; family Rhodobacteraceae; genus JASJCC01. The sequence continues at coordinate 9,540 of JASJCC010000131.1, read as the reverse complement.
GGGCATAGGTCATGTCCTCCCCCGCCTTGGTCACGTCGCTTTCGGCGACGTGCAGCGCGCCTTCAGCCTCGCGCAACGCGGCCTCGGCCTGAATGCGGGTACGGGTGTCCAAAAGCGCGGGGGCGGCCGGCTCGACAATGGCCACGACGGTTTCGCCACCGACAACGCGATCCCCCACATGCACCGGCGCGCGCTGCGCCGTGCCCGAGATTGGCGCGGCGACCTCATAGACCTCGCGGATTTCGGTCTTGCCATCGGCATTGACGGTGATCTGCATCGGCCCACGGGCAAGCGTGTGGATATCCACGGCGACCGGCTCGACCCGGATCGAGACGTAGAAGAGCCCGCCCACCACGGCGGCGAGCAATCCCAGACTGACAATCAGGCGCATGGACAGGTTCATTTCACTCACTCCCGCGTTTTCATGACGGCCACCAGATCAAGTTGGATCAGCCGCCGCCAGACCGGCAGCAACGACACCGCCGTCACGATCAGCACTGTCAGGCTTGCGACCGCATAGGTCGCCGGTTGCAGCACCAAGGGTACAACATAAAGGTCGCTGGAAAACTGGTTGGTCATCAAGCGCGCAATCGCAGCGCCGATCCACCAGCCCAGCGGCTGCGCAGCGATGGCCAGCAACAGCACCTGCCCGATCAGCACATAGCTGACCTCGGACCGGCTGAAGCCGAGGATGCGCAGGCTGGCCAGCTCGCGCGCGCGTTCTGACAGCTGCACGCGGGCCGCGTTATAGGCGACGCCCAGCGCGATGAGGATGCCGAGGATGCCGTAGACGCCGATCATGATGTTCTGGTTTTCGTCGATGGTTTCGATAAAGGCGCGGCGGTTGTCGGACATGAACACCGCCGCCGCCAGCGCCGGGGTGTCCTTGATCGCAGCGTGAAACGCCTCGGTTTCGCCCGCATCCAGCGTAACATTGGCGACGGACAAGCGCGGCGCGCGGCGCAGGGCGGCATCCAGCGCCTCAAGATCGGTATAGGCGCCCAGCCCGAACACCTGATCGACGGTGGCGATCACCGGGAAACTCAGCGTCTCGCGCGTGCCGGTCATAAACTCGGCTTGCACAGTGTCTCCGGGCCGCAGGTCCAGCTGTTGCGCCAGCCGGTGCGACAGCGCGAGCCCGCCGGGCGGCACCACAACCACCGTTCCGTCGTCCGAGACCACGCGGCTCAGGTCCGCATCCGGCATACGCGCCTCGATGCTGACCCGTTTGGTCAGGGCACCGTGGCGGAGGGTCACGGGATGGAACTGTTGTGCCTCGGCCTGCAGCACGCCGGGCAGGCGGCGGATCTCTTCCAGCGCAGCCAGGGGCGCCTCTTCGGACAAGGCGAGGATCACATCCTGACGGTTGGACTGGTAGAACCCGGTGTCGATCATCGCGTCAAACGCGTCGTCAAAGAAATTCGCCACCACCAGCACCGAAGTCGCCAGCCCCAGCCCCAGCACCGATAGCGCTGCGCGCCCGGGCCAGCGGATGATGTCGCGCAGGATCATCATCGTGGGTTGCGACAGGCGCAGTGCCTCGAGCGCGCGGTTCAAGAGCCCGCGCCGGAACCGTGGCGGCAGCGGCGGGGCCATGGCCACGGCGGGCGCCAGCCGCGCGGCAATCACGGCGCTGTTGGCCGCGCCCAAGGTAGCAGCGCCAAAGGCGGCGAGCGCCGAGACCAGGTAGCTCGAGATCGGCATGCGGTGGATCAGGAACGGAAAATCGTAGAATTCGGCATAGATCTCGCCCATCTGCCGCGCCATCCAGGCGCCGGAAATCCAGCCCAGGATGATCCCGATGATCGCAATCAGCCCGGCCAGCAGCAGGTAATGCAGGCTGACATCCCAATTGGTATAGCCAAGCGCCTTCAAAAGCCCGATCTCCGACCGCTCCAGCGCCACGATCCGGCCGATCACCATGTTCACCAGAAACACCGTGATGCCGAGGAACACCGGCGGCAGCACATAAGCGATGTTTTCCAGTTGGTCGATTTCGGTCTGCACAAAGGCATGGCTGATCTGCAAATCGCGCCCATGCGCACCGAGGCCGCCATAGGGCTCCAGCAAGTCATCGAGCCGGTCGAGCACATGCTGTTCATTGGCCCCGCGCGCCAGTGTCAGCGCGATGTTATTGACCGCGCCCTGCATATCAAAGCTCGCCGCGACGCTGGGCCGCGACATCCACAACACGCCAAACGCCTCGGCATCGGGCATCAGCGCACCGGGGCCGATGGTATAGATGAATTCGGGCGACAGCACCGTGCCGGTGATTGTCAGCCAGCGCTTGCGGCCGTTGAGATTGGCGTAAAACCCGTCGCCGATGACAAAGCCATTCGCCTCGGCAAAGGGTTCGTTGATCACCACCTGGTCGAGACTGCCATTGGCGGGCCAATCCCCGGCGCGCATCAAGGGCAGGTTCAGCCGCGGCTCCCCCACCAAAGGCAGCGAGATGATCTGACCGATGGCGGCCTCCGGCCGGCCGGGGATATCGAGGATCGCGTTGCCGCTGATCCGCGCCTCACTCGCGGCGATGCCGGGGATCGCAGCGACCTCGCGCATCAGGCTTTCGGGCACCCGGCGCGCGGTAACAAAGACGTCGGCAAAGCGGTTGCGTTCGTAATAAGCGCGCTTGGTCTCATCGAGCGCGGCCGACAACCCCGATGACATCAGGATCACCATCACCCCGCAGGCCAGCACCATGGCAATGGCCAGGGCCTGGGCCCAAAGCCGGCGCAGATCGCGCATCAGTTTGAGGTCCAGCGCCCGCATCACCAAACAATCTCATGCGGGGCGATGCGGTGGTCGTTGACCTCGACCTTGGCGATATGGCCGTCCTGAAAGCGGATCACGCGATGCGCCATGCGCCGGATATCGGCGTTGTGTGTAATGATGACCGTGGCGGTGCCAAAGCGGTCGTTGATGGTGTTGAGCGCCTCAAGCACCTGCACCCCGGTCTTGCTGTCGAGCGCACCGGTCGGCTCGTCACAGAGCAGCACGTCGGGACGTTTCGCAATCGCCCGGGCAATGGCCACGCGCTGTTGCTCACCCCCGCTGAGCGCGGCCGGAAAGTGGTTGATCCGGTGGCCCAGCCCCACCAGTTCCAACGCCTCGGCCGGCCGCATCGGGTTGGGTGCCACATCGGTGACCAGCTGCACGTTTTCCCGCGCGGTCAGGCTGGGCACAAGGTTGTAGAACTGAAACACAAAGCCCACATGGTCCCGCCGATACCGCGTCAGCGCCCGGTCCTGCAGCGCTGTGAGATCCGTGTCGCGAAACCAGACTGTGCCGCTGGTCGCCTGATCAAGCCCGCCGAGGATGTTCAGCAGGGTCGACTTGCCGCTGCCCGACGGCCCCAAAAGCACCGTCATCTCGCTTTCGAACACCGTTAGGTCGACGCCATCCAGCGCGCGCACCTCGTTCTTTTCGCCGCTGCGATAGATCTTGGACAGGTTCTCGGTGCGAAAGACCGGGCTGGGCATGGCGCGTACCTCTTGACGGAATGAAGTGCGTGTTGGCGCGGTTTTGCGCCTTGATCCGTGTCAAAAGTGCTTGCTGACACGCCGTTATTCCCCCGGTTTGACGGCCAAGGGGCTGGCGTATGGCATGAATCCGCCGCAGGCTAAGAAAAGGGGTTTCGTTGGGGGGCGCATGGATCTGAAAGACAAAACCGCGATTGTGACCGGCGCCGGACGCGGCATTGGCGCGGCGATCGCCCGACGCTTTGCTGCCGAAGGCGCGCGGGTGGTGGTGGCTGATCTCGACGCCAACGCGGCACAAGCCGTCGCAGCGGAGTTTGGCGGCCTCGCGGTGCCTTGCGACGTCACGGATGAGGCGCAGGTGCAGGATTTGGTGGCGAGGGCCGAGGCGCAGTTCGGGCCGGTGGACCTCTTTTGCTCAAACGCAGGTGTGTTTTTCGGTGAACCGGACCATGCGGCCTCGGCCTCAAACGACGTCTGGCAGCGCTGTTGGGGCATCCACGTCATGGCCCAGGTCTACGCCGCCCGCGCGGTGCTGCCGGGCATGATCGCCCGGGGCGAGGGGTACCTGCTGCACATGGCCTCAGCGGCCGGCCTGCTGAGCCAGATCGGTGATGCCGCCTATTCCGCCACCAAACACGCCGCTGTGGGCTTTGCTGAATCGCTGGCGATTTCGCATGGCGATCAGGGTATCCGTGTGTCGGTCATCTGCCCGCAATACGTGGCCACCCCGATGCTGGGTTATGACGAAGCGGCAGAGGTGACCCAGGGCTTGCTGACACCCGACGCCGTGGCCGACTGCGTCGTCGAAGGCATCGCGCAGGAGCAGTTCCTGATCTTGACCCACCCGGAGGTCACACAATATATCCGTTTCAAATCAGAGAACTACGACAAATGGCTGACCAACATGCGCCGCCTGCGCCGCTCCGTCCTCGACCCCGACGGGCGCTTTGACCTGCAGGCGATGTTGCGTGGCGAATCCGCACGCAAATGAGCCTTTGTCGGATCGCAAGTCTTTGCGATGTTTTGCGCCGGGCCGGTGATCCAAACAGCAATTCTAACGCCGATTGAAGATCCACCCCATCAGGACCGGGGTGAGATACATTGGGATCTGGTAACAGCCGATGAATTCCAGAAGGGTGTCGGTGGTTTCCGGGGGGAGGGCGACGAGGAAGAGGGCGATGTTCCGGTTGCCGGCGACGATGCTGGTGGCGGCGCGATCCTCTGATGGCACTGCCGTGCTCAGGGATGTCCAGGCGACCAGTTGCGCGCCGAAGTTCACCGCGCACGCAAAGCCCAGCCAGGCCAGGAACCGCAGCGGGTCGCTCAGCAAGAGCGGGCCGACAGCGGACATCAGGCCGACGACGACGACACCCAGCAGGATGGCCGAGGCGCCGTCCAGCGCCTCTTGCTGGCGGCTGGCGAGCTGCCGCAGGAACGCGCGGCGCAGGGCAAAGGCGGCCCCTGCCGCGAACAGCACCACGGCGGCCAGGCGGGCCGCGCTGGTGACCACGGTCGCGGTATCGAGCGCGGGCAACAGCCACAGGATCGGCAAGACGGTTAACGGAAAGAGCGCGGTGCCCACCACCAAGAGCCGCAAGGCGCTGGTCGGCGTCTGCCTAATCAGGATCGCGAAATTCGGGCTACCGGTGACGGATGGCGCTGAAAGCATCAGGATCAGCGCCAGCGCGGCTGTCGTTCCCTCCAGCCCGGCAAGCATGACAATCGCGAACACCGCCAAAGGGGCCGCGACCTGGTAGATCGCCACCAGCCGCAAGGTTGCTTGCGCGTCACGCAACCCGCTGAGCAGGGCGTCCGGGCCGATCCGGAACGCGGCCAGGAACAACAGGGCCGCAATCAAAACCGGCAGCAGGGTCTTCACCGCTTCGGCTAGTGCCGGCAAGGAAAGCCCGGCGACCAGACCCAGGATCAGGCACCATTTCCCGTGCCGCGCGGCAAAGCTCAGCACGTGCCTATGTGCCTCAGCCCGGCCCTTGTCGGATGTTGTCCGGCAGCCAGGTGGCCAGCTCCGGGAAGGCGATCAGCACAAAGACCATCAGGACCATGATCATGAACATCGGGAACGCTGCCCGGGCGATGAACCCCATCTCGTGCTGGGTCATGCCCTGCAACACAAAGAGGTTAAAGCCGATGGGCGGGGTGATCTGCGCCATCTCGACGACCACCACGATGAAGATGCCGAACCAGATCAGGTCGATCCCGGCCTCGCGCACCATCGGTTCGACCACCGCCATGGTCAGCACCACAGAGGAGATGCCATCCAGAAACATGCCAAGGATGATGTAGAACACCAGCAGCACCATGAGCAGTTCAAAGCGCGACAGTTCCCACTGCGCGATCCCGTCCGCCAAGGCGCGCGGCAATCCGGTAAAGCCCATCGCCAGCGACAGGAAGGCCGCCCCGGCGAGGATCAGCGCGATCATCGCAGAGGTCCGCGTGGCGCCCATCAGGCTTTCGGTGAAGGTCTTCCAGTTGAGTGAGCCTTGGCTCGCGGCCAGCAGCAGCCCGCCGATCACGCCGAAGGCCGCCGCCTCGGTCGCGGTGGCAAAGCCAAGATACATCGAGCCGATGACCACTGCGATCAGCAAGAAGACCGGGATCAGGAAACGCGAATTGGCGACGCGTTGGCTGAAGGTGAGCGGCGGCTCGGGCGTCGGGTTCCAGCTTTTTGACAGCCGGCTGCTGATTGCCACATAGGCCATGAACATGCCGGCCAGAACGAGGCCGGGCAGAACGCCTGCAAAAAAGAGCTTGGAGATGCTTTCGTTGATCGTCACGCCGTAGACGATCAGCGTCAGCGAGGGCGGGATCATCAGGCCCAGCGTCGCAGCCCCGGCGAGTGTGCCGATGACCATGTTTTCGGGGTAATCGCGCCGGCGCAGCTCCGGGATCGACATCTTGCCGACGGTGGTCAGCGTCGCGGCTGAGGAACCGGAGACCGCGGCAAAGACCGTGCAGCCGACGATATTGGTATGAACGAGCCCCCCCGGCAGGCCGGCCATCCAGGGGCTGAGGCCCTTGAACATGTCCTCGCTGAGTCTTGTGCGATAGAGGATTTCGCCCATCCAGATGAAAAGCGGCAGTGCGGTCAGGGTCCACGAAGACGAGGCTGTCCAGATCGTGGTCAGCATCACGTCGCCGACGGGCCGCGTGGTGAAAAGCTCCATCCCGACCCAGGCAACGCCCATCAGCGCAAGGCCAACCCAGACGCCGCTGCCGAGCAACAGAAAGAGGACGAAGAGGAATAGAAAGATGACAGAGAAGTCTTCCATAACGTTACTCCCCAAAACTTTGGTCGACCAGATCGCGCTGGATCCGGTGTTTGCCGTCGAACAGCAGGTGGATCAGATGATCGGTCAGGGCGACGGCCATGATGACGGCGCCCAGCAGCATGAAAGACTGCGGAATCCATAGGGGCGTGCGATCTTGCCCTTGGCTTATGTCATTGATCATGATCGAGAAATTCACGAACCGCCAGCCGTAGTAGACGAGGTACCACATCACCGCCGCGCCGATGGCAAAGCACCAGACATCGATCCAGCGGGCGATCTTGCGGGGTACCGCGTTCAAGATGATCGACACCCGGATATGGCTGCCGCGGTTGAGCGCGTTGGCGAAGGCCAGAAACGAGGCCGCGGCCATGAAATACCCGGCGTATTCGGGAATGCCGGGGGCCACTTCGCCGGTCCAGCGCGCCAGCATCTGCAACACGATCAGCGTGAGGATCGCGACGAGGCAGAGCGCGGCAAGTACGCCCGCTGCCAAATAGATGAAATCAAGTACGGAGCGAAGCCCCTTCAATGCAGCCATACCGTCCCCCGGATGAATTTGTGATACCCCGCCCCGGACTTGATCCGGGGCCCCGCTTTGGCCGCGAGGTCCCGGGGCAAGCCCGGGACGGGTTTTCTGTTTGGCGGCCGGGTCACCCCAGCCGCCGGGCCGCGTTACTGCGCTGCCTTGAAGGCGTCGACGATGGCGGCGCCCTGTTCGCCCGCCGCTTCGAGCCACTCGTTGGTCATGGTGACGCCGATTTCCTTCAGCTCGTTGACCATCTGCTCAGACGCCGGGCCGACGGTCATGCCGCCGTCGCGCAGGCCCTGCAGGGTGAAGCCGGTGTATTCCTTGGAGCGCCAGAAGCCGGTGTATTCGGCAAGCTCGGCGCAGCCGTTGATGACGTTCTTGTTCTCGTCCGATACACCGTCCCAGACGCCCGAGTTCACCATCACGTAGTTGCGCGGCAACCAGGCATCGACCTCGTAGAAATAGTTCAGCGATTCCCAGACCTTGCGGTCATAGCCGGTGGAGCCCGAGGACACCATCGAATCGGCCACGCCGGTCGCGAAGGCCTGACTGATCTCTGCCGCTTCGATGGTCACCGGCAGCATGCCGGTGAGCTCGGCCAGACGCGAGGTCGCGTTGTTGTAGGACCGGAACTTGATGCCTTCCATGTCGGCGACCGAGTTTACCTCGTTCTTGAAGTAGAGCCCCTGCGGCGGCCACGGCACGGCATACAAGAGCGTCAGGTTCTGGCTGGCGAGCAAGTCGGTGATTGGGCCCTTGGCGGCCTCCCAAAGCTTCACGCTGTCATCGAAGGACGTCGCGAGGAACGGGATTGAGTCAAAGCCGAAAAGCGCGTTTTCGTTCTGGTGGCCGGATAGAAGCCGCTCGCCGATCGGCACCTGGCCGGTCTGGATCGCGCGCTTGATCTGGGCGCCGGGGAAGAGCGAGCCCGACGGGTGCGTCACGATCTCGATCGCGCCGCCGGTGCCGGTGGTCACGCATTTGGCGAATTCCGCGCCCACGGCCGAGTGGAAGTTCGAGGCCGAATAGGCCATCGGCATGTCCCATTTCTCGCCGTGCCCGCCGGCAGTCGCCATCGTCGCGGTGGCGGTGAGCGCCGTCGCGGCCAAGAGCTTGGTCAGTGTTTTCATGGTCTTTCTCCCAGTTGGTTTATCGATTTTGCCGTCATCCCCACGGCCTACCCGGCAAAGCGTGCCGGAGAATGTGCCGTCAGGTCAACATTCGGTTGCCGTCCGCTGATCAGTTGCGCCAGGAGACGCCCGGTTTTCGGGCCCCCGGTGAGGCCCACATGGTCGTGTCCAAAGCCCAGCCAGGCGCCTCTCACCTTGGGGGCCTCGCCGATCAGCGGTATGGAATCAGCCACCGAGGGGCGGTGGCCCATCCATTCGACGGTCTTTTTCCAGGTGAGGCCCGGAATCGCCGCGCGGATGTTCTTTTCCAGAAGCTTGAAGGGCGCGCGACTGGGCGCGGCGTCGAGGCCGCCGAATTCCACGATCCCGGCGAGCCGCAGCCGGCCCTCCATCGGCGTGGCGACGAACTTGCCGCTGGCGACCATGACCGGCGAGCGCGGCATGATGTTGGGCTCCCACAGTTCCAGGTGGTAGCCGCGCTCGGATTCGATCGGCACGGTGATCCCGAGTTTTTTCGCCAGCGGGCCCGACCAGACGCCGGTCGCCAGCACGACGGCGTCGCAGGGAATCGTCTCGCCGCCTGCGCGCACGCCGGTGACCGCGCCGTTCTCGCGGGCGATGTCGGTCACGTCGGCCGTCAGGATGCGCGCGCCGTTTGCTTCGGCTTCGGCGGCGAGGTCCTTCACATACTGTCCCGGATCGCTGATCCGCCCGTGATCGGACAGCCGGGCGGCGCATTGAAGCGAGGGACCGAAGGCGGGGTCATAGTCCTTGAACGCCGCGCCCTCGAGCACATCCCAGTCGAAGCCGTTTTCGCGCCGCACCTGCCAGCCGAACGCATCGCCCTCGTAGTGCGCGCGGTCATTGTAGACGAAAAGGTAATCCGACGGCACCAGCCATTTCTCGGCGCGCGTGCCCGCGGCGAGCGCTTGGTGATCGGCGAGGCTGTCGCCGATGATCGGCATCAGCGCGGCGGCCCGGTGGCGGACCGCATCCGCGTTCGCGTGGCGCAGGTAACGGATCAGCCAGGGCGCAAGTTTCGGCAGGTAGCTCCATTTCAGAAACAAGGGCTGGTCCGGCGAGAACAGCATCTTCGGCGCCTTGCGCAA
>JASJCC010000130.1 GCA_030066175.1 Paracoccaceae bacterium | reverse complement strand
CGTTGACCGACGATGTTAGATTTTCTGATCACCTCGCCAGGTGGCAGATCGATGCACAGCGCCCGACAAGCGGGCCTCCCGTAGCAGAAAGAACTGCGTCAATGGTATGGGACTACCTAGACCAAATTTCGGCGAGTGTCTTTCTGTGGAATGTGTTTCCCTGCCATCCCCATACTTCTGAGGATGCGTTTTCAAATAGAATGCATAACGCAAGTGAGCGCAAGTTTGGCGAAAGCATACTCAAGTCAATTTTTGCTTTGATAAAGCCGAGGCGAATTATTGCAATTGGAAATGATGCTGCAAAAGTATCGCTGAACCTATTTTCCGAAGAACAGGTCTACCGCGTTAGGCATCCGAGTTATGGTGGTTTGGCCGATTTCTCTTCGGCAATTGTTGACATCTATTCGGTTAGACGACCCGAAAAACAGGGTCGCCTGATTTAGTCCCTTGTCATCAAGTTTGGTGCACCCTTTGGGTCGAGCTGTCGTGAAGCGATTCCGCTTTTGGCCTGACCATTCGGCATCCTTTGCTTACCCATCGTCGGCCAGTCAATGATCGCGTGACAAAAGCTAAAGAGAAGTGTTTGGTGTCGCCAGCGCAGTCTCACAAAAATCGCCACTTCTCAAGTCGCCATCTGCCTTAGTTGGAGTTGCCAAGCTAGTGCGGCATGGTCAAAGACATACTTACGCCAGCCAACGGCGAACGCAAAGCGCTGCGAGACCGACCACTCCAAGAGCAACATGAAAAGCACATCAAAACGAACGTTGTTCGCGTCAGCCAGAAAGCCGCAATCATCTTGAACGCTGACCGGCATCTTGTATGGTCGGGGACGATACCTTGCTAACTACTTCAATCGCAAACCTACCGACGACAGCTTTGCTATCAGTTTGGCAAAAGGTAGAAATCTAAGTCGACGAAAATTTCAAATGAGTCATTTGAGGGCAACATGGGTCATCGTTCATGGTTCACCGGAATCAATAGCAAACATGAGCTTCTCGAGCTTCTAAAAGCCATAGATCGAAACAAATTCAAAAATTTAATGGGCTCGTGTTCACTTGCCTACTATCTTCGCCCAGAGGAATCGCCCGTTTTCGACAGTCTCGGCGTCATCGCTTGGGACTCAAGTGGAGACTGGGCGATCAAAGGTCTTCCCCATTTCTTGCGACAACAAACAAAACTACTGGAGCAAGTCCAAAAAAATTTCCCAGATTTCTTGGACCCACGAGATCACGGCAAGGTAACCGAGGCCGCAAGACACCATAGAGAGAGCGTCTTGGATTGGTTGTCACCGGAGGCATACGCAGAGATTGTTGGTGCAAAAAGAGAAGAAATTCCAGAGTTGTTGACCCGCCATGCAGAAGAGCTTTTTTCAGAAGGTAGACATATCGAACTTGGAGCAATCAGCTTCTCGCAGCTAATTGAAGATGAAATCCACCTACTACCAGAATATCATTTGGTCGACGACGCCAAGTGGACCAATGAGGCATTTCTAGAGAAGCTATACTACGACAAATTTACTGACCCGGGCTCTTTGGAGAAAGCCAACATCGGTGTATTTCTTAGTCACTCTTCTAAAGACAAACATATGGTTCGATATTTCCGTGAACGTCTCGAGGGATATGGGATTAAGTGTTGGCTGGACGAAGCGGAAATATCTTATGGTGAGTCTTTGGTATGGAAAATTTCAAAGGCGCTAGATGACGTAGACTATATAGCCGTATTCATTTCTGACAACTCAATAGAATCAGATTGGGTTCGCTATGAACTCGATAAGGCAAACGAGATTGAGAGAACCGAGCGGTCTTTCCGAATAGTTCCTATAGTTCTAGGGGATTGCGAATTGCCACAGAGCGTTTCGGACAGACGTTGTATCTTTCAAACACAGGGAACCGACCTGTGGGTCAAACAGTTCGTACAAGATGTGTTTCCTTCTGGCCTATTTGCGGAGGTTATTGGTGACGTGATGAGGAAGAGGGGCTTACGAGACAACTTAAAGGTAAACTTTAGCTTAGACCTTTTTGATCCAGACCGAAATGACATTGAATCACACACTAATAATCCAAGGAGCGATGCGGAAGTCGATGAGATAAAGGAAGAGATAAAAGAGGCCATAGGACGGCTAATGCACAAGCAGTATTTTTGATTAGGACACCAAGGGGGACGACTTCACCATTCGGCTTCCATCCCTTGCGCTCCGTCGGCCAGCCCTAAGGGGCTGAAGCTCACGTTTTCTGTTTGGGGCCTGCGGCCCCGTCCTCCGTCAAGACCAAGCCCTTCGCATGAGCTTCGAGCGCAGTCAGCGGTCTCCCCATCCTTCCGCGCTTTGCTTGTGCAGGACGGGTGATCCCCCTCCGCTGGCTGCGGTCTTGACGGTCTCCCCCCGCTCATTGGCGCGGGCCTAGTCCGGTTGCATGCGCAACCGGCTTTGAAAGGAGAAAAGGCCAATGAAACAGGACATTTATCAGAAAGTGACAGACAAGATTATTGCCGATCTGGAGGAAGGCGAACTCACATGGCTCAAGCCGTGGTCCGCCAGAAACATGGACGGACGGATTATCAAACCGCTGCGGCATAATGGCATGGCCTACAGTGGAATCAACGTACTGATGTTGTGGGGCGCAGCGATGGAAGGCGGCTACCTTTCGCCATTCTGGATGACCTACCGCCAAGCCAAGGAATACGGGGCACACGTCCGCAAGGGTGAGCGCGGCAACCTTGTTGTCTATGCGAATATCATCACAAAGACGGAAGATCAGGCCGATGGCACAGAGGAAGAGCGCAAAATCCCGTTCATGAAGGACTACAGCGTGTTCAACGTCGAGCAGATCGAAGGCTTGCCCGAGCATTTCTATGCCATGCCCGAACCGATCATCGACCCCGCGCAGCGGATCGAGCATGCCGAGCAATTCTTTGCAGCAAGCGCGGCAGACATTCGCCACGGCGGGAATTCAGCCCACTACAGCAGCGGGACGGATCATGTGCAGATGCCGTACTTTGAGAGCTTCCGCAGCCCCGAGGCATACTATGCCACGCTGGCCCACGAGCTGACCCACTGGACGAAACACAAGAGCCGCCTTGATCGCGACTTCGGCCGCAAAAAATGGGGCGATGAAGGTTATGCTCGCGAGGAACTGGTTGCGGAACTTGGCGCAGCATTTTTGTGTGCCGATATGGCCCTGACACCGGAGCCCGGCACCGACCATGCAGCTTACATTCAATGCTGGTTGAAGGTTTTGAGGGACGACAAGCGAGCGATCTTCAGCGCTGCTGCCCACGCGCAGCGTGCAGCAGATTACCTGCATGGGTTTCAGACCGAAGAGAAGGAATCAAGAGCGGCGGCATAGCCGCTCCATGCAGCAAAAGAAAAATTGCGGTAGGCTTTTCGGCCCACCGCGAAGCTTAAAGACCCGGCAAGCGCGATGCCAGTTCAGCCTCGATGTTTTCCAAGGAAGCCAGAGCATCTTGACGCTCTTGCGATCCGCGCGGCGCAACAGAAAAAGCGTTGAAAGCTTCTCTGAAGAGGCAGTGCAATTGTTCAGTGCTGCGGGATGCTGCTTCAAATCGAGTGACGAGTTTCATGTGATCCTCCATCGTTAGGGAGGCCCCAAACCACTCAGGGCCTTTCGACCCACACCCATCAAGGCACTTGATGGTTTGGTTGGTCTGCCCGGCGCGGCGTGAGGAATCACAGAGAGGAACGCGGTCGATCAGCGCAGCAATATCGTGCTGGACTGCAAAACTCACATCTTAAAGCGAGCTTGCTCTTTATCTGTCGAGTTCTGGTCCACGCGGTTTGCGTGTTTGGCCTTGTCGCAGGCGCTGGAGGCGATCTTGAGGTGGTAAGGTATCTCGCCCCGCCTGACGAACGCGGACGGTTGGTTTTTGCTGCTGTTCTTTCCGCAGTTTTTCGAGCCGTTCCTGCGCGGCTTTCACCCGCTGAGCCGACATCTTTTTCTGGGTGTCATCAAAGGTCTGCTTCACTGATTGGGCAGCAACTTTCGCTTTCTCAGCCTTGTTCGTCGATGGCTCCAAGCCACGCATAACCAAGCGATTGTTTGTCCGGTCGTGGTGCAGGCTTCGCAGCACCTCAGCGTGACGATTGCGGGCTGCGACAATCTCGGCTTGAAGGCTCTGCCGATCCTTGAGTTGCGCTTCGATCAAAACATGCCGCTGTTCGCGGTCACGCTGAAGCGACCAGATCGCTTCTATCTCATTCTGTTTTTCCAAGGAGGAACGTTTTCCGGTTACTCGGTCAAGCAAGCCGCGCAGGCCTTTTCGCAAGCGTGCAGATCGCGCCGCAGCTTCCTGTTCAGCGCGAGCCTTTTGACCGGCATCGAGCTTGGCGCGCTCAGCCTGTTGCTGCGCCTGCATCTCCTGACGCCGTATCTCAAAGGCGGATTTTTCTGCGTTCGACTCAGCGCGCGCTTTGGTGATGTACGCCGCGAGCTTAGGAGCAATGTCTTTCGCGATGCGCTGGCGGGTTTCGCTGACACTGTTCAACTCCTGCGGCTTGCCTAGGCGCGTTGTCACGTCCTTGGACTTTTTGCCGATGGCGCGCGGGACAGAGATCACTTCACCCTCGTATGTCACCGCAACATGGCCGCGCCGATCACCACTCGCGAGAAATAGCCCGCGCTCTTCAAGCGCATGCGAAAAACTGTTGCGGCTGTCAGAGATCGCCCAGGCTTCTTGAATATCGGCCTTGAGTTCTCCAGCATGCCGTCCAACACGTTTGGCTTGCTGCCATTCCGCCAAGGTGAAGTTGCGCGGATCACAATTTTTCGCGTTGGCCAGGCCTCGCGGCATCTGCCAGCCATGTTCAAGATAGAGCTGTTTGGAGACTTCCATCAGCTTGTTCTTGAAGAACGGAAGCGGCTTGGCCGTCATGGTTTCGGCATCGATCCGGCTCCACACGGCATGACAATGCCTTCGTCCTTCCTTCTCATGAAAGACGATCACACGGGGTTGGTCCGTAAGGCCATGCTTTTCTTCGATAGCGGCAATCGCCTGTTCGAAGGTTTCGATCCGAACGGATTCAGTCTCGGGTGGATTGAGCGAGACAGAAAACAAAAACTGACGGCACTTGGTTCCCTTCGAGACAGCCTCAGCTTCGCGTAGCGCGCCCAAGACATCATCGGTCATGAAACCTCTGACATCGTGGATTTCGACATGCTCGTTCTCGGCAGTCTTTAAAAGATGAAGTCCAAGCTGCTTCGCACCGCCGCGTTGAGAACCTTTGAGGATCATGACGAACCCAGATCACTACGTTGACCTAAGGCACGCAGAAGCTCTTCCCGCATCGCAGCAACATCCGCGCAGGCGCAGCGGATATCATACTCTGTCTCCGCCGCGACTGGCAGGGAACCGATATTCACGGCCTTAGCGAGTTGGTTTAGGTTGTTGGCGATCCGAGAGCTGCCAAGCAAAGCCAGCAACTTTGCTAGGCTGGCATCGTCTTTCACGGGCTTTCGGAGTTTGGAACGAGCACGTTTGTGCGACGCACCATTCCCATCGAAGAGCTTGCGCTTGATGTAACTGCCGAGCGGTTCATCGCCCGCAAGCTCTTCCAGACGGCTTCTTTCCTCGAAAGTCAGGCGCAAGGAGAACGGCGCAGGCTTCTTCTTTACCTGCTTTCCCGCTATCTCATTGAAACTATTTTCTGATGTGCTCATCGTCGCACCTCAGATCGCTTGGATCATGTTGTGCGAGATGGGTTTCCCATTCGAGTAGGACGTCAAACAGAGAGTTCAAACTATCTCTCTGCAACTGCACCATCAATTCAGACAAAAGCATTATAAAACAGTTGCTTTTCGATGTGCCCAAGAACTCCACTGGCGCGTCAAGACACTCATTGCAGAACGGTCTGTAGCCCTCAACAGTCGAGTTCAGGCATCAGCAAATCGATCAAACTGTACGATACTCAAACTGTGTCTGCCTCTCTCGAACCAGAATGTCCGAGTTCCTCTCGCGCGCGTTGAGTTGAGCTACAAGCCACGGCGAGGCCCGATTGGGACACCTTCAATGAGAAACAATGCGCAACGCTAAACACAGTCCGATATCGACGCTCTCCCGTCTTGGAACTTCGCGGGACCGATAAGGGGACACGGTATTGAGCATGATCTAGTTGAAGATCAAACTTGAGTACATTGAGCCTGCCTTCACGCGCACCTCTACAAGTTCGAGGCAGGAGGCACGACCTGGGAATTGCCGGGACCAAACTTTGGCGGCAAGGGTTCTCCCGCCAACAGAACCACCCTCGCCGAGCTGATCGAAGCTACCAGCGTGTGGCCTGATAAGTTTCCTCTGTCGGTCGCAGGGCACTGCAAGACAGAATGCTGCAGTGCAGAATTTCCGTGACTCGCCGTCCTGTCTCTGGCTATACTCAAACAAGAGACTGAACGGCTTACAGCCATAGCAGGCGATTTGACGATGCAAGATTTCGACCAAAGCAAGATCGAATATGCCGGTTTCATCTTTGATCGACGCAAGGTCGCTTGTTACGGCATGATCAACAATGCGGGCGGCACAACCACCGTGCTCAACTTTGCCTCTAGTGATTTGGCTTCATCATTCTGCTGTGCGTTCCTTGAGGATCGAAACTTTGGGATCGTCAAAAACGACGCGCAGGTCATCTGTTTGGCCGACTACGATACCGTGATGCGCAAATCGAACGATGATCCTCGCGTGAAGTCCCTCAACTACAGTCGTGATTTCATGATGGGCACCTTGGCCCACGTCATGTAGCCGACGAGGATTGATCATCGCGATGCCTGTCCTTAGATAATGCTCTTTGAAGTTTTCGCCATTGGTGCTGCATTTTCCTTTGGGCTGGCCATGCGGCCCATCGGGTTGCCGCCGCTTGTAGGGTTTCTGGCAGCTGGATTTGCGATCAACGCTTTTGGCCCCGGCTTTGGCATGCCGACCTCAACCGGGCCCATTCTCGAGTACCTCGCCAACCTTGGCGTTTTAATGCTGCTCTTTACGGTGGGGCTCAAGCTCAAGCTCAAACAGATTGGCGAACCGCAAGTTGTTGGCAGCGCACTTCTGCATTTTGCGATTTCGATTGCGATATTTGCACCCTTGGTCCGGGTCTTTTTCACCACCGACTGGATGGTGGCCCTGCTTGTCGGCATCGCGCTTGCTTTTTCGTCCACCGTTCTGGCCGCCAAGATGTTGGAGGCCAAGCGAGAGCTTGGCAATTTCCATGGCCGAACCGCCATCGGCATCTTGATCGTTCAGGATGTGATTGCGCTTGTGGTCCTTGCGATCTTTTCGGGCAAAATCCCCGGGCCCTGGGCTTTGCTGATCTTTGCAACACCGCTTTTGCGCCCGCTTCTCTTCAAAATCCTCGACTATGCCGGACATGACGAGGTGCTCGTTCTGACGGGCATGCTGCTGAGCCTCGTTATTGGCGGCGTTGGGTTCGAGCTGATTGGTCTGAAAGGCGAAATCGGCGCGCTCGTCATGGGCCTCCTCTTGTCGACGCATCCCAGGGCGAGCGAGTTATCGGACTCCCTTTGGGCTCTGAAGGAGGTCTTCCTCGTTGGTTTCTTCCTGTCCATCGGGATGTCAGGCCTTCCCGATTGGAATGCCCTGGTCTTTGCGATCACGTTAGGTGTCCTGCTGCCGCTGAAGGGCGTGCTATTCTTCTTCTTGCTGATTGCTTTCAACCTTAGGGCCCGGACCTCGTTCCTATCGGCGCTCTCGCTTACCGCCTATAGCGAGTTTGGCCTGATCGTTGCCGCAGGCATTCCCGCGGCAGAGAGCTTTCTCGTTCCGCTCGCAATCGCTGTCGCCGTGTCGTTTCTGATCGCAGCCCCTCTCAACCGCCTCGCGCATCCGATATTCGAGCGTTTCGAGGACAGCCTACAACCGTTTGAGCGGCCAACGCGGCACCCCGATGAGCAGCCCAGGGACCTGGGAGATGCCAATGTCCTGGTCTTTGGAATGGGGCGCACCGGGTCCGCCGCATATGAGCAGCTTGTCGAATTGGGGATGCGTCCGGTGGGCCTGGATGCGGACATTTATAAGGCGGCTGCGCAGGCCGACGCAGGCCGGAACGCCATCTTTGCAGATGCCGAGGACAGCAATTTCTGGAACAGCGTGAACCTCACCAACATCGAAGCCGCGGTGCTTGCGATGGACGACATCGAAGCAAAGCTCATCGCGGCGCGAACCTTGCGCAGCAAAAGGTTCAATGGCCCGATCGTCAGCCACGCCCTCTATGAGGAGCATGTCGAGGAAATCTCGCAAGCCGGTGCGGACCAGACCTACCTGACAATGCGCGAAGCCGGGCGCAGCTTGGCGGGTCACGCGGTGGAAGAAATAGCGTTTCGGAACGAAGAGGCGTCTAGAAAGGCCACGCCAGCCGCGGACCGGAATGACTGACGGGAGTGACGACACTGCGGCGCCCCATACTGAGCCGCATTTGCCAACGACCTAAGGATCGGCGACGCTGGGTGCCATGGAATGGTTTCTTTTCTTCACGTTTCTCGCGGCTTGCGTTGCCCCAGCGGTCGCCGGCGCCTTGTTTCGACCGGGCGAGTGGTATCGGACCCTGTCCAAGCCATCCTGGACCCCGCCCAATTGGGTGTTTCCGATTGTCTGGGCGTTTCTCTACGTGAGCATGTCATTGGCCGCGGCCCGCGTAGCGGTCTTGCCCGAGACGGACCAAGCCTTGGCGTTTTGGGCCGTTCAGCTTGCGTTCAACACGCTCTGGTCAGGCGTGTTCTTTGGACTTCGGAGGATGGCTGCAGGCGGTATCATCATCGGAATTCTTTGGATCGCCGTCGGCACGACGATGGTCGCGTTTTGGCAGCACGACGTGATCGCTGGGCTTCTGTTTGTTCCATATTTGGTTTGGGTATCGCTTGCCTTTGCGCTCAACTGGTCAGTGTGGGCGCGCAATCGAGCAACCGTTTGACACAATTAAAGAGAGCAACCTGGCGACACACTGCTCAGCGGACAGCGCTGCTGTCGGGCACTTAGCTCAAACCGAAACTTGAAAAAGCACTATGGATTGCGAATGGCGCGCAGCATTGTGTTTGCGTCCGAGACCGCAACAGGCACCCCGGAGGGATTATCGGCAAATCCGGGCTCTGCATGGAACCGGGTGATGACCCGGTCTTCGACCAGCATCGCATAGCGCCAACTGCGCATCCCCATGCCTTGCGCCGACCGATCCACAAGCATTCCCATTTTCCGGGTGAATTCCGCGTTTCCGTCGGCCAGCATGAAGACCTTTTTGACGTCCAGATGCCGCGCCCAGTGGAACATGACAAAGGCGTCATTGACGGCCAGGCAAATCACCTCGTCGATGCCTTCGGCGATCAGGTCGTCATAGAGCTTTTCATATCCGGGAAGGTGGTTTTCCGTGCAGGCCGGTGTGAATGCGCCAGGGAGTGCGAAGAGCACGATGCGCTTGCGTGCAAAGACATCCTTGGTCGTTACTTCCTTCCACACAAAGGTGTTGCCTGTTTCACTGCGCGCGCGTGTGCGGAAGGTCGCTTCGGGGACTGTTTGGGGTGTCATTCTGTCTTTCCTTGGTGCCGGGTGAGGGCTTGTGAAGTCTTGTGTGTGCAAACCGGGATAAAGCGCTGCCGCCGCGTGTTTCCTGTGCGCATTGTTGTCGCCGGTCAAGGTAGTGCGACCACGCGAAGGCGACAGTCCGGCGCGATTGATGGCTTTGCTTCTTTAGACATATCCGCGGATTACGCGACACGGCGGACCATCGAGCTAATTCTCTTTGCGGAAGACGCCGAGTGATCGGCAACGCGGGATGTGAATTGGGAGGAGTGCGCTTTGTACGGCCAGAGTTACGTTGAGCTGACGGGTCTCAAGTTGGAGACCGATATTGGGACCTACGGGCCGGACGATGTTGTGCCCGATGCGCATGTCCTTGATCTTCGCCTGAAAATCGACGCCAGTCTGGTCGTGATTGATCGCGATGGGATGGATCACGTCTTTGACTACGATCCGTTGATTGCCGATGTCGACCGGCTCGCCCGCGACGGGCATTATGAAACGCAAGAGCGGCTGATCACCCGGATCGTCGGCGCCTGCGCGGCCTATCCGCAGATCCGGGCGATCGAGGTTACGCTCTCCAAAACGCCTGTCTTGGGGGAGACGGGCACGTTGGGTGTGCGCTTGGTCATTGCGGAAGAGGAGCTGGCGGTGAAGCGTCAGACCAGAGACGCCGATAGCTCGGCTGGGTAAGCGCGCAGCTTGCGAGGTGAGCCGAAGCGCTAAACGCCGCTCCGATATGGCGGTTTCCAGGTCAGCAAGCCACACAGCACCCCGGCCAAAAACCCACCCAGATGCGCCGTCCAGGCGATGGTGCCGCCCGACAAAAGCGCAAGGGCGACGTTCAACGCCAGAAAGACCAAGGCCGGCTCCCACAGGCTGCGCAGCTCTTGTTTGCGGCTGATCCTGTCGGCCACCTCCCACGCGCCAAGCGCGCCAAGAAAGCCAAAAAGCACACCCGACGCGCCGATCATTGGCGTTCGCTCATTGGCAAGCAGGGTAAAGACGAGGCCCGCGCCTATCGCGCTCAGGCCGGCCAATGGCCAGAACCCCGCCGCGCTGACGCGATCGACGATGCGGGGGCCAAGCCAGAGCAGGCCAATCATGTTCATGAAAAGGTGTAGCGGGCCGCCGTGCAGAACCGCGCTGGTCGCAAACATGGCGACGGCTTGGCCGGGATATGCCTCGGGGGCGCCCATCAGTGTGGCGGGCCAGAAGCCGCCAAAAACCAGCATCGCGTTGCGCATGAATGTTCCGGCGCCCACCGCAGTTGCGAGCAGGGCGAGCACCTCGAACGCCACGCAAGCGATAAAGAACGCCTTTACCACTCGGGGCTGTGAGGCCCACTCCGTCACCATGGCGCGACGTGCTCCGCCGCGCGGGTCAGCGCAGCCAGGGGGTGCGCCCCCACGATCGGGATGGATGCCGAGACACTTATGCTGGTTGCCAAGAAGAGCCCCTGTTTGTTCGATCGAGCCATGCTACTTTGGGATATAAGGGCGCCGTCCGCTGGAACTAGCGTTCGAATGAAATCGGGGCGGGACCAAGGCCATCACGAGTGCCAAAGCGTGCAGGTCAGGTCACTCAACCGGAGGCCGCGACGCGAGCCAGCGCGCGTGATGGGGGAT
>JASJCC010000124.1 GCA_030066175.1 Paracoccaceae bacterium | reverse complement strand
GACCCCGGCCCGCGCCCGCGCGCGGGTTCAGTCGCGTCTGGAAACCATCGTGCCTTCGGCACAGGTGCAGTTGGCCTTGCAGCAGGGACGCGACAAGAGCGCATAGGGCCCCGGGTTGTTCACGCCGCTGACCGCATCGACGGTGTTGTCGCGTCCCTGCTGCAAGGCCAACTGCACCTGTGCCGAAGGCACGATGGTTTCCAGACGCGACTGAACCCGCGCGCGGGCGCGGGCCGGGGTCAGACCACGGATCATCACGCGGCCCACATAGGGCAGATAGATCGACCCGTCGGCCCCCACCTGGATCCCCGGGATCTGCGTGAACTTGATCCCCGGGCTGGTGATCAGCGAATTGTCCTGGCTGTCCCAGATCGTCACGTCGACCTTGTCACCGGAACGGATGACAGCGGCGTTGTGCCCGTGCGAGGTATTGGGCCAGTGGAAGTGTCCGTGCTGGCCGGTATCGGGCCAGTATTCGATGAACGGGATATTGGCGCGGGTGACCGGAACTACCTGAAAGGTCGGCTGATCGGCATTCGCCTCTTCCAGAACTTCGGATTGTAATGCGGCACCGCGCGGCAAGCTGCACGCGCCAAGCGCCAGCACCGTCGCGAAAATCGCAACTAGTCTAAATGCATTTCTCACGGCCGTCCCCCAGCGATGGCTGCTTTAGCAGTTGTAGCCTTGCCCTAGACTGATAGACAGAATAGCGGCGAAATAAAAGGTTTAAGAGGGCTCTACCGTGGCGCCAAAATCGCACATTGGGCGGGTGTTGATGCTTGGGGCCAATGGCAAATTGGGGCGAATGCTGCGTTTCCAGTGGTCTAACGGTGGCCCAGATATCGTCCCGGTTGTGCGCAGGCCTTTGCCGACGGGTGAGTCGGTCTGGACCCCGGGGGCGGACGTGTCGGGCCTGCCCCAGGTTGATGCGGTCCTTGCTTTGTGGGGCAGAACGCGCGGGACCGAGGCGGAGCTGATGGACAATGTCCGGCTGGCTGAGGCAGCGATGGAGCTGGGCGCGGCGCTGGGCGCGGGGCACGTGGTGCATTTTTCCAGCGCCGCAGTTTATCGGCCCGGCCCTGAGCCCTTGGCAGAGGAACAGGCAGATCCGCAAAACGCCTATGGCCGGTCCAAGCTGGCGATGGAGCAGATGGTCTCGGCGTGGCGATCGCTGCATGGTGGGCCAATGGCCAGCATTCTGCGAGTCGGCAATGTGGCGGGGGCTGATTCTTTGTTCGGCAATTTGGCGCAGCAGGAGGCCATCGAGCTTGACAGGTTCACCGACGGCCAAGGCCCACAACGCAGCTATGTCGCGCCCAGTGACCTCGCGCAGGTGGTGGAGGCGGTTCTTGCCTCGCCGATTGCCAAGGGTGTGCAGATCCTCAACGTGGCGGCGCCGCAGGTGACTGCGATGCAGGCCATTGTCGAGGCGTCGGGCAAAACCCTTCGCTGGAAAGACGCCGATGCCAGCGCGGCGCCTCTGGTCGCCCTCGACGTGGCACGCCAGCAGGCGCTGGCGGCGCTGCCGGACGGCGCGGCAGAGGCTGGCTATCTGGTGGCCGAAGCGCGGGCAGGCGGGGTTTGGCCATGACGCCTGCCAAGCGCCTCTTTGACGTGGTCAGCGCAATAGGATTGTCGATCCTGCTGATGCCGCTGATCGTCTGGGTCGCGCTGCTGGTGCTGATCCGGGATGGCCGGCCGATTCTGTATAAATCGGAACGGATGAAGACGCCGGATCAGGGCATTTTGCTCTGGAAGTTCCGCACCATGGCGCCGGATCCGCAGGATCGTGGCGTATCGGGCGGCGACAAGGAAAACCGGATCACCGAGACGGGCCGCATGCTGCGTCGCAAACGTCTGGATGAGCTGCCACAACTGTGGAACATCCTGCGCGGCGATATCAGCTTTGTCGGCCCGCGCCCGCCGTTGCGGCGCTATGTCGAGATGTTTCCCGACACCTATGCCGAGGTGCTGAAATCACGCCCTGGGATCACCGGCATGGCGACGGTGGCCTATCACAAGACCGAAGAGCGGCTTTTGGCAGCGTGCACCACGCCGGAAGAGACCGAAGAGGTCTATTGCCGGCGCTGCGTGCCGCGCAAGGCGCGGCTGGATCAGATTTATGCCAAGCGTCGGAACGTCTGCTCCGACCTGCGATTGATGTTCGCGACGATTATGAAACGTGTGACGATGCACAAATCACGCGCGCCCAAGGGCTGAGCAAAACCACGTCTTTAGAAAGCCGCGTCAGTAGCGCAGGTGCTGCGCCACCAGATAACCCAGATCCGGCCCCATCCACTGACGCGCCACGCGGATGTTGCCATGGCGGTCGACGATGAAGCTGTTGGTGAAATAGGTCGGCTCGTCCTTGCAGTAGACGGTTACGACGCGCTCGCCCTCAAGGATCGGGCCGAGTTGCGACGGCGCCTCTTCGTCCGGCTTGGCGATGCATAGGTAATTGCGAACGGTGGTCTGGTTGTCGACGGTCAGGTGGCGCTGGACATAGCGCACGTCACCGACCTTGCGGGCCTGGATCAGCGCCAGCAGATCATCCTCTTCCGACGACATCAGATCGCCGCCCAGCCCGCGGCTGGAGGTCATGAAGCCCTCGCGGATCGTCACCACCTGCCGCGACGAGGTGGCAAAGCTCTGGTAGCCGCGGTTGCGCTCGATCTCGAGCATAAGCGCCTGGCCTTTGCGCGTTTCCAGCGTGATCAGCGAAATCGGCTTGTCAGTCGCGGCGAGACCGGCGGCAATCTGTTCCTGCGTGATCGGTTGCGGCTTGGCGTCCCGCTGCGTCAGGGTTTGCGGCAGTTGCTTGATCAGGTTGAAAACCGGGTTCTCGGTGCTGCCGCAGGCGGCCACGGTCAGACCAAGCGCCAATGCGGCGGTCAGCCGTGTCAGTCGGGTGGTGATCATCGCCAGAACCTTCCCCAGGATTTCACGGCATCGGGTTCATGGTATTCCCGCACCTGTTCATACAGCCGTCCACGGACGTTCAGACGCGCGCCGCCATCGCGGGCCAGCGACTGGATGTTCACCTGGTTCGTGTTGCGAGTCGGCGTGCCGATATAGGCGGTCAGCGGAATGGTAAAGCGCAGACCTTTGTCGAACGACCCTTCGCCGAATTCGTCCGCCGTTGCGTCGGTGAAGGTCGCATAGGCGCCCACCCGCCAGCCATTGGCAAACTCACGGTCCAGCGACACGGTTGCGCCGTAGTCCCCGGCCAGGTAACGCCCGGCATCGATCTGACCGTGGAAGCCGTTGCCAAAGTCGTAATAGACCGACAGATGGCCGTTCACGTTGGGAATCTCGCGCTGGATACCGGTGACCGGATCGATGGTGAACATGTCCTGCAGGCCAAAGAGCTGGTCGAAATCGCGGCGCTGGACATAGTTGACCTCGGCCCCAAAGGCGAGGCGGCTGTCGACCGGTTTCCAAAGCACCTCGGCCGAGGCACCGGCATACATCTGTTCCAGATAGCCCAGCGACAGACGGCTGTAGATATTGCGGGCGGGACGGCCATAGATGTCGAGCGTCAGGTACTCGATCGCCGGGTCGCCCGCGGCGCTGTAGCGGGCATAATCAGTGCGCACCCGCGGCAGGTTCGACCGATCCAGTCGGCCCACATCACCCAGATTGCCCGAGATCTTCTTGGTGACCGAGCCCGAGATGCTGATATTCGGGGTGATCTCAAGCTCACCCGCGGCGCGGATGCCGAAATCCGCGCTGACCGGGTTGTCGGGGTCAAAGACGTTGAGCTGCAGGTAGGGGGCAATCGACCAGTCGAGGTTCGGATAGAATTCGGAATCCGGCGGCGGCGCGCGGCGGAAGCCGTCTTCAAACGTTGTGCGCGCGAGGATCTCGGTCGCTGCCTCGTTCTCCAGCGCTTCGAGGTCGGACCGGCGGATGGTGATTGCGCTTAGCGCCATGCCGCTCGACATCGGAACGATCACGAACTCTTCGACCGATGCCGGCATGCTGCGGGTCATCGCGCGGGCCAGACGGCCATAGGCTTGTGGAGGTGCGTTGTAGCGGCGGTTGCGGACGCGCACGGTGGCGCGGGTGGCTGAGAGTTCAACCGCCTCGACGACCAGACCTTCGTTTTCGGCAAGCTGGCGGAGCGAGGCCTTGGCACTAGCGCCGCGGGCCGGGTCCATGGTCCAGCCCAGGTCAGCCGCATCGCCGGGTCCGCGCGGGTCAACGGGCAGCGGCGCCTGTTCGACACCGCCGGGTGTTCCGGACGTGCGCGGGTTGGTCGACAGGGTGATCTGGGCGCCGACCTCGGTTCCGTAAACATGGTAGAGCGACAGCTGCGCGCCGTTACGGAACGTGTAGTCGATGCCGTAGTTCCATGGCGACTCTTTCTTCATGGCGCCGATGGTCGTCTCATCGATATAGTCGTCCGACGAATACTCGACTTTAAAGCGCAGCCGGTCATTCGGGGCATAGCTGACACCGCCAAACGCCGCCACATCGCCCCGGAACAACCGGTCATAGTTGGGGATGCCGCCCTGCTGCAAAAGCTGCGCCGGGCGTGTGCCGGTGGTGGCAAAGGGGTTGTGGCTGCCAAAGCGGCCCCAGCCGATCCCGCCGGTCACCTTCAGTCCTGGCGCAAGCGTCTTGGTCGCGACGATGTATTCCCCGCCGTAAAGGCCCGTCCCGATGAAGTCCTGCAAACCGACTGTCACCGCCGGGCGAATGTCCCCCTCGGTCAGCAGCTGGAAGCGCAGATCAAAGCTGCGGTCATAGTAGTCGGGATAGCGATAGCCAATGGGGCGGAAATTATCGATGGCCGCATAGCGAAAGCTGCCCGATATCCGCGGGGTGATCTGAAAGTTCAGGGTTGTACGCGTGGTGTCCCCCAGGCGGGACACGGTGAGCGCGAGGTTGGCATCGGGCGCCATTTCCGCCGTCGGCATATCGACCAGACCGGGCGAGCCGTAAAGATTGAAGCCCGGCATGCCGTCACCCGCGGCAAACGCCGGTGATGCGCAAAGCGCCAGGACAGACACCGCACCAGCCGCGCAACGCGCCACGAATGATTGGGGGTGTCCGTTCGCCATTGCTTGGCCTTCCTCATCTTGCAGTCTTGCCACTGCTACCGTTAATGCGCGTCCACTGTCCATGGTTTGACCCGTGGTCACCGCGCTTTGTGTGAAAATGAGCACTCTTGACAGGCCATCCTCCGCCCAAACGCTTTTAACCGAACATTTTGAATCGTTAAGGCAGTGGTAACAGCTGCACTCTATCCCTGATCCCGGGTGAGAAAAAGGTGGTGGAAATGGGTGCCGACAGCAATGTCGCGCCAGTCATCATCAAACGTAAAAAGGTCGTCTCGGGCGACGGGCATCACGGGGGTGCGTGGAAGGTCGCGTATGCGGACTTTGTCACGGCGATGATGGCCTTTTTTATGTTGATGTGGCTGCTGAACGCGACGACGGAAAAACAGCGCAAGGGGATCGCGGATTACTTCAGTCCGACGATTGCCGTGGCCCGCGTGTCGGGTGGTGGCGATGGCAGCCTGGGTGGCTCCAGCGTGTTTTCCGAGAATACCTTGCCAAGGGTGGGCACTGGTGCGACCAGCATGCGCCCGACCGAGAGCAGCGCAGCGCGCGGGGCGTTTGCGCAGGGCAGTTCGGAAAACGAAGGGGCGGCTGAGGACGAAAGTTTTGAAATGCTCGAAGAGCTGTTGATGGGGCGCGGTGGTGAAAGCATGGTGGCGGACGAACTGATGCGCCACATCGAAACGCGCGTGACGGACGAAGGTCTGGTGGTTGAGCTGTTCGAAACTAACGAGGCGCGGCTCTTCACCAATGGCGCGGAACCCACGCAGCTTTTGATCGATCTGGCGGCTGTACTGGCGGATGCGGCCCGGGTTGTGACCAACGCGATTGCAGTCGAAGGCCATACCGCGACCTACCCTGTTGTCCTTGCTGATAACCCAAGCTGGGACGTCTCGGCCACACGGGCGGGGGCCTTCCGCGATCTTTTGTTTGCCACCGGAATGCCGGCCAGCCGTGTGCAACGGGTCGCAGCCCATGCTGACAGAGAACCCAGCCAAACCAACAGGATGGATATGCGCAACAACCGGATCGAGGTGATTTTCCTGCGCTAGCAAAGGGAAGTTGGTTCGCATTTTAGCTGTTAGCGCGGCGTTAAACCCGGGCGCCTATCTGTTGTCGCGATCTTTGAAAGAGACAGCAGAAAGGCGTGTCCATGACGATTTCCTCTTCCTTGAACGCTGGTGTGGCCGGCCTGGCTGCAAATGCCACCCGGCTTGGGACCATCTCCGACAACATCGCGAACTCGGCCACCAATGGCTACAAGCGCGTCGAAACCGACTTTCAGTCGATGGTGATGTCGTCCAACGGGGGCTCTTACACCGCGGGCGGCGTACGAACGACGACGAATCGTCTGATCGACGAAAGCGGGTCGCTGGTGGCGACCACCAATGCAACCGATCTGGCCGTACGCGGCCGAGGCTTCCTGCCGGTTGCGCAAGCGACCGAGGTTGCCGCCGGCAATGGCGATGCGCAGATGTACCTGACCACCACCGGGTCGTTCCGGACCGATGCGGATGGCTATCTGCGCACGGAATCCGGCCTGATGCTGCTGGGTTGGCCGGCCAATGCCGACGGTACCATCCCGACCTATCCGCGGGATACCGATGACGGGCTGGAACCGGTGCAGATCAACGTCAACCAATTCTCGGGCGAACCCACCACGCGGATGACGATGGGTGTGAACCTGCCCGCCACCGAAACCTATGCCGGGTCTTCTGGCGATCCGCTTGAGCTGTCGGTGGAGTATTACGACAACCTCGGCCGTTCCGAGAGCCTGCAGATCGAATTCACGCCGAACGTGCCGGCCACCGGGACGTCGAATGAATGGACCATGGTGATCACCGATTCGGCCTCGGGCGGCACTGTCGTGGGCGAATACACTGTCACGTTTAACGACACGCGCGCCGATGGCGGCACGCTTGATACCGTGACCACCGTTTCGGGCGGCGCCTTTGATCCGGCGACTGGCATGATCGTCGTCACCACCGCCGGCGGGCCGATCGAGATCAACATCGGCCAGCCGGGCACCAGCTCGGGCCTGACCCAGCTGTCGGACAGCTTTGCGCCGCTGAACATCTCGAAAGATGGCTCGCCCGTGGGCAACATGACCTCGGTCGAAGTGGATGAAAACGGCTTTGTCCATGCGTTCTTTGACACCGGTATCACCCGTACGATCTATCAGGTGCCGCTGGTTGACTTGCCCAATCCCAATGGCATGGTCGCCATGGATAAGCAGGTTTATATGCCATCTCCCGAAAGTGGGAGCTATTTCCTCTGGGATTCGGGTGACGGGCCAACCGGCGACGTCGTGGCCTTTGCTCGCGAAGAAAGCACCACTGATGTGGCCAGCGAACTGACCGACATGATCCAGACGCAGCGCGCCTATTCGTCGAACGCCAAGGTCATCCAGACCGTGGACGAGATGCTGCAGGAAACCACCAACATCAAGCGCTGACCGCTTTGGCGGTCAGTCCGACGCCATAGGAGGCTGAACCATGTCCCTGTCCGGAGCGCTCTACAACGCTTTTTCCGGCTTGTCCGCCAACGCGCGGGCAGCCTCCCTGGTGTCGACCAACATCTCGAACGCCACAACCGAAGGCTATGGCCGCCGCACGCTGGATCTGTCGTCCGCCGCGGCGGGGCTTTCGGGGGGCGTCAGGCAGAACGGAGTTGTTCGCGCCAGCGATCCGATCCTGCTGTCAGACCGCCGGCTGTCAGATGCGCAATCCGGCTTTGCTGGCGATATGCAGGCCTTCTCGGCGCGGCTTGAGGATCTGATGGGCGACCCCAGCGATCCCGGGTCGCTGACCGGCCGCGCCATGGCGTTTGAAAGCGCCCTGATCACGGCAGCGTCCAACCCGGCCTCGACACAGCGTCTTGAATCGGTTGCGATTTCGGCTCAGGCCTTGGCGCGCGAGCTGAACAGCCTGTCGGATCAGGTGCAGGACACACGGCAGCGGGCAGATACCGCCATTGGCGCACAGGTCGACCTGCTGAACACCAATCTGGCGCGGATCGATCAGCTGAATGACGATATCGGGCTGGGCATGGCGCGTAATGGCGAAGTGTCCTCTCTGCTGGATGAACGCCAGCGCCTGATCGACGGTATCTCAGACATCGTGCCGCTGCGGGTTGTCCCGCGCGACCGTGGCGCGGTGTCCCTCTTTACCATCGGTGGTGGTGTCCTCCTGGATGGTGGCACGCCGTCGACGCTGGAGTTCACCAAAACCCCGATGATCGCCGCTGGCGATACCGTTGAGGCGGGGCATCTGTCGGGTTTGACCCTGAATGGCAATCCGGTGGATACCGGCCCAAGCGGGTTCATCGCCGGCGGGTCTCTTGCCGCGCAATTCGCCATCCGCGATGACGTGGCGGTCACCCGTCAGGCGCAGCTGGACGGCATCGCACGAGATCTGGCGGAACGGCTGGGGCCGGGTGGTCCGGACACCACGCTGGGTGCCACCGATCCGGGTCTCTTCACTGATGCCGGGCTGGCTTTCGACGCCGCGAATGAGGCGGGATTTGCTGGACGCATCCGGCTCAATGTCCTGGTTGAGCCCAACACGGGCGGCAGCTGGCGTCTGCGTGACGGTCTTGGCGCTGCCGCTCCGGGTGAAGTTGGCGATGCGCGCCTGTTGCAGGCCATCTCTGCCGCCCTGACCGCCCCGAATGCCCCGGGATCAACCGCGTTGAACCCGGCCGCGCGGGGTTTTGTCGATCACACCAGCGAATTTGCCTCGGACGTGGCGGGGGCCCGGGTCCGCGCTGATGCGGAGGTCAGCTTTGCCTCTGCCCAGCAGACCGCCCTGAAAGAGCTTGAACTGGCCAAGGGTGTGGACACCGATCAAGAGCTCCAGCGCCTGATGCAAATCGAACAACAATACGCGGCCAACGCCCAGGTCATGTCCGTCGTGGATGACCTGATGCAGCGCCTGCTGAACATCTAAGGAGGACCGTCATGCAATCGATTGGCGATATGGCGCAGGCATTGGTTTTGCGCACCAACCAGGTCCGCTTGCGGCAAGAGATGGACACGCTGGCCGCCGAGATTTCCACCGGATTCGTCAAGGATCCGGCCAAACATCTGGCTGGTGACCTGACCAGCCTGATGGCGATCGACCGGTCCTTGCAAAAGCTGGAAACTTATCGGGTCAATACCGCCGAGGCGGCTTTGGTCACCGGCACGATGCAGACGGCGCTCGATCAGATGCAAGACCGCACCGAAACCGTCGCACAAGTCTTGATTTCCGCCGATCTGACGCCCTCGGGCACCTTGCAGCAAACCATGGCCGAGGATGCGCGCGCAGCCCTTGGCCAGGTGCTGAGCGATCTCAACGCCTCGGTCGCCGGGCGGTTTCTGTTTTCCGGCACGGCAACTGACCGCGCCGCGGTGCAGGATGTGGATCAGCTGATGGCCGATCTGAGCGCCGCGGTTGCCGGGCAAACCACCCTTGTCGACATCGAAACCCAGCTCGACACCTGGTTTGCCACAGCGGGCGGGTTTGATACGACAACCTATCAAGGGTCGGCCACGGGTCTGGCCGCCTTGCAGCTCAGCGACAGCGAAAGCGCCAGCGTGGACATTCGCGCCACCGATCCGGCCTTCCGTGACATCGTGAAATCCCTAGCGCTGGCGGCGCTGGCCGGGGACGGCACGCTGACCCTGACGCCAAACGTCAAATCCGACATGCTGTCCAAGGCGGGCACGGACCTTCTGGGCGCGCAGAAACCCCTGGTCGAACTGCGCGCCGGCCTTGGCGCGCTCGAGGCGCGGGTTGAGGAAACCGCCACGCGTAATGCAGCGGAACGCACGGCGACCAGCCTGGCCCGGCTCGATCTGGTCGGGGCTGACCCGTACGAATCCGCGTCGCGCTACGAAAACATCCGCGGGCAGTTGGAAAGCCTTTACGCAATCACGGCGCGCTCACAGCGCCTGTCTCTGGCGGAGTATCTGTGATGCGGTTCCTGATCTTGTTGGCCGTGTGCCTGTTTTCCATCCCCGCAATGTCCGGCGCTCAATCGGTCCGGATCAAAGACTTGGTCGAGGTCGATGGCGTCCGGGCCAACGATCTTGTGGGCTACGGCCTGGTCGTGGGTCTCAACGGCACCGGCGACGGGCTGCGCAATGCCCCCTTCACCGAAGAGATCATGTCGAACATCCTCGAACGGCTGGGTGTGAACGTCACCGGCGAACAGTTCCGGCCGCGCAATGTCGCGGCGGTGTTTGTCACCGGCCGTTTGCCCCCGTTTGCCCGCGCGGGTAGCCAAATCGACGTGACGGTTTCTGCGATTGGCGACGCCAAAAGCCTACTGGGCGGCACGCTAATCATGACGCCTTTGAACGCGGCGGATGGTCAGATCTATGCCGTGGCGCAAGGCACAGTGATCGCCGGCGGTGTCGAAGCCGAAGGCGAAGGCGCCCGTGTCGTCCAGGGCGTGCCCACCGCCGGGGTCATTCCCGCCGGAGCACGTATTGAACGCGAGGTCGAGTTCGACTTCACCCAGCTGTCGACCCTGCGCCTTGCTCTGCGTGAGCCCGACTTTACCACCGCCGCACGGATCGAAGACGTGATCAACCGCGCGACCGGCCGGCGGGCGGCCACGATGCTGGATGCCGGGACCGTGTCGGTCGATCTGGCACGTACCGGTGCGCCCTCTCCGGCGCGGGCGATTGTGGGGATCGAAAACCTGCCAGTTGAGCCGCAACGCCGCGCCCGCGTGGTCGTGGATCAGCGCTCTGGCACAATTGTCATGGGCGAAGACGTGCGAATCTCCCGCGTGGCGGTGTCGCAGGGCAATCTGACCCTGCGCATTCAAGAGGCGCCGATCGCGGTCCAACCGAACCCCTTTGCGCAAGGTGAAACGGTGATCGTACCGCGCACCGAGGCCGGGATCATCGAGGAAGAGGGCATCGGTCTTGCCGAAATCCCCACCGGCACGTCGCTCTCCGAAGTGATCGCCGGGCTCAACGCTCTTGGTGTGTCGCCACGCGACATGATCGACATCCTGAAAA
>JASJCC010000123.1 GCA_030066175.1 Paracoccaceae bacterium | reverse complement strand
CTGTCCTCCAGATACCCTTGCCGGACCGTGCCTAACCCGTCCTGCCCGGGTGTCGATTGCAGGGCCGGGCCTGAGGCTTCGGTTTCGGCAAAAAGATTCGATCCAAGCGCTTCAAGCCCTTTGGGATTGGTAAAGCCGCTCATGGTGAACTGCCCCAGAAGCTGCGCCTGGGTGCCAAGCTCGAAATAGGCATAGACCTCGCCATCGCCGTTGATCGTGATGCTGCGCGCATCATCCGGGATGACGATCTCTGGCGAGACCGGATAGCCCTCGGAGTTGACGATCAGCCCCTCGGCATTGCGTTTCAACGCGCCGTCGCGGGTATAGGCCGGCTGACCGGAGGGCATTGTCACCTCCAGATACCCCGAGCCTTCGATGGCGATGTCGAGATCGCCATTGGTGGCCGACAAGGCGCCCTGCGACAGCTGCACCGACACCGCTGCCGGTCGGACGCCAAGGCCAAGCTGCACGCCCGTCGGCAGCACGGTGCCATCCGACGCGTTCACCGTGCCGGCGCGGGCAAACTGCTGGTAATGCAGATCCGCAAATTCAGCCCGGCGGGCGTTGTAGCCGGTGGTGCTCATGTTCGAGAGGTTGTTGGAAATCACCTCGACCCGCATTTGCTGGGCGCTCATACCTGTGGCTGCGATCTTGAGGGCGCGCATGGCCTGCCTCCTGATTTTGGTTATTTGATGAATGTCTTCAGCGCGGTACGGATGCGTTCATCCTCGCGCTCGAGAAAGCTTTGCCCCAGCTCATAGGCGCGCTGCACTTCGGTCATACGCGCGACCTGGAGGATGGGATCGACATTCGATGCCTCGACAAAGCCCTGCATCACGCGGGGCACTTCGACCGGTTCGACCCCGGCGTCCGAGCGGAACATCACACCGCCCTCGCGCACCAGCTGCAAAGCGTCCAGCGGACGCACGACGCCTATCTGCCCGATAGGTCTGCCTTCTGTGCTAAGGGTTCCGTCGCGCCCGACGGCCAGATCGGTGGCCCCCGGCGGCACAAAGACCGGCGCGCCGCCGCCATCCAGCACCGGATATCCGTCGGGAGTGACCAGAGTGCCTTCGGCGCTGGGCGTAAAGGCGCCCGCGCGGGTCAGGCGCTGGCCCTCGGGCGTTTCGATCAGGAAAAAGCCTTCGCCCTCGATGGCAAAGTCGAACTGGCCGCCGGTTTGTTCCAGCGTGCCTTGCGCAAAAGACGTGTTGCGCACCCGAGCCGAGGCCATGGATACCGAACTGTCGACATCCGCGGTCTGGATGTATTCGGCAAAAATCACGCCTTCCTGCCGGAAGCCGGTGGTGTTGGCGTTGGCGATGTTGTTGGCGATCAGCTGCATTTCGCGCATCAGCCCGGATTGCCGGGCCAGGGTCGTGTAGCCAGCGGTTTCCATGTCAGCCTCCGACGATGATGGGGATCAGATGATCCTGAAAGAATGAGACCAGCGTTTCGGTCATAAAGCTCATCGAGATCCAGTAGACCGCGACGATGGCCAGCAGTTTCGGCACAAAGGTCAGGGTCATTTCCTGGATCGAGGTGAGCGCCTGGAAAAGCCCCACGCCGACACCCGCGACCAGGGCCGCCGTCAGGATCGGCACCGACACGATGGTCGCGATCCACAGCCCCTGGCGCAGCGTGTCGAAAAAGATCGCTTCGTTCAGCATCCTCAGACCGGCATCCGCAGGATTTCCTGGTAGGCTTCGACGACCTTGTTGCGCAGCGTGACCGCGGTTTCGACCGCGAGTTCGGACTGCGCCAGCGCTTCGACCAAGGCATGCGGATCGGCGCCGCTGGTCATCGCGGCCTGCGCGGTCTTTTCCGCCTCCTGCATGGTGGCGGCAAAATCCTGGGCGACCTTGGCAAAGTCGTTCTGCGGCACCGCCTGCTGCGGGTCCGGTTCCATATTGGGCAGAGAAGCCGCGTATTTTTGCGCGGCATAAAGTGATCGGACGTCCATTCTGGTCTCCTTACACGTTGAATATCAGTGGGTTAGCGGCGAAGCAGTTCCATCAGGCCGGAAGACATCTCGCGCGTTTGCTGAAACATCTTGAGGTTCGCCTCATAGCTGCGCTGCGCTTCTCGCGCGTCGGCGATTTCGAGGATCAGGTCCACATTCGACCCATCATAATGCCCGCTGGCATCGGCCATGGGGTGTGACGGATCGTGGATGCGGTTGAGTTCACCCCGGTCGAAATCCACCCGGCCGGCGCTGACCTGCTGCACTTCGGCATTTGGGTCGCGCTGCAACTCAAACGGCACCAGCTTGCGCCGGTATCCCGGCGTGTCGACGTTTGCGATGTTCTCGGACACGATTTTCAGCCTTGTGGCCTGGGCTTTCAGCCCGCTCGACGTGACCGAGAGGGCGTCGGAAAATGCGCTCATGTCGCGGCTCCTTTAGGTGCGGCCAAGGCTGGCGCGCAGGATGTTCATGTTGGATCGGTAGATGGCGAGCGCGCGGTCATGCTGGCGCTTGGCGGAGACCGCCTCCAGCATCTCGAGCTCAAGAGAAACGGTGTTGCCATTGGGATCTTGCGGCGCGCGGCGTTCCGCAGCCTCGGCGCCGCTGTTGTTCGTCGCGCCGTGCAGATGTTTGTCACGCGTCGCGCGCAAACCATGCCCGTCACCCCGCAGGGTGCTCTGAAAATCCGGCAAATCCAACGCGCGGTAGTTCGGCGTATCGGCATTTGCCATATTCTGCGCGCTCACCGCCTGCTTGTGGCCGGCATGGCGGGCCATTGCCATGGCGGTCTTGAACACGTCCAGATTTGTGAACATCGGGGCTTCTCCCTCAATGGCTTCAATCAAGGCTTAACGCTGATTCCTTTAGAAACGGTTTGCGAGACATGAAGGGAGCGTACGATGAAGCGAACCGAGATCACCGGGCTGAGGGCGCAGCTGGCGCAGGTGCAACCGGTGCGCGCGCTGGGGCGTGTGCAGTCGGTCGACGGGACGGTGATCTGGGTGCGGGGCCTCGCGCAATCGGTCTGTATTGGTGACAGGTTGCGGCTTTTGCGGCCCGACGCGCCCCTATGTGGTGAGGTTTTGCGCATCAGCGACGATCTGGTGGCGATGCTGCCGGATGATGGCGTGGACGGGGTGGCGCAGGGGCATCGCGTAGCGGTCATGGGGCCGCCGACCCTGGCCCCCTGTGACAGTTGGATTGGCCGCGTGATCGACCCTTATGGCCAGCCTTTGGATGGCTTGCCGATTCGCTCTGGCGGCAAGCGCCGGCCGTTCCGATCCGCGCCGCCGCCAGCCGCCGCCCGGCGCGGGATGGGGGCACGGCTGAGCACGGGTCTGGCGGTGTTCGACACGCTTTTGCCCATCGTGCATGGCCAGCGAATCGGCCTCTTTGCTGGCTCCGGCGTTGGGAAATCGCGCCTCTTGGCGCAACTGGCGCAGGGGGTCGAGGCGGATGTTGTCGTGCTTGCTCTTGTGGGCGAACGCGGGCGCGAGGTGCAGGATTTTGTGCGAAATGTGCTCGGCCCCGAGGGTATGGCGCGGAGCATCGTTGTGGCGGCCACCTCGGATCGCTCGCCTTTGGAACGCCGCCGTTGCCCGCTGGCGGCGATGACGATTGCCGAGCATTTCCGCGATCAGGGCAAACACGTGCTGTTCCTGGCCGATTCCATCACCCGCTTTGCCGAGGCGCATCGGGAAGTTGCGATTGCTTCGGGTGAGCTGCCGGCCTTGCGCGGCCATCCACCGTCGACTGCGCAGCAGATCATGCGCCTTGCCGAACGCGCGGGGTCTGGCGTGGATGACGCGGGCGACATCACGGCGGTCTTCACGGTGCTGGTTGCCGGGTCAGACATGGACGAACCGATTGCCGACATCCTTCGCGGCGTGCTCGACGGCCATGTGGTGCTGGACCGCGCCATCGCCGAACGCGGCCGGTTCCCGGCCGTTGATCTTCTGCGCTCGGTCTCGCGCAGCCTGCCCGAAGCGGCGACCGAGGCGCAAAACGGCATCATTCAAACGGTGCGCGGGCTTTTTGGGACCTATGAGCGCTCGGAAACCATGATCAAAGCCGGGCTCTACAAGGATGGCGAAGACCCGCTTTTGGATCAGGCCATTCGCGCCTGGCCCGAGCTTGACACTTTCATCGGAGAACGGTCTGGCGCAGGGGCCGACACCGCGTTTTCCCGCCTCGAACTGATCCTGCGCCGGGCTCAAACCGCCAAGATGTCCGCAGCGCGCGGTCGCCCGGCGGGACGCGGCGCCCCCGCTGGTCCCGAACAGAACCAAGCTCTGCACTAGGGGCGCTACTGATCGGCGTTTTACGACGGTTCCGCAAGGACAAGCAGAATGCCTAAGCAATTAGATGATCCGCTGGATCGCGCCAACGACAAAGACGTGTAGGCCGGCTGAGTCTGGCCGACCGTCGATTAACCTAGGATAGATTGACGCGGGATCTGTTGCAGCAGGGACAGCGCAACCTGTCCTGCGCCCGCGGTCGAGATTTGCTTGACCTGGCGCTGCAAGAGGAAGCCCTGGACGATCTTGTCCATCACCTCGGGCTGCGCCAGGTCGCTGATCTCGGACACGCCGAAACGTGCCTGGCTTTTGTCGCGGAAGACCTCGAGCTGTTTGTCGATATCCAGCTGGCCAAAGCCCGAGGGCAGGGCCAGTGCGTCTTCGAACACCGATCGCAGTGGCGGGGTTCCCATGATGCGGAACCACTTGGCATCCGCGCCTACCGAACTGTCAGCGATCTCGGGCAGGCTGCGTTCGAGGTTCAGCGCCAACCGCAAGGATTCGTCCTGATTGCCGACGCTGACTTCGAATTCCTGTACCCGGAACTGGGTTACGATCTCTGCGCCAAAACTGCTGAGCTTTGTGCGGGGGCCAAGCGGGGAATCAAAGGCAAACGCGCGGGCGAGCGATTTATACCGTTCATCCGTCAGCTTATTGGCCAGCGCGTCGCGATCTGTCAGCCCCTCTTCGAGGATTTTCTTGATGAAGAAGCGGTTGTTGATGTCGTCCTGCAGGCCAAAAGCGCCGAGCGCCACGCGCAGCAAGCGCCGATCATCGACCAAAGCTTCGGCACTGTCGATCTTGCCGATATTGGCCTCGAAATAGTCGGTGTCGCGGGTTAGCGCGGCGGATTGATCAAACACTTCGCGCTGCCGGCCCAGCGTGCTTTGCAGGAACTGCCAGCCAACCAAGCCGCTGCCGACGATGACCGGCTGAAAGCTCATTTCACCGCGGCCGCCAACAGGCGATCCTCGCGCGGAATGAGGGCGCGCAGCGCCTTGAGGCATTGGTAGAACTGTTCGTTGAGCAGTGCTTCGGTCGCGCCGGCCAGAAGGCGGCGGCTGTCGGGATCGGTGAGGATGCGGCTCAACTCTTCGATATTGCGCAGCAATTGATGGCGCGCCTCGCCCGGTTCAGCATCCCCGGTCAGGATCAGCTGCGCGGCATAACACAGCCGGCGCACGGGCGTCTTGGCATCCTCGGGATGGATCGCGTCGCGCAAACGCAGGATGTTTGCGTTGGGCGTGATGATCGACAGCCGGCTGCGCCGGTCGCCATTTTCGATCACTGCCCCATTGATCAGGACACGTTCCCGCGGGCCAAGCTTCAAAACCAGTCCACTCATCTCTGAGCCCTTTTTGCGCTGAGCCCCCGCAGAATGGAGGCGTTGATTTCCAGAAGCGGCCCCAGTTTGGCTTTCTTTGCCAGCACCTTGCCGGTGTGTTGCTGCACAAATTCGGCAAGAAAGAAGATCCTGGCGCGCAAGTCCTGTGGCAGGCCGTTATCAGGATCAGCGACGTCTACAGCCAGCGTGGTCCAGAGCTTTTGATTGTCGGACAGGGCTGCAACCAATTGCGGGTAAGCGGAGGGTCCGCTTTGTGCAGAGGCGCGGATACGATGCGATATCCGGGCGATGAGTTCGTATTCGGTGCCCCGGTCTGTGCGGGTCGATGCGGCGGAGGCTGCATAGGCGCGGTGCGCCAGGTTTTGCGCGTTCACGGTGAAACCTTCTGGTCAAAATGATCGGAACTTTGGCGGAGATCGGTGGGCCGGTTGTCCGGCCCACCAAAAGGGTTCGCTTACCGGAAGAGCGACAGCAGCGACTGCGGCGCCTGGTTGGCGATCGACAGGGCCTGAACACCCAGCTGCTGCTGGACCTGCAGGGCCTGCAGACGGGCCGAGGCCTCTTCCATGTCGGCGTCAACCAGCGTGCCGATACCCGACTTGAGCGCGTCGGTCAGGCCAGTGACAAACTCCGTCTGAGTTTCGATCCGGCCCTGTGCCGAACCAAATGCAGATGCCGAGTCAATGGCCGTCTGGATCAGGTTCTCGATACCTTCGAGGGCTGCTTCGCTGCCGTTGTCTGTCGTCACGTCAAAACCGCTGAGCAGTTCCAGACCGCCACCAACTGTGCCGTCAGCCTCGCCTTCCAGCGTTGCGATGTCTGCAACGTCGGACTGCTCGACAACGCTGTTGTCGTCGGAAATGGCTTCGTCATAGTTGTTGGTAAAGTCGATCCGACCGGCATTGGCCGCGTTGACGGAGAAGGTGATCTCCAGGCCGTCTTCCTTTGCCTGGACGTTCAGGCGTTCGACCATGGCCTTCGTCACGTCGGCAAGGGTGTCCCCATCGCGCGCCACGTAGGTAACGTTCGACGAAAAGTCGAGCGCATCACCCGAGGTGTCGCCAGCGAAGTTGCCGCTGCCTGTGACTTGGAAGGACGCGCCTGCGACCAGATCGTCAGAAGCGCCGACGCCGTCAAAGGTCACGAATTCAGCCGACGCACCCGAAGCGACTGCGGTCGAGTTCACCGAAACGTCCGACCCCATGGTGCCGGCGGTGGCTGCGCTGGTGCCAAGGTCCTGCTTGCCGACATTGATGTCAGACGCCGCGACGCCCGTGCCCGAACGGTCGAGCGAGGACAAGATATCGATGGAACCTGAATCTTCCGTGGTGTCGGTGTTCGACAGCAGGTTCAGGCCATTGAACTGCGCCGCGCCGACGACGGCCTCGATCTGGTTGGTCAGGGCATCGATGTCGGTCTGGATCTTGCCGCGATCGACGTTCTCTTCCTGGGCCGCGACGATCTTGCCTTTGATGTCGGTCAGAAGTTCAGTCACGGTTTCCGACGCTTGGCGGGCAACCGCAACGGTGGACTGGCCGAGGTTGAGGCTGTCGGAAATCCCCTTAAAGCCTTTCACGTCGGCTTCCATCACCTTGGAGATGGCCCAGACAGCGGCGTTGTCCTTGGCGTTGGCCACCGATTTGCCGGTCGAGATTTGCGACTGGGTGTCGGCCAGGTTCGAGTTGATCGACTTCAGGGTTTGCAGCGCCACCATGGCGCCGTTGTTCGTCAGGATGCTAGACATTCATTAAGTCCTTGCGTTGTGTTCGGCGCTTTGCGCCGGGTTGCAGATGCCGAGTTCGGCGTTTCAGCGTCCTTCTGACGAGTGCAGACTTTTCATCATAATCTGCGCCACCACGTCGGGTGCAGCGCCACCATCGCGGCTGATCCCTAATGGAGTGCTAAGCAGCAAATTTTCGTTTTGCAAATTTTCCGCAAATCCGATCAAGCCCGCCGCTCAAGCTGGTTTTCCGTCGTGTCTTCAATGGATTGCCGCTGTCCGTATGCATCATACGTGTCCAGAGACTTGCGCAGCCGGCGCAGCGTGCCCAGCCGATCCGCGACGTTGCGCAGACCCGCCAGCGCGTGATCGTAAAGCACCTGATTGCGCCGCAATTGCAGACGCAGAGGCTCCAGCTCGTCCGGTGAGTTCGGCGGGGTATTGGCAATCTGCACAATCAGCTCTTGCTTGCGTTCGATCACCTTTTCAATGCTGTCGAGGTCACCGTTCAACAGCGCCTGCCGCTCTTCCTCGATCAGTGCCGTCAGTTTTTCTGCCCATGCTCCATCAGTCATTTGCCCGCTCCTTTAGCGATTGAAACAGCGCCTCGGCCAATCCGATGCCGCCATTCTCGGCCATTTTCCGCGCCTGTTCCTGGCGCATGAAGGACGCGAACTGATCCTCGCCCGCGCCACCGCCAAACGCCTCTGGCGTCTTGCCGACACCGGCCGATTTCAGCATTTCCGCGAGAAAACTCGCTTCCAGTTTCTGGGCCGCCATCCGCAGCGCCTTGTCTTGTGGCGCAGCGGTCCGGGTCGCGATTCCGGGAATGTCCATTGAGGTATCTCCAATTCGACTCACTTCGCCGGAATAGGACGGCATGTCGGTAAAGAAGCGGTAAGGATCACCGCGCTAGTTTCCCCGAAATGGAAGAATTCCAGGAGCAGGCATGCTGACACCACTGGTGAACCCGACCGGCCTTTCCACGCGGCTGTCGGAGATGACGGATGGCGATCCGAAACCCCGGGGCGAGGGGTTTGAGGCCGTTTTCCAGGGTATGGAAAAGGGCGAAGATCAGCCAGAATCGCAGCCTGAGGCCAAGACGGTTGGGCGGCCTCAGGGAGCCGAAGGCGCGGACGAGAAAGAACCCGTGGCCGCGTCCAAGCAGGCCGGCAAAGAGCAGGCATCAGCCTCCGATCCGCTGCCGGAGACTGATGGGCAGGACGATGACGCAGTTCGCTTTGACGCCGTTGCTGACACCGAGGTGACCCCGTCAAATCTGCGCAAGGCAACGGGTGAAACGCTGTCGGAAACGCGCGTCGATACTGACAAGCGCGTCAGTGACCTTTCTTTGCAGCGGCCTGAGCGAGATACAGAGTCTCTTGAGCAGCGAGCGGAGAAGATTAGCCGAGCGGACGGTGATTCTCCGACAGGCCGCGAGTCGTCTATCGTTGCGCCAATGGCCATGTCCGAACGCCCCACTGCCGAGGCGCCAAAGACCAGCGCAGCAATCCTCGCAGCGCCGGCCCGTGAGGCAACTCTAACCGGGACGGAGCAATCGCAAACGCGTACGCCGATAGAGACCACCGATGCCCCGGTACGGGCGAAAGAGATCCACTCCTCAGGCCGAGAAACGCCCCGCGCTGACACTCCGGCGTATGCCGGTGCGCGCGTGCCCACGCCTGAGACAATACTCCCACTGCAAGCAAGGCAGGTGCCTGATCAGGATGCGCAGCGCACCCGTCTTCAAAACCCAGGGAACGAAGCAAGCCCTGCCCCGCTTCTGCGGTCTGCTTCGACAGATGCACCGAGGATGGATTTTGGGAATGCCTCGCTGACAGAACAGCGCCGGCCATTGGTTGGTCGCAACGCGGTTTCGCCTCAGATTGCGGCACAGTCAAATACGAACCGCACGGTGTCGATCAACGATGCTCCGGCTGATCGGGTTGCACCATCGATCAGGGGTGCCGACGCGCGGTCAATGCCCGCGCCTTCGATTCCGATGACCGCAGCACTTGCGTCGCAAGAAACGCGCACCCAGTCACGCGGAGCGGATACATCACCCACGGACGCAATGCGGATGACAACCGAGCCGAGACTCGGCTCCCCGGCAAATTCTGAGACACCAATACCGCCGGCGCAGGTTTCTGAACGTGCCAAGACCGCGATCCCCTCCACGGACATGCCCGTTCAGATCAGCACTCGGAAACCCGGCTCTGCACGTTTGGCGTCTGCGCCAGCGCCAGCATCGAAGGACGGACCACCGCTGGAACGCATGCCGCAATCAGGTGGTCGCATGCCCGATTTTGTGGATGCGGCGGCGACTGCTTCGCGACTTGAGGTCAAGGCGCCGGTGACAGCTGCGCGCGCTGACTCTTTGAAACAGACAAATAGCGCGTTGGAAGGACCAAACGGAAAAACCGCGATAGCCTCAGTTGCCGAAAAGCCATCCGGGAGGAATGCCGCTGCGCCTGAAGCAACGATTGTGCGGCATGCGGCGGCGTCCAATCGGGCGCCTGAGGCGCCGTTCGAAATGCAATCGCCGCGGCCGCAAGTCGCTCAGACCGTGGCGGGTGTGAAACCAGAGGCCAATCGGCTGGAGGACGCCCGGGCGAGTGCGGCAGGGACATCGCTTGAGGTCCCATGGACCGGCCCATCGCGACGCGATCCCGGAGACCGGCCTTCGGATTTCCGGAAGTTGTCTCGGTCAGATGAGTCCGAGACAGTATTGGCGCCGCAACGGCCCGGTCCTGTGGCTGCCAACCTATCCACTCCGCGGGTAGAATCAGAGGACCGGTCGCGTGACATGGATCGTCAGGTTCAGGACGATCCGCGCTCGGCC
The DNA here is from genome assembly GCA_030066175.1 of Paracoccaceae bacterium. GTDB lineage: Bacteria > Pseudomonadota > Alphaproteobacteria > Rhodobacterales > Rhodobacteraceae > JASJCC01. The sequence continues at coordinate 950 of JASJCC010000123.1, read as the reverse complement.
ATCCGGTTTGAGACCGGTACAAAGGACCGCGCCGATATGCGGCAGCCGCAGCCGATTTCCACTCCGGTTAACCCGGGTCCAACCCCTGTCGCGGTTCCCATGGCGGTGGTGAACACTGCTGATGCAGAGAGCGTGAGCCCGGAGTTGGACAAGGTCGATATCGCTCACCAGCAGAGCGAAGCAAGGGTGGCGCAGTCGTCTGTTGCGGCCTCAAACTCCGCGCATCGCACCGAGATCGCGCAGGCGTTGTTGCGGCAGATCACCAGCGGTCTTGCGCAAGCGCAGGACGGCAGGGTTGAGATCCGGCTGGAGCCCGAGGAGTTGGGTCGCCTGCGAATGCAGATTGTGCCGGTCGACCAGGGGGTCACCGTGCATGTCAGCGCTGACCGGCAAGAGACGCTGGACCTCTTGCGCCGCAATATCGAGCAACTGGCCCGCGAATTGCGCGAGCTGGGCTATCAGCAGACCAGCTTTTCGTTTGACGGGCAGGGCAATGGCGGACAGCAGAGCTTTGACGAGCAGGCTGGGCATGCCCCTCGAACCGCTGACCGCACAGAACCACACACTGAAACCGCCAATCCTGCGCGGAATATCGCGCCGCAGGATGGCCTCGATTTGCGACTGTAGGAGCACCGCATGGAACCGATCACAACACCGCCGCCGCTGTTTGGCGCCGGCACGGCACAAACCCAGACCACCCAAAGCAATAGCGGTACCACGCTCAGCTCGGACTTTGAGACCTTTCTCAAGATGCTGACCGCGCAGATGCAGAATCAGGATCCGCTGAACCCGGTGGATTCCACGGATTACGCAACCCAGCTGGCAACCTTTTCCTCGGTCGAACAGCAGGTTCTGACCAACGATTTGTTGCGTGACCTAGGCGCTTCGATGGGCGGCAACCTGATGTCCGAACTCGGAAACTGGGTCGGGATGGAGGCGTTGGTCCGTGC
>JASJCC010000125.1 GCA_030066175.1 Paracoccaceae bacterium | reverse complement strand
CGCCTGCGGGTGCTGATCCCGGCGGTGGAGAACTCGGTTGCCGGCAACAGCTTTCGCCCGCAGGACATTCTGACCTCGCGCAAGGGCCTGACGGTCGAGATCAACAACACAGATGCCGAGGGGCGGCTGGTGCTGGCCGATGCCTTGGCGTTGGCGGATGAGGAAATGCCCGACCTGCTGATTTCGATGGCGACCCTGACGGGGGCCGCGCGGGTGGCCGTGGGGGCAGATATCGCGCCGTTTTACTGTGATAACGAGACCTTCGCGATCGAGTTGGAACATGCCAGCCGCCGCGTCGCGGACCCGGTCTGGCGCTTGCCGTTCTGGGAGCCCTATGAGGCGATGATCGAACCCGGGATCGCCGATCTGGACAACGCGCCCTCGGGCGGCATGGCCGGCTCGATCACCGCGGCGCTGTTCCTGCGTCGCTTTGTCGAGGCGTCGCCTTGTTACGTGCATTTCGACATCTACGGCTGGCAGCCCAGCCCAGCCCCCGCCCGCCCCAAAGGCGGCGTCGGCCAGGGCCCCCGCGCGATCCTTGGGGCGTTGCCGCAGGCGCTGAACCTCTGATGGACCGCCGCGTGACCCCGGCCAACGGGCGCGTCGCCTTGTCTGGTTTGCGTGGTCAGGTCGAGGCCGAGCGCTTTGTCGATGGCGAGCCGCGGCGGGTGGCTGTGCCGGTGGTCGATCTCTTGCGCGCCCCGTCTGGGTCGCGTGATCTGCAGCTGCAGCTGGGCCAGCCGGTGACGTTGATCGAAGAGCGTGATGGCTGGGCCTTTGTGCAAAGCGACGTGCAGGGCTATGTCGGTTACCTGCCCGCGACTGCTCTGACCGCGGCGGTCCCTGCGCCCAGCCACATGGTCAGGGGCCGCATGACCCACGCCTATTCGCAGCCTGATTTCAAAAGCGCCGAGGCCGCGGCGCTGTCCTTTGGTGCGCAGGTTCTAGTAACCGACGTCACGGACCGATTTGCGCTGACGCAGCTGGGCTTTGTGCCGTTGCGGCATCTCACGCCGCTTGACGCGCTACCCTTGGCCACCCATCTGGTCGATATCGCCGAACGGTTCCTAGACACGCCGTATCTCTGGGGCGCGAATACCGCCTTTGGCATCGATTGTTCTGGGCTGGTGCTGCTGGCGCATCGGGCCTGCGGGTTGCCTTGCCCACGCGACAGCGACCAGCAAGAGGCGACCTTGGGTGAGACACTGCCACCCGGCACGCCACCCCTGCGCGGCGATCTCCTGTTCTGGAAGGGCCACGTGGCCTGGGTTGCCGATCCGCAAACCCTGCTGCACGCCAATGCCTTTCACATGGCCGTCGCGCTGGATCCGATGGCGGAGGCCATCGCGCGGATCGCGGCACAAGGTGACGGCCCGGTGACGCGTCATGCCAGGCTGACACTGCCCGCGGGGGCTTGAGGCGCCGCGCGCCAGCGGGCACTCTGCGGCAAAAGCAAAGGACGCCCCATGCCATCGGATCCCTTCTTTCACCCCGTCTCGGGTTTTGATCTGCCGCGCTTTGCCGGTGTGCCCAGCTTTATGCGCCTGCCACATGTGCCGCCCGGGCATCCCAGGTTTAACGAGGTTGAGATTGGCCTCGTCGGCGTGCCCTGGGACAGCGGCACCACCAACCGCCCGGGTCCGCGTCATGGGCCGCGGCAGCTGCGCGATGCCTCAACCATGATCCGAGCGCAACACGGGGTGACGGGGCTGCGGCCGTTTGAAACCGCCGCCTGCGCCGATCTGGGGGATGTGGGTCCGAACCCGGCCGATATTCCGGACTCGATGGCCCGCATCAGCGCGTTCTACGAACAGATCGTGCAGGCCGGCATTCGCCCGCTGACCGCTGGTGGCGATCACCTGACCTCACTGCCCGTCCTGCGCGCCTTGGCCAAGGACACGCCTCTGGGCATGATCCATTTCGACAGCCATACCGACCTCTTCCATTCCTATTTCGGTGGCACGATGTATACCCACGGCACACCCTTTCGCCGTGCTGTCGAAGAGGGGCTGCTGGACCCGAAACGCGTGATTCAGATCGGCATCCGCGGGACGATGTATGACGCCGAAGACCGCGACTTTGCCGCCGCCAACGGCATCCGCATTGTCACCATCGAAGACCTGTTCGACCGCGGCATTCCGGATGTCATGGCCGAGGCGCGCGACGTTGCCGGCGCCCAGCCCTGCTATGTCAGCTATGACATCGATTTCGTCGATCCGACTTTTGCGCCCGGCACCGGGACTCCCGAAGTGGGCGGGCCAAACAGTTTTCAGGCGCTGCAGGTCTGTCGTGAGCTTTACGGCGTGGATATTGCGGGCGCGGATCTGGTCGAAGTCTCACCACCCTTCGACGCCAGCGGTGCAACCGCCTTCCTGGGGGTGTCGATCATGTTCGAACTGCTCTGCGCGATGTTGGGCGGGCATCCTCGCTAGACCCTGCCAACAGGAGTTATTCCACCGCGCGTATCAACTTGCGTTCCAGAACGCGCAGGACGGTGCGCAGATCGTGGCCGCGTTTCAGGATCTGTCCCTCCATCCCGATCACCGCGTATTCGCCTTGCCGGCTGCGCAGCTTGGGGCGTTTCTCGATCCGGTAAAGCGGGTGTTCGGCGGTGCGGCGGAAGACCGAAAACACCGCCACGTCGCGCAGCGATGAAATCCCGTAATCACGCCATTCACCTGCGGCGACCATACGTCCGTAAAGCGACAGGATGATGTTCAGCTCGGCCCGTTGGAACGACACGACTTCGGCACTGCCGGGAAAAGGCGCAAAGCTGTTCATGGGATCAGAGTTGCGCCGTTGCGTGATGAAATCAAGTGCTTTACCGGCCTTTGAAGCGATTTGCAAAACCGGCATCGGCTGGGGGCATCGCCGGCATGTCGCGCATATCGGCATCCAGCCAGGCCTCAGCCGTGGGGCTCAGCCGGGCATAGGTGTCGGCCACGGCGCGGTGCAGATCGGCGGGGTGAAAGCCCTCGGGCATCAGCTCCACCGGCACCTCGGGCCAGCGCAGGACAAGCCGCCGCCAGCGGTGGATCAGCAGGGTCCGCGCGGCGAGGGCGGTCAGCGTATCCATGTTGTCACTGGCCAGGGCGGTTAGGTCAGAGGCCAAGCGGGTGAGCGCGGTTTTGTGCTCTGGGTCGATCCCCTGCCAGACCTCTGCCCGGCTGTCCGGCCCAAGCCGGCCCACCACCGAAAACCCCTCTACACCCGGTTGGCCGGGGTTGAGCCACCCGCCCGCCACCGCAAGGCCTACGATGTTGGGATCGGTGTGAAACGTCCAGCGCTGCACGGGCCCCGCGCGCGGGGCGGCATAGATCCGCGCCGTGGCCGGCCCAAACTGCGCCAGCCCTTGCGGCGTCAGTCCATAGCGGCTGGTCCGCCCGTCGCGGGTGCCAACAACCCAGCCATCGCGCGCCAGCCGCGACAGGGCTGTCCGCATGGCGCCGTTTTCTACCCCGATCCGCCCCAGCAACCGGCTGAGCCGCACTGCCGCGATCTGGCCGCCGCGATGCAGTACGCTGTCGCCAAACACGGTGATCACCAGCGACCAGACGCGCAGGCGTCCGTCGGCGTGCAGCGTCTGGATCAGGGGGGCCAGAGGGTCCATGCACCTGACGTTACAGGGGTTTTGCCGCTTTGCAACGACCGTCTCAGGCGGCCTGATAGGCGACCATGGTCAACAGCTCATACTCCGCCACCTGATCGCCATCCTGGTTGTAAAGCGTCGCGTTCCAGGCCACTTCACCATAATCATCTGTGCGCTGCGTCTTGCGTTTCGCGGTCAGCCGGACATGCAGGCTGTCGCCCGGGCTGACCGGTTTCTGAAAGCTGAGCGCATTGAGCCCGGTATTGGCCAGCACAGGGCCGGGGTCGGGTTGCACAAAGAGCCCTGCGGCAAAGCTGAGCAGCAGATAGCCATGCGCCACACGGCCGGGGAAGAACGGATTGGCGCGCGCGGCGTCCTCGTCCATATGGGCGTAAAACATGTCGCCGGTGAAATGGGCGAAATGCTCGATGTCTGCCAGCGAGACCGTCCGGCTTTCGGTGGTGATCGTCTCGCCGATCTCGATCTGGTGAAAGCTGCGCTGAAACGGGTGTTTCGGTCCTTCGACCTCCTGCGCGCCGGGTACCCATTGGCCGGTGATCGCCGTCAGCACATCGGGGGAGCCCTGGATCGCCGCGCGCTGCATATAGTGCAGAACGCCGCGGATACCGCCCAGCTCTTCGCCGCCACCGGCGCGGCCCGGGCCGCCATGAGTCATATGCGGCAGGGGAGAGCCGTGGCCGGTGGCCTCACCCATGCTCGTGCGGTCCACGATGTAGAGTCGGCCGTGCCAGGCGGCGCTGGCCAGGGTGATGTCGCGCGCAACGCTCGGATCATGGGTGACCAGCGACGCCACCAGAGACCCGCCGCCACGATTGGCAAGCGCGGCCGCATGTGCCGTGTCGCGATAGGGCAGCAGGGTCGACACCGGGCCAAATGCTTCGAGCGCGTGCACGTTGCGGGCCGCATCCGGATCCGGGCAGCGTAAGAGCATCGGCGGCAGGAAGGCGCCGGTATCGGGTAGGTCGAATTGCTTGATGTCGAGCACGGCCTGCGTCTCACCGGCCAAGGCTTGAACCTTTTCGAGCACATCCGCCCGCTGCCCAGCCGAGGCCAGTGCGCCCATCCGCGCGTCCCCCGCCGGGTCCCCGACGGTGGTCCGCGCCAGCCGCGCCGCCAGCGCCTCGGTCACCGCATCCAGCTGCGCTTCAGGCACGATGATGCGCCGGATCGCGGTGCATTTCTGGCCCGCCTTGGTGGTGATCTCTTTCGCCGCTTCTTTGATGAAGAGGTCAAATTCTGGTGTGTCCGGCGTGGCATCCGGGCCGAGGATCGAGGCGTTCAGGCTGTCCTGTTCAGCGACAAACCGTACGGAGTGGCGCAACAGGTTGGGGTTTGATCGCAGGGTCAAAGCGGTCTCGGCCGAGCCTGTGAAACTGACAACATCCTGTGCGCCCAAAAGGTCCAGCAGATCCCCCGTCCCACCGATGATCAGCTGCACCGCGCCGGGCGGCAGCAGGCCCGATTCGATGATCATCCGGAAACACGCCTCGGTCAGGTAACAGGTCTGCGTCGCCGGTTTCACAATCGCCGGCACCCCGGCCAAAAGCGTCGGCGCGAGCTTCTCCAGCATCCCCCAGACCGGGAAGTTGAAGGCGTTGATATGCACCGCAACGCCTTGCAATGGGACCGCAATGTGCTGACCCAGAAAGCTGCCTTTGCGCGACAGTTGCTCGACCCCGCCATCGACATAGACGTGGCCATCCGGCATCTCACGCCGGCCTTTCGAGGCGATCACAAAGACCGTGCCGATGCCGCCATCGATATCGATCCAGCCATCCTTACGCGTGGCCCCGGTCAGCGGGTTGAGGGCGTAAAGCTCCTCCTTGTGGGTATCGAGATATTGCGCCAGCGCCTTGAGCATTTTGGCGCGTTGGTGAAACGTCATCTCGCGCAGGGCCGGGCCGCCGGCTTGGCGGGCGTGGTCGCACATCGCCGCGAAATCCAGCGCAGCCCCCCCGGCGCGGGCGATGGGTGTGGCACTCACTGGCCCGATGATCTCACGCGCCTCGGCGCCGGGCGCGATCCACCTGTCGCAGGCATAGCTATGCGGTGTCAGCATCTTGGTCCCTCCCGTCGCCGGGACAGTGCCGCAGGCACAGCGAGAAATCAACAGACTTGACCGCTTGGTCGGGTTTGTGCAGGGTCGCGGGCAGGGAGGACAGGTGATGACACCAGAGGAACGCGCCCGGCGCGTGGCCGATGTGATGTGGGCCAACGATGCTGCCAGCGCCTGGCTGGGCGTGCGGATCGACGATGTGGGCCCGGGGCGCGCGGTGCTGTCGATGCAGGTGGCGGCGCATCATCTGAACGGGCACGGGATTTGCCACGGCGGCTTCATCTTCACGCTGGCCGACAGTGCCTTTGCCTTTGCCTGCAATTCCTACAATTTGACCACCGTGGCGCAGGAAAACCAGATTACCTACCTGTCGCCCGGCCAGCCCGATGAGCGCCTGACCGCCACCGCGATTGAGGTCGCGCGGCAGGGGCGGTCGGGGGTTTACGACGTGACGGTGACCGGCGCGGACGGGCGTAAGGTGGCGCTGATGCGCGGGTTGTCGCGGACCATCCAAGGCCGACATTTTGAGGAGAGCGCCGATGCGTGAGGCTTGGCTGTGTCAGGGTACGCGGACACCGATTGGGCGCTATGGCGGCGCGTTATCCTCGGTGCGGCCGGACGATCTGGCCGCGCATGTGATCCATGCGGTGGTACCCGAGGGGCTGCCGGTGGACGAGGTGATCCTCGGCTGCGCCAACCAGGCGGGTGAAGACAACCGCAACGTGGCGCGCATGGCGGCTTTGTTGGCGGGCTTGGGCGAAGGCGTGCCCGGGGTGACGGTGAACCGGCTTTGCGGCTCGGGGTTGGATGCGGTGGCAATGGCGGCGCGGCAGGTGAAATGCGGCGAGGCCGAGATCGTTGTGGCGGGCGGTGTCGAGTCGATGTCGCGGGCGCCGTTTGTGATGGGCAAGGCCGACGCTGCGTTTTCGCGGCAGGCCGAGGTCTATGACACGACCATTGGCTGGCGGTTCGTGAACGCGGCGATGCACGCGCAATTTGGCACCGACTCGATGCCCGAGACGGCGGAGAACGTCGCGGCGGAGTTTGGGATATCGCGAGAGGATCAGGACGCTTTTGCCCTGCGCTCACAGACGCGGGCTTTGGCGGCGATTGCGTCTGGTCGGATGGCGCGTGAGATCACGCCGGTGAATATTCCGCAGCGCCGCGGCGAGCCGCGGGTGGTGGAAACGGATGAACACCCGCGTGAGACGACGTTGGAGAAACTCGCCAGCCTGCGTGCGCCGTTTCGAGAGGGGGGCAGCGTGACGGCGGGCAATGCCTCAGGTGTGAACGATGGGGCGGCGGCTTTGATTGTGGCGTCACCTGAGGCGGCCGCAGCGCATGGGCTGCAACCAGTGGCGCGCATTCTGGGGGCAACCACGGCGGGAGTGCCGCCGCGCATCATGGGAATCGGCCCGGCGCCGGCCTCAGAAAAGTTGTTGGAGCGCTTGGGGCTGGGGATCACCCAGATCGACGTCATCGAGCTGAATGAGGCCTTCGCGGCGCAAGCTCTGGCCGTGACCCGACGGCTGGGCCTGCCCGACGATGCCGACCACGTGAACCCCAATGGCGGTGCGATTGCGCTGGGGCATCCTTTGGGGATGTCCGGCGCCCGACTGGCTTTGACGGCGGGGCATACGCTGAATGACGCGGGCGGGCGCTATGCGCTTTGCACGATGTGCATCGGGGTTGGGCAGGGGATTACCCTGGTGATGGAAAAGCTGTGACGGAGGGAGCGGCATGGAGGATCTGACACCACGCAAAGAGGATCTCGACCCGATCGAGATCGCCTCCCGCGATGAGATTGCGGCATTGCAGCTGCAGCGCATGCAGTGGTCGCTGCGGCATGCATATGAAAACGTGCCGCATTACAAGGCAAGCTTTGATGCTGCGGGGGTGCATCCCGATGATCTGACGTCGCTGGCGGATCTGGCGAAATTTCCCTTCACGGTGAAGACAGATCTGCGTGACAATTACCCCTTTGGCATGTTTGCCGTACCGCGCGATCAGGTGGCGCGGGTGCATGCGTCATCTGGGACGACGGGGCAGCCAACAGTGGTGGGCTATACGGCGGGTGATCTGGATGTCTGGGCCAGCGTGGTGGCGCGATCGCTGCGCGCCTCCGGCTTGCGGGCGGGCGATTTGCTGCACAACGCCTATGGCTATGGGCTGTTTACCGGGGGCCTCGGCATCCACCTGGGGGCGGATAAGCTGGGGCTGACTACGGTGCCGATCTCGGGCGGGATGACCCAGCGCCAGGTGCGGCTGATCGAGGATTTCGGCGCAAAGGGGATCACGGTGACGCCGTCTTATGCCCTGTCGATCCTGGATGAATATGCGGCTCAGGGTCTTGATCCGCGCCGGTCACCTTTGCAGGTGGGAATCTTTGGCGCGGAACCCTGGACCAACGCCATGCGGCGCGAGATCGAAGAAGCTTTCGATATGCATGCGGTCGATATCTATGGGCTGTCGGAGGTGATGGGGCCGGGGGTGGCGAATGAATGTGTCGAGACCAAAGATGGGCTGCATATCTGGGAGGATCACTTCTATCCCGAGGTGATTGATCCCGAGACGGGTGCGGTGCTGCCGGATGGGGAGCTGGGGGAGCTGGTGTTTACCTCGCTGACCAAGGAGGCGTTTCCGATCATCCGCTACCGGACGCGGGATCTGACGCGGTTGATGCCGGGGACCGCGCGGTCGATGCGGCGGATGGAGAAGGTGACGGGGCGGTCGGACGATATGATCATTTTGCGTGGCGTGAACGTGTTCCCGACGCAGATTGAAGAGCAGTTGATGACCGTGCAGGCGCTGGCGCCGCATTTCCAGCTGGAGTTGAACCGGGTGGGCCACAAGGACGAGATGCGGGTGAAGGTGGAGACCTTGCCGGATACGGTGGAGCTGGGCGATCAGGCGGGTCAGGAACTGGCGGGCAAGGTCAAGCAGGTGGTAGGCGTGACGGTGCGGGTGGACGTGTCGGCGCCGGGGGGCGTGGCGCGCAGCCAGGGCAAGGCGGTGCGGATCGTCGATAACCGGCCCAAGGAATAGGATGGGACCGGCGCTCGCCTGCGCCATCGCCCCGCCCACCATCCCATTACCGCTTTTGACAAAGGTTTGAGATTGCCATGCCCCGCGGGATTGCCCGAGATCATGACGACAAGCGCCGCGCCCTGCGCAAGGGGGCGGCGGCGTATTTTGCGCGGCATGGCTTTGACCGGGCGTCGATGACCGGGGCGGCGCGGCATTGCGGTGTGTCGAAGGCGCTGATTTATCACTATCACGACAGTAAGGAGGCCTTGCTGTTCGACATTCTCGAGACACATCTGGGCGCCTTGGCGCAGGCGGTTGAGGCGGCGGCGCCCGGCGGATTGCGGGGGTTGATCCGGGTCACTTTGGATGAATACGCCGACGCGGACGCCGAGCATAAGCTGCAGTTGGAGGCGCTGAGCGCGTTGCCGGCAGAGATGAGGGCGCCGTTGATCGCAATTCAGCGCCGTTTGGTGGCGAGCATGTGTGCGGCCATCGCGACCGAGCGGCCGGATTTGCCGCCGGACCGGCTGCGCGCCGCGGCGATGACGGTGTTTGGCATTCTTAACTGGTTTTACATGTGGCATCGGCCCGGCAAGGGGTTGGACCGGGCGACCTATGCTGCGCTGGCGGCGGATTTTGTCGAAGGTGGGTTGGCGCGGATTTGACGATCTTTTGCCGGTTGTTTCCGATCCGCTGCACTCGGTCACGTGCTGCGTCCAAATGCGGCCCTTTGTGCTGAAAATGCGACTTGCAGGAGCGTTGGCTTTCCGGTAGCCCGGCCAGTGGGACACCCCTCCCCAACGAGGGGCGCTTATCTGGAAGGGTAGCAGAAATGGCTATGACCAAACCGGCGACGCTGCCGGGCAATTCGCGTTTTTCTTCTGGCCCCTGTGCCAAACCCCCTGTCTTTGCACTGGAAAAGCTGGCTGACGCGCCTTTGGGCCGATCTCATCGTGCCGCCGTCGGCAAAGCCAAGCTGAAGGCCGCCATCGAAGGCACGCGCGAGGTGCTGGGCATTCCTGACGACTATCGCATTGGTATCGTCCCGGCCTCGGACACAGGTGCTGTCGAAATGGCAATGTGGTCGCTTTTGGGGGCGTGCAAGGCGACGATGGTGGCCTGGGAAAGCTTTGGCGCCGGTTGGGTGACCGATGTGGTCAAGCAGCTCAAGATCGACGCCGAGGTGAAGACCGCCGAGTATGGCGAGATCGTCGATATGGCGGCAATCGACTATGACACCGATGTGGTTTTCACCTGGAATGGCACGACCTCGGGCGTGCGGGTCGCGTCGGGTGAGGTGATCCCGGCGGACCGCGGTGGGTTGACGATCTGCGATGCCACTTCGGCCGCGTTTGCGCAGGACCTGCCTTGGGACAAGCTGGATGTGACCACCTTTAGCTGGCAGAAGGTGCTGGGGGGTGAAGCGGCGCATGGGATGCTGATCCTTAGCCCGCGGGCGGTGGAGCGGCTGGAAAGCTATACGCCGGCCTGGCCTTTGCCGAAGATCTTTCGCCTGACCAAGGGTGGCAAGCTGATTGAAGGTATTTTCGAAGGGGCGACGATCAACACGCCGTCGATGCTGGCGGTGGAGGATTATCTTCTGGCGTTGGACTGGGCACGATCAGTCGGCGGGTTGCCGGGCCTGATGGCGCGGGCCGATGCCAATGCGCAGGCGGTCTGGGAGTTCTGCGAAGCCAATGACTGGATCGCTAACCTGGCCGTCGATTCAGCGACACGCTCGAACACCTCGGTCTGCCTGAAATTCACCGACCCGCGGATCAGCGATGGGGCGGCCTTTGCCAAGGCCGTGGCCAAGCGGCTGGAGGCGGAAGGTGTGGCGCTGGATATCGGTGCCTATCGTGATGCGCCCGCCGGTCTGCGGATCTGGTGCGGCGGTACGGTTGAGACGGCAGATATACAGGCGATGCTGCCCTGGCTTGACTGGGCCTTCCACGCGGAAATCGACGCGCAAGCGCAGGCCGCCTGAAAACACCCGTCCCGGGCTTGACCCGGGACCTCACCCAAATTTCTAACAGGAGGCCCCGGATCAGGTCCGGGGCGCGTAGCAAATGACCGTACCCAAAGTTCTCATCTCTGACAAACTCTCTGACGCTGCCGTCCAGATCTTTCGTGACCGGGGGATCGAGGTCGATTTCATGCCCGATCTGGGCAAGGACAAGGACAAGCTCGCCGAGGCGATCGGGCATTACGACGGCCTGGCGATCCGCTCGGCCAGCAAGGTGACGCCGACCATTCTGGAGCGCGCCACCAACCTCAAGGTCGTTGGTCGGGCCGGGATCGGCACCGACAATATCGACAAAGAGGCGGCGTCGAAAAAGGGCGTAATCGTGATGAACACGCCTTTCGGCAACATGATCACCACCGCCGAGCATGCCATCGCGATGATGTTTGCCGTGGCCCGCCAGATACCCGAGGCCAGCGTGTCGACCCATGCCGGCAAATGGGAAAAGTCCGCCTTTATGGGCGTCGAACTGACCGGGAAGACGTTGGGCGTTATCGGCGCCGGCAATATCGGTGGGATCGTCTGTGACCGCGCGCGTGGGCTCAAGATGAAGGTGATCGCCTATGATCCGTTCCTCTCCGAGGAAAAGGCGCAGAAGATGCAGGTCGAAAAGGTCGAGTTGGACGATCTGCTGGCCCGCGCCGATTTCATCACGTTGCACGTGCCGCTGACCGATCAGACCCGCAATATCCTCAGCCGTGAAAACCTGGCCAAGACCAAGAAGGGCGTGCGGATCATCAACTGTGCCCGCGGGGGTCTGGTGGATGAAGAGGCTCTGGCCGAACTGCTTACCTCGGGCCATGTGGCCGGCGCGGCCTTTGACGTCTTTTCCGAGGAACCGGCCAAGGAAAACCCGCTTTTCAACCTGCCCAACGTGGTCTGCACCCCGCATCTGGGCGCCGCCACCACCGAGGCGCAGGAAAACGTCGCGCTTCAGGTGGCCGAGCAGATGGCGAACTACCTGCTGACCGGGGCGGTGGAAAACGCGCTCAACATGCCGTCTGTCACTGCCGAAGAGGCCAAGGTCATGGGGCCGTGGATCAAGCTGGCGGACCATCTCGGCAGCTTCATCGGGCAGATGACGGATGAGCCGATCGAGGCGATCAACATCCTCTACGATGGCTCAGTGTCGGAAATGAACCTCGAGGCGCTGAATTGTTCGGTCATCGCCGGCATCATGAAATGCGTCAGCCCGGACGTGAACATGGTCAGCGCACCGCTGATTGCGCGCGAACGTGGAGTCAAGATCAGCACCACCAACCAGGCCAAGTCCGGTGCCTTTGACGGGTATGTCAAGGTCACTGTGGTGACACCCAAACGCGAACGCTCGATCGCCGGGACGGTGTTCAGCGACGGCAAACCGCGCTTCATCCAGATCAAGGGCATCAATATCGACGCCGAGATCGGCCGCCACATGGTCTACACCACCAACGAGGACGTGCCCGGCATC
>JASJCC010000022.1 GCA_030066175.1 Paracoccaceae bacterium | reverse complement strand
GTGCTGCGCATGGTGATGGACTCGCTGCGCTACTGGGTCGAGGTCATGCATGTGGACGGCTTTCGCTTTGATCTCTGCACCACCCTGGGACGCACCGAACAGGGGTTCGAATCCGGCGCGGCGTTCTTTGATGCCCTGCGGCAAGACCCGGTTCTCTCCGGCGTCAAACTGATTGCCGAACCCTGGGATGTTGGTCCCGGTGGCTACCAGCTGGGGGCCTTCCCGCCGCCCTTCAGCGAATGGAACGACAAGTTCCGCGATGGCGTGCGCCGCTTCTGGCGCGGCGATGCTGGGCAGGGGCCTGATCTGGCCGAGCGTCTTGTCGGCTCGGCCTCGCAATTCGATCATTCCGGCCGTCCCGCCGTATCGAGCGTCAACTTTGTGACGTCGCATGACGGCTTCACCCTCGAAGACGTGGTGAGCTATGCGCAAAAGCACAACGACGCCAACAAGGAAGACAACCGCGACGGCCATGATGAGAACTTTTCCGACAATATGGGCGCTGAAGGGCTGACCCGCGACCCCGACATCCTCAAGGCCCGCGCCCGGCGCAAACGCAACATGATGGCGACGCTCTTGCTGTCGCAGGGCACGCCGATGCTGCTGGCCGGGGATGAGCTGGGCAATTCCCAGCAAGGCAACAACAACGCCTATTGCCAGGATAACGAGATCACCTGGCTGGACTGGCAAGCGGCCGATCACGAATTCCTCGCCTTCACGCGACGGATGATCGCCTTTCGCAAGGCGCACCCGATCCTGCGGCAGAACCTCTTTCTGCACAGCCAGGCGCGCGGTACGGACGGCATCGCCGATCTCTTCTGGCACCGGGTTGGTGGCGGTCCGATGACCAGCGAAGACTGGCAAGAGCCGGGCCTGAGGACCGTGATCGCTGAGCTGCGCACTGCGCGCGGAACCCCCGAATACGCCGCGCGCGAGGATGCGATTCTGATGGTGTTCAATGCGGGGGGCGCGGTCGATGCCGTTCTGCCGCCGCCTGCTGAGGGGCAGGTCTGGGTCCGCCACGTTGACACGGATGCGCCCGAACGTCCGCCAGACCGCTCGACGGAGAAAACGCTGCCGGTTTCCAAGGACTCGGTTGTTGTTCTGGTGCTTGAGGCGCGGGCGTGATCGGTGCGCTTGAGGCGCTGGCCGAGGCTAGTGGTCTGGTCTGGCGCTACCGGGATGGCGCCGGCCGCGAGCATGAGGCACCTCCAGAAAGCCTGCAGGCCGTGTTAGCCGCACTTGGCATTTCTGCTGAGAACGACCAGGCCGCCTCCGACAGCCTCGTCGCCTTGCAACAGACCCGCGCGGCCCGCCCGGTACCAGAGTGGATGGTGGTGACCGCAGACCAACCGGTCTCAGTCCCGATCACCAGTGGCGCGACTGACTGGCAGCTGACTTGCGAAGACGGCACCACGCAAAACGGCCGCGCCGAGGGTCGTATTGACCTCGCCCCCCTGCCGATGGGGTATCACTGGCTGATGGTGGGCGGTGTCCGCATGGCGATCCTCTCGGCCCCGGAACGCCTTCCCCCCGTCCGGCGCGGATGGGGGGTGATGGCCCCGCTTTACGGCATGCGACCCGTCGGGCGTGGGGGCGTCGGGGATTACGCCGATCTTGCTGCCATGGCAGAGACGCTGGGGCGCCACGGCGCCGGGTTCCTCGGTATTAACCCGGTGCATGCCGGCTTTGCCGAAGACCCGCAGGCCTTCAGCCCCTATTCCCCCACCAGCCGGCAATGGTTCGCCACGATGCATGTGGCGGCCGACGGTGCCGAGCCCGCCGCAGATGGGCCGCTGATCGATTACCCATCGGCTTTGGCGGCACAGAAACGGGCTCTGGAGACCGCATATACCCAAACGCAAGCCAGCGAAGACCCGGTGTTTCAGCGCTGGTGGACCGAACAAGGCGACAGCCTGCAGGTCTTTGCAACGCATCAGGCGCTTTCTGCCGTGCAAGGCCCCTATTGGCGGGACTGGGCCGCAGACCTGCAAGACGCCACCAGCGACGCCGTCGCCGAGTTCGCCGCCGCCAACGCTTCAGAGATCACCTTTCACGCCTGGCTGCAATGGCAGGCCGAATGCCAGTTGGCGGCAGCCCAGACTGTCGCCCTCGCGGCCGGTATGGCGCACGGGCTTTATCTCGACCTCGCGGTCGGCACACATCCGCATGGGGCCGAAACCTGGGCTGATCCCGATCTCTTTGCGCGCGGCGTTTCGCAAGGCGCGCCGCCAGACGGCTTTTCCCCGCAGGCGCAGGTCTGGAACCTTGCGCCGATGCGCCCCGACGTGCTGAGCGCGCGCGGTTTTGCACCCATCGCCCATATCCTGCGCCACCAACTGCGCTTTTCCGGCATCTTGCGGATCGACCACATCCTGGGCTTTGACCGCGCTTTTTGGGTGCCCGAGGGCCTGCCTGGCGTCTATGTGACCATGCCCAAAGCCGCTCTGCTGGCGGTAGCCCGGATCGAAGCAGCGCGGGCGGGTGCGGTGATCATCGGCGAAGATCTGGGTGTGGTTCCGGATAGGCTGCGTGAGGATATGGATCAATCGGGCATCCTGGGGTGCCGCGTGGCCATGTTCGAGCGTGACTGGGGCGGGGATGGCCGCTTTCTTGCGCCGGAAAACTATCCGCAAAACGCCATTGCCAGCTTCGGCTCACATGACCTGCCGCTCTGGCGGGGATGGCGTGCCGGTCGCGATATCGATTGGCGACAGCGGGTGGGCGACATGACGCCGGAGGCGGCTGAGGATGCCCGTACACACCGTGATGGCGAGGTCGCAGGGTTCGACAAAGCCAGCGGCGACACCAGCGGCTCGATGTCGGGAATGATCGACTTCCTCGCTCGCAGCAGTGCCCGGCTGGCCGCGGTCCAGATCGAGGATATCCTCGGTGAGGGCGAACAGCCCAATCTGCCTGGAACAGTCCATCAACACCCCAACTGGCGCCGCCGACTCCGCCTCGCCCCCGCGGAGTTGTCCAACAATCAGGGACTAAAGGACGTCTCTGCGATCATGGCGCGGCATGAACGATAACGCTGGCGGTTAATCAGCTACGCTGCATCACAAGATCCGCAAGTCCTCGCCTACCGAATGGTTGTGTTCGCCCGGATTTTGGTCCTCTGCTGGAAGACTGCCGGTCTCCTAATGGCGGGAAGATCGCTCAGTCTGCGCCAAAAGTTTCGTTCAAGATCAGCCATCTCGTCGGGCATCTCTAAGTAGCGGCATGAAAGCTGGCGATGCTTACACTTGTGTATCTGTGTTTTGAACCGCAGCCAGACTTCCAACTTGCGAATGCGATTGCGATGGCGGCAATTTGGCGTTCTTCGCTGGACCTGCCGCCCTCCGAAAACCCTGAGACGCTCAAATCGCGGGGCTTTATGTTGGCGATAACGCACAAAGGAAAGGCTGCTCACTATAGCGCAGGAACACCTGCGAAGGGCTCGCGCTTGACAGTTAGAACGCAGGGGCATCTGATGCCATTGTGGTAAACTCGGACGCACATTGTCGGCACTCCGTTGCGGGCGCTAAACCGTACGGTATCGCTTTGATGCCCAGTAGGCATGCACATGCCAAAGACCTGATCGACGCGGGTTTGAGCTACCTCCGCGTAAGTCAGGGTATCAGGGTGCCGTGCAGCGACTTGGCACCGCAATCCGTTGTCCGCACAATTGGTTCATCAATGCAGCCAAGAGTGCGAGGCAACTTACCAACGCGGGTAAGCCAACAACTGAGTTCTGGGGCTGTTTACCAGCGCGAACCAGATAACCGGATCACCCGCGCCATTTTGGCGACCGCCAAATCGCCAATCTGGGCAGCAATTCCCAGAACACTCATTTCCGTCCTGCCATTCGCCGCGCGCAGTCCAAAGGTGATCGCCCCGTGACCGGTGTGATGAAGGCCTATGTTCACTGGGTGGATCGCAGCAACCGGATGTTGGGTCGGATTGTCATGTATGGCATCTTTGTCCTCATGGGGATCCTGCTCTATTCCTCGATCTCCAAGACGTTCTTTGTGCCGTCGCTCTGGACGCTTGAGATGGCGCAGTTTGCGATGGTTGCTTACTATATGCTCGGCGGTCCCTATGCGATGCAGATGGGGGCGAATGTGCGTATGGACCTGCTTTATGGCGAATGGTCCGACCGCAAGAAGAGCCAGATTGATGCCCTCACGGTGCTCTTTCTCATCACCTATCTGGCGTTCCTGCTTTGGGGAGGCTGGGACAGCCTGATGTATTCGTTCCAATACGGGGGAGAGCGATCGCCCTCGGCCTGGCGCCCCTATATCTGGCCGATCAAGACGATCATGGTGATTGGCATCCTCCTGATGTTGCTGCAGGCCATTTCGGAACTGTTCAAAGACATCCTGCGCCTGCAAGGCCATGACATGGGGCCGAAGGATGACGAGCCTGTGCACATGGCCCCGGAAGACCTCGACGGGGGCCGGCGCGGATGAGTTACGAGCTGATCGCGGCGCTGATGTTCTCGACCATGATGCTGATGCTGCTGACCGGCCAGCGGGTTTTTGGTGCGATTGGCTTTGTGGCTGTGATCGCGGCGTTCTTTCTCTGGGGGGATCGCGGCGGGTATGACCTTGGCTTCGCTGCCGCGATCAAGGTGATGCGCTGGTACCCGCTTTTGACGCTGCCGATGTTCATCTTCATGGGCTACATCCTGTCTGAATCGAGGATTGCCGACGATCTCTACCGGATGTTTCACGTCTGGATGGGCGGGCTTTCGGGCGGGCTGGCCATTGGCACAATCGGCTTGATGGTCCTGATTTCAGCGATGAACGGCCTTTCGGTTGCAGGCATGGCCATCGGCGCCACCATCGCTTTGCCGGAACTGCTCAGGCGCAGTTATGACAAACGTATGGTGACCGGGGTTATACAGGCCGGGTCGTCATTGGGGATCCTTGTCCCACCCTCAGTCGTTCTGGTGCTCTACGCGATGATCGCGCGTCAGCCGGTGGGCCAGCTTTGGCTGGCCGGGGTCGTCCCCGGTCTGATGATGGCAGCCCTGTTCGTCATTTACATCGCGATTCGCTGCCGGCTGAACCCATCACTCGGCCCGGTGATGAGCGCCGAAGAACGTGCCGAGATCACCTGGAGCGAAAAGATCCGTCTGCTTGGCGCGGGTCTTTTGCCGCTGGGTATCTTTGCCGTCATGATGGTGCCCTTCGTCAATGGCTGGACCTCGCTGGTGGAAAGCTCGGCCTTGGGGGCCATCGCGGCCTTCCTCGCCGCGGTGCTGAAACGCCGCATGACCTGGCAGGTGTTCGAAACCTCGGTCAAGCAGACGCTTGGCATCACCTGCATGTTCATGTGGATCATCCTCGCCGCGCTGGCCTTTGGCGCGGTCTTTGACGGTTTGGGAGCAGTGAAGGCGATTGAAAACCTGTTCACGGTTCAGCTTGGGTTGAACCCGTGGATCATCCTGATCCTGATGCAGCTCAGCTTTCTCGTCATGGGCACGTTCCTTGACGATACGGCGATGCTGGTGATCGTTGCGCCGCTTTATGTGCCGCTAGTGGGCGCGCTTGGGTTCGATCTGATCTGGTACGGCGTGCTTTACACGATCACCTGCCAGATCGCCTACATGACCCCGCCTTTTGGGTACAACCTGTTCCTGATGCGGGCGATGGCACCACCCGAAATCACTATTGGCGATATCTACCGGTCCATCATACCCTTTGTCGGGGTGATGGCTTTGGCCTTGGGGCTGGTGATGGCGTTCCCCGAAATTGCATTGTGGCTTCCAGGTATTGTGTACGGAAATTGAGCACAAAAAGAGCGGGCCGGGTCAACCGGCGCTGATTTGACTTCGACCAACAGGAGAAGACGACATGACCACTTCAAGACGCAGATTTCTCAAAGGTGCCGCGCTGGCAGCACCGGCCACGCTGGCGGCGCCGGCCATTGTGCATGCCCAGCAGCCCATTCGCTGGCGGTTTCAGACCTATGCCGGCGGGGCCTTGGGCGAGCATGTGACCAAGCCCGCCATCGATTACATCAACGCAAATGCCAATGGCGAGTTGGAGATCGAGCTGTTCTTTGCCGACCAAATTGTTCCAACGGGCGAGCTCTTCCAAGCGCTGCAGCGCGGCACCATCGATGGGGTGCATTCGGACGACGACTCCATGGCCTCTCCGACACCATTGCGCGTGTTCGGCGGCTACTTTCCGTTCGCGACCAAACACATCCTGGATGTGCCGGTGCTCTTCAATCAGTACGGCTTGGCCGATATCTGGCGTGAGGAATACGCCAAGGTCGGCGTTCAGTGGCTGTCGGCCGCTGGGCAGGATCCGTGCAACTTCAACACCAAAAAGGAAATCACGTCGGTCGCCGATCTCAACGGGTTGAAGCTCTACACCTTCCCAACGGCAGGCCGCTTCCTGGCGCAATTTGGCGTGATTCCGGTGAACATTCCTTACGAAGATGCCGAGGTCGCCGTGCAGACGGGTGAGCTTGACGGTATGGCATGGTCCGGGATCACCGAGGATTACACCGTCGGGTGGGCCGACGTGACCGACTACTTCCTGACCAACAATATTTCGGGCGCATGGATCGGGTCTTGGTTTGCCAACCAGGAACGCTGGAACGAGCTTCCCGATCACCTGAAATCGGTTGTGATGGCCGGGATCGAGGCTGGCCATACCTACCGCAACCAGTGGTATTGGGGCGGCGAAGCGGCTTTGCGCGCCAATGGCGACAAGCTTGAGCTGCGCTCGGTGCCGCCCTCGGAATGGGCCGAGGTTGAGAACGCGGCCAAGGTGTTCTGGGACGAGATCGCGCAGGAAGGCGAAGTGCACGAAAAGATCGTCGGCATCTTCCGTGAATACAACAGCGTCATCAACCAGGCCGGCGTGCCCTACAACTTCGAATAAGACAAAACCTCGCGCCCCCTCTGTAAAGGGGGCGCGCGCATGGCCCGGGAGAAACCAAAATGACCGCCAACCTACCTTTCGATGCCCTGCAAGAGGCCGCCAAAAGCGGTGAGCTGGATACTGTCCTGGTGTGCATGGTTGATATGCAGGGCCGGCTCATGGGCAAGCGGTTTCACGTCTCGAACTTCATCGAGAGCGCGCATGAAGAGACCCATTGCTGCAACTATCTTCTGGCCACCGATATCGAGATGGCAACGCCTGACGGCTATGCCTCAACCAGTTGGGAGTCCGGCTATGGCGACTATGTCATGCGCCCGGATCTGTCGACGCTGCGGCGCGTGCCGTGGCTTGACGGCACGGCGATGGTGCTCTGCGATCTCATCGACCACCATACGCATAAGCCGGTGGCGCATTCGCCCCGGCAAATCCTGAAAGCGCAGGTCGCGCGGGCGCAAAAGCTTGGGTTTACGCCCATGATGGCGACCGAGCTGGAGTTCTTCCTTTTCGAGGCCAGCTTTGACGAGATTCGTCGCGGAGGCTTTCGCAACCTCGCGCCGATCTCGGGCTATAACGAGGATTACCACATCCTGCAGACCTCCAAGGAAGAGCACGTGATGCGGCCGGTGCGGAACCTGCTGGTCGCCGCCGGGGTGCCTGTCGAAAATTCGAAAGGCGAGGCCGAGACGGGGCAGGAAGAGCTCAACATCCGCTACGCCGACGCCGTGCTGGCGGCAGATCACCACGTCATCGCCAAGCAGGCTGTGAAAGAGATCGCCGACAGCCGCGGCCACGCCGCGAGCTTCATCGCCAAATGGCGCCATGACAAGGTTGGATCCGCCGCCCATATCCATCAATCTCTGGCGGATGGCGCCGGTGGGAACGCTTTCTTCGATGGCGACGCCGAGCTTGCGATGTCATCCACCATGCGGGCCTATGTCGCCGGGTTGCTGAAGTATTCCCCGGACATCACGTTTTTCATGGCGCCCTATGTGAACAGCTACAAACGCTTCCTGCCGGGCACCTTTGCACCCACCAAGATTGCGTGGTCGGTCGACAATCGCACGGCCGCATATCGGTTGGTCGGCGACGGCACCAAGGGTGTGCGGATCGAGTGCCGCATGCCTGGGTCCGACATCAACCCCTACCTGGCCTGCGCTGGGCAACTCGCCGCGGGACTGTCGGGCATCGAGGAGGGGCTCGATCTGTCGCCGCCCACCAGCGGCGATGTCTACGCGATGGATGAGATTGCAGAGTTCCCGCACACGCTGCGCGAAGCCACGGAAACGCTTCGCAACTCGGCCATGCTGCGCAAACGCATGGGGGACTGGGTGGTCGATCACTACACCCGCGCGGCAGAGGTCGAGCAAGAGGCGTTCGATGCGGTGGTGACCGATTACGAAATCGCCCGCGGTTTCGAAAGGGCGTGACGATGGCAACGATCGACCTCATTTCGCCAATTGACGGCTCCGTCTACCTCACTCGCGAGGTAATGGATCGGAACGCGGCCCTTGCGGCGGCAAAGGAAACACGCGCGGCGCAGGCCGAGTGGGCGGCGCGCCCGCTTCAGGAGCGGATCGACCGCGTTCTGGAGGCCAACCGCATCGTCGGTGAGACCACAGATCGCATGGCGACTGAACTGGCCCACCAGATGGGCCGCCCGGTGCGCTATGGCGGCGAATATGGCGGGTTTTCGGAACGAGTGACCTACATGGCCGGTATCGCGGCTGACGCGCTTGCCCCGGACGAGATCGAAGACAGCGCCACGTTCCGGCGCCTGATCAAGCGGGTGCCTTGGGGCACCGTGCTGGTCGTCGCCCCCTGGAACTACCCGTACATGACCGCGATCAACGCGATTGCGCCTGCCTTGATTGCGGGTAACGCCGTCATACTCAAACACGCGCGGCAAACACTGCAGGTGGGCGAACGGCTGGCCGAGGCGTTTCAGGCCGCAGGTGTGCCCGAGGCGGTGATGCGCAACGTGGTACTGGATCACGACACGACAACCGCGCTGATCGCGGAACGGCAGGTGGATTTCGTGAACTTCACAGGCTCTGTCGGCGGTGGGCAGGCTATGGAACGCGCCGCCGCAGGCACCTTCATCCCCGTCGCGACCGAGCTGGGGGGTAAGGACCCGGGCTATGTCCGTGCTGATGCCGATCTCGACGCCGCGGTCGATACGCTTATGGACGGGGCGATGTTCAACAGCGGGCAGTGTTGCTGCGGGATCGAGCGGATCTATGTCGACCGGGCGCTCTATGACGACTTCACCGAAAAGGCCGTCGCCTGGGCCAATGCGCAGGTCCTTGGCAACCCACTCGATGCGGATACCACGATGGGACCGATGGCGCATATCCGGTTTGCCCGCGAGGTGCGCGCGCAGATCGACGAGGCGATAGCTGACGGTGCAACCGCGCATGTGGCCAGGATGCCCGCCGATGACGGTGCGGGGACCTACGTCACTCCACAAGTCCTGACCGGTGTCACCCATGACATGCGGGTAATGCGCGACGAAAGCTTTGGACCCGTGGTTGGCATCATGCCCGTGGACGGTGACGATGAGGCGGTGCGTCTGATGAATGACAGCCGCTTTGGCCTTACCGCCAGCGTCTGGACGCGCGACGCGTCTCAGGCTGAGGAGATCGGCGACCGGCTTGAGACCGGCACGGTGTTCATGAACCGCTGCGACTACCTCGATCCGGCGCTGTGCTGGACTGGCTGCAAGGATACGGGCCGGGGCGCGGGCTTGTCGCATCTGGGCTACCAGGCGCTCACCCGTCCGAAATCCTACCACCTGCGAAAGGCCTGACATGACACTCACGGCGAACTGGAGTTATCCGACGACAATCCGTTTCGGAGCTGGCCGGATTTCGGAGATTGGCGACGCCTGTATGGCGGCTGGGATCAACCGTCCGCTTCTGGTCACCGATCGCGGCCTTGCTGACATGCAGATCACACGTCGGACGCTGGACCTTTTGGAAGCTCAAGGCCTAGGGCGCGCCCTCTTTTCCAACGTCGATCCAAACCCAAACGGCGGCAACCTGACCGATGGGTTGCAGATGTACCGCGACGGCGGGTTCGACGGGGTGGTCGCCTTTGGCGGTGGCTCCGCGCTCGATCTGGGCAAATGCATCTCCTTCATGGCGGGGCAAACCCGGCCGGTCTGGGATTTTGAGGACGTGGGCGATTGGTGGACCCGTGCCGATCCAGACGGCATTCACCCGATCGTCGCCGTGCCGACAACGGCCGGAACAGGCTCAGAGGTGGGCCGCGCGGGGGTGCTGACCAACGCCGATACGAACGAGAAAAAGATTATCTTTCACCCCAAAATGCTGCCGGCAATTGTCATCTGTGACCCGGAATTGACCGTGGGCATGCCCAAAGCCATCACGGCGGGAACCGGGCTGGATGCCTTTGCCCATTGCGTCGAGGCCTATTCCTCACCGCACTACCATCCAATGAGCCAGGGCATCGCGCTGGAGGGGATGCGCCTTGTGAAAGACTACCTGCCGCGGGCCTATGCGGCCGGCGCTGACTTGGAGGCGCGCGCCAATATGATGAGCGCGGCAGCCATGGGCGCGACCGCGTTCCAAAAGGGTCTTGGCGCCATTCACGCCTTGTCCCACCCGATTGGCGCTGTGCACCATACGCATCACGGCACGACAAATGCCGTCTGCATGCCCGAAGTGCTGAAGTTCAACGCGCCTGCCATCGCCGGGCGTTTCGATGCCACGGCGGCGTATTTGGGGATCGAGGGCGGTTTTGCCGGGTTCCGGGCGTTCGTGGACGACCTCAACAATAGCCTTGGCATCCCGAAGACGCTGACCGACCTGGGCGTTTCCGATCCCGATATCGATGCGCTGGTCGCCTCTGCGCTGCGAGATCCCTCAGTTGGCGGTAATCCGGTCGAAATGACGGAGGAGAACACCAAGGCACTGCTTGTGGCGTTGCTCTGAATCCTGGGCATCGTGAAGATCACCTCACCGAAGGACGTTGGCCTGAACAGTTCAAACGCTTGACGCTTTGAACCATCCGCATACCCTGCCCATCGGAGCGGATAGGGTGACAAGCGGGAGAGAAAACATGTTCAAAGAAGTCACCGCCGCAATTGCCCTGATGGCCCTTGTTCCAACAATCGCGATGGCGCAGGATACCCCATCGCTCCTTTCCGCCTTTTTCGGTCTCGACGTTTCGCGCCAGATCGCGGTGCGCACCGCTTTGGTCTGCCAAGGCGTGTCCGGGCGCGATGGCATGCCGGTTATCTTCTCTCACGAGGTCGACTCCGACACGCTCGACCCCGAGGATTTCCGGGTCATACGCGCCTCGGGGGATACGGGGCGCGTCGGCTGCGTCACGCTTCGGCCTGCTGACGACTTTGGCGAGCTGCGCACCGCCCTTGTTGTTGGCCAGTACGGATCGGCAGACGATCCCCCGGCAAGGGTGGAGATCGTGGGGGATGTGATGTCGCTCGACGGGTCGCTGAACTTCAAAGGTACGGTGGCAGAGGTTATTCCCTTGGCCAGCGGCCCGACGATGATCCTCGCCGAAGACCTGCCGCCAAACCACTGAAGCCTTGTGCAAGAGGGTGATTGCCCGCGATCCGGACTGCGCGGCATCGTTCGCGCGGTCTGGGTTGGCGGGATCACCAAACCCGGGGGCGATGAAATTGATGAGAATGAAACAAAGCGCTACCGCGTCACGCTCCGCCAGCCACACGGCACGGTGGTCCAGGTTACGCCCATGGCCGTCGGCGACCTGATGGACAACGACAACAACCATGAGCTTTGCCTGGATGTTGAAGGGGAGCCGTTTAGCGTGTCTTTCCCCGGCGGCTTTCTCACCGATCCGAACGAGGATCTGAATCCTGATACAGAGATCTCTGTCTCGGCGGTTCAGAACAACTGAACGAGAGCTTCGGTCGGCTCACAATCGCATCAGCTGCAGGATAAACTGGCCTCTTGCGCCACTGTATGTCGCGCGGCAGCTTTCACGGGCGGCGCTGGAACAGGATCACCAGCAACGCCAGCAGCGACGACCCCAGCATCAACAGCAGCGATACGGCGTTGAGCAGCGGGGTTGAGCCTTCTTTCAGCCGGTCGAACATGGCGATGGTCAGCGGAGCGTCAGAGCCCACCAGCATCAGCGTTGTGTTGAAGTTCTCAAAGCTCATCAGAAAGGCCACAACCAGCGCGCCGATGATCGCCGGCGCGAGGAAGGGGAGCGTGATTGTGCGCACCGCGGTCAATCGGTCTGCCCCAAGGTTCAGCGCGGCCTCTTCCAGCGTCCGGTCGAACTTTTGCAAGCGCGCGGAGATCACCAGCGTGGCGATTGTCGTGATGAAACTGAACTGCCCGAGGATCACCAGCAGCAAGCCGGGTCTCAGCGCCTGGATATCCATCTGCGCCAGATCCCAGATGCCGTTGGCCAGCGTTGATGAGAACACAAGGATGGAGATGCCCAGCACGATGCCGGGGATCACCAGCGGCAAGAGCATCAGCACATAAAGCAGCCCTTTGCCTCGGAACTCATAGCGGTTGAAGAGGAAGGCATTGGTGGTCCCAACACCGACCGACAGCACCGCCACGCAGACCGCGACAAAGGCCGAGGTGCCCACCGCGCGCAAGATGCCGCGTTCGTGAAAGACACCGATCTGTGGCCGCGCGTCACCAAAGAACCAATTCCACGTGAACCCTTCCCATGGCAGCGAGGGGAATTGGCTGTCGTTGAAGGCAAAGACGGCCACAACGGTCAGCGGCAACGCCAGGTAGATGAAGAACAGCAGGACATAGCCGCCATAAACGGTGCGGAAGGCACGGGATTGCGGGATCGTCGGGATCATGGCGTCACCCCATCGTCTCTTTCAGCGTCCGACCGGTCAGCCATAGCATCCCCCAGACGATCACCGAAGACAGCACCAGGAGCATAAAGCCGAACGCTGCCCCCAGCTCCCAGTTCGAGCGTACGATGAACTGGTTGTAGATCATCTCGGTGAACCACAGACTGTCCTTGCCCCCTAGCATCGTTGGGGTCAGGTAGTTGCCCAGCGACAGCATGAAGACCACGATACAGCCCGAAACGATGCCGGGCATGGCGTGGGGGATGATGATTTCGCGCAGGACGGAAAGGCCATTGCCGCCAAGATCATAACCCGCTTCGATCACGCTATCGTCGAGGCTTTCAAGCGTGGTCACCAGCGGCACAACCATGAACAGCATCGAGGTATAGACCAGCCCGACCATCATTGTGGCGTCGGTATAGAGCAGTTCGACCGGTTGATCGGCGAGACCCGTCCATTGCAGCAGGTTCGATATGAGACCGGTCTCGCGCAGCAGGATCATCCAACCAAAGGTCCGCACCAATTCGGAGACGTAAAACGGGATCAGACACAGCATAAAAAGCACCTGCTGCAAGCGCCCCTTCGCCATTTTCGCGATGTAATACGCCACGGGAAAGGCGATCAGCAGCGTGATCAGTGTGGCCAGCACCGACATCACCGCTGTGCGCCAGAACGTGCGCAGATAGAGCGGCTCGGTCAGCGCTTTTTCGTATTGCACGAGGCTGCGCTCATAGACGCCGAAACTGATGCGTTCCCGCAGGCTTATCAGCAGCATGTCGATATGCGGAATGACGATGAGCAAGCTTAGCCACAGGATCAGCGGTGTCAGCAAAAGGATAAACGCGATCCGGGATTCGTGGCGCATCAGGCCGACCCAAAGCAGGTGGCCTGCGCGCTGCCCCAGCCGATATGCACCGTATCGCCGCTTTGAAGCGCGGCGAATTCCCCGGATTGCGGCAGGGTAACCTCCAGCGTTTCACCAACGTCGTCGCGGACCAACACGCGCGATGCGGCGCCGTTGAACAAGAGGCTGGTGACAATCCCTTTCAGCTGGTTTTCACAATCCGGCAGTGCCTCGGCGCTTGCGGCAAGACGGATCGATTCCGGGCGGACAAAGATCTCGGCTCTGTCGCCCTGCGACAGTGCCGCGCCGGTGGCGAACATCGCCAGACCGGTGTCGGTGCGCAACTGTATCTTGCCCCCCTCAGCCCGCTCAATCCGGCCTGTCCAGCGGTTCGAGTCACCGATGAACCCGGCGACAAAAGGTGTGTCGGGCCGGTAGTACAGGTCTTGCCCGGTGCCGACTTGCTCGAACCGTCCGGCGTTCATGACGGCGATCTGATCGGACATGACCAGCGCCTCGGACTGGTCATGGGTGATGTAGAGGAACGTGGTGTCGAACGCGGCCTGCAGTGCCTTGAGCTCGACCTTCATATGCTCGCGGAGTTTCAGGTCCAGCGCGCCCAGCGGTTCGTCCAGCAACAACACGTCCGGCTCCAGCACCATGCAGCGGGCGATAGCCACGCGCTGCTTTTGCCCGCCAGAGAGCTCGTCCACCTTGCGCTCGCCGATCCCCGGCAGGCCGATGCGATCCAGCGCTTCGCCCACTTTGCGGGCGATGTCGTCCTTGGCCATGCCGCGGCGGCGCAGCCCGTAGCCGATATTGTCGGCGATGGTCATCATCGGGAACAACGCAAGATGCTGGAACACCATGTTCACCGGGCGCTTGTTTGGCGGGGTATCCAGCACCGAGCCGCCTTTGATTTTGATGTCGCCCGAGGTCGGGTCGAGAAACCCTGCGATCATCCGCATGATCGTGGTTTTGCCGCAGCCAGATGGCCCCAGAATGGAAAAGAAGCTGCCCGGTGACACCGAAAACGAGACATTGTCGACAGCCGCCGTGTCGTCGAACCGCTTTACGAGGTCGACGCATTCCAGATCAGGGGTCATGCGAAATCCGTAGACAAAGCGGCGGCACCCCGAAGGCTGCCGCCTGGATGGTCAGTTGGCGGCCTGAACGCGGTCGAGCACTTCACCCTCGATGGCCTCCAGCCCGGCGGGGACCGGCGGATACCACTTGATGTTGTCGATGTCCTCTTGCGGGAAGCTGGCCTGGTACTTGGCCTTCAAGCTGTCTTCTGCAAACTCGTCTGCCCCGGCAGAGGCCGTGAAGTTGCCCGCCGCGGCCGTGATCATGGCGGCAATTTCCGGCTGCATCACGAAGTTGATCCACTCATAGGCCACGTCGTCGGCCTGGCCCTTGGCGGGCAGGACAAAGGTGTCGATCCAGCCCAAAGCACCGGATGTGGGCGCGACAAAGGTGATGTCGGCGTTGTCGTCGTTCAGCTTCCAGCCACCGGTATCCCACGCCATGGACGCCGTCACCTCGCCCGAGCGTACGAGGTTCATCAGCTCGTCGCCGCCACCCCAATAGGTTTTGACGTTGGGTTTGCACTCGATCAGCTTGGCCTCGACCATGCCCATGATCTCTTTGTATTTCGCTTCGTCACCATAAGCTGCGAAGGGATCCTCACCCATGGCGAAGGCAAAACCGATCAGCGTCGGACGCTTCAGGCGGTAAGACACGCTGCCGGCGAGCGCGGGGTCACAGAGGTCGGTGTAATCTGCCACAACATCCCCTGCCTTGGCAGTGTTCATCACAAGGCCAGAGGTACCCCAGACATGCGGCACGCCGTAGACGTCGCCGTTCACAGTGGTGTTCTCCATCGTGGCTTGCAGCATCGACGGGATGAACAGGTCCTGGTTCAGTTTCGAGACATCCATCGGCTTGTAGATGCCGAACTCCATCTGCGGGCCCATGACCCGGTCTTGCGAGGGCTGGGCAAGGTCAAAGCCACCTCCACCGGTGGCACGCAGCTTGGCGATCATTTCCTCATTGTTGGACTTCGTCACTTCGACAGTGTGGCCGGTCTGTTGCTCGAACATCTCGACCACGTCGTCAGGCGCATATCCGCCCCAAGTCAAAAGACGCAGCGTGTCAGCCTGCGCCGCGGAAACGAGACCCGCCAACATGGTGCTGGCCAATAAAATGGATCGTGTCATGATGTATCCTCTCTGTTGTCTTATTCTATTTCAGTCAGAATGCGCGCGTTGGACCATTTGGTCAAATTTTTGTTCAACGCTAACGGCGTTCTTGTCACCCGATAATGTGAAACTGCCGTGACAGGCCAAAACCTGCCGTTTGCGTGACCCGCCTGCGCATAGCCACCTCAAAAACAAGTTCTTAAGCGGAGCTTTTGCTCGGGAGCCTAATCTGACTGGTCCGGGTTGATTGTTAGTGGATGGTTGGCGTGGTTTCCATCGGGACGATTGTTTCGGGTGCCGGCGGGCGGTAGCCCAATGCACTGTGAGGCCGTTTTGTGTTGTAGTGCTTTCCACTGCCCGGCAGGGTATTGCGGAGCAGTGTCCCGAGAGGGTTCAGCCAGAGCCTTCCTCTCTTCGGTTGTTTCAGTGGCACCGTTCGTCGGGCAAGCCGTCCACTGGACGCCTTGCTCATCCTCCTCACCCCGCTCCCGTCTCCACAGTCTTTCGACACGACCGACGCTGACCTTTTGCCCGGCAGGCGATTTGGCAAGGCCAAATCTGCCGAGAGGGGGCCAGCCCGCGTCTCTCAGAAGTGCGGCAAAACTGCTGTAGCCCCTCTCGGGACATTGCTCCGCAATGCCCTGTTGGGCAGTGGGAGCCGCCGTATTGCTTCGCCAGTTCGATCATGTCCAACACAAGCCGGTCTTCATCTTCTCGACCTCTGGGCTGATACCTTTGCGTTGAACGATGGTGCCCCAACACCCGGCAAATCCAGCGCTCGCCGTCCATTGGGCTGGAACCGTCGCCAGTGGTTGCTCGAACCAGTAGCGCAATCCACTGGCAACCGCCGCAATGGACTTGCCCTTCATCTCGCTTCGGATCAGATCGATGCAAGCCCCCTCTTGTCGATTGCTCCGCAATCAACTGCCGGGCAGTAGTACGGCGGGCGGGGCTCAGGGCCTCCGCCTGTTCAGGCCTGAAACGGTCCATCGGAACGCTGCCAAGACGGCTCTCGCTCCCCGGGCGGATTCCTTCAGAATGAGCTTGTCTAGGATCAGGTCTGAGACCGCCTTTCGGAGCCTCTCATTGTTCGGCATCTCTCTCAGACGGATCGCGTTCGCTGCCTCACTCTGAAGCCGCTTGGGTCCCTTAGGTTGGTCGGTCCCCATCCCGCCATATTGCTTACGCCACCGGTAGTAGGTCTGCTCCGTAATGCGTACTTCTTGGATCGCATCCACGCGCTGCATCCCCTGACCGACAAGCACATCAACCTGCCGCAACTTCTGAACTATTTCCTCGGGCTTGTGCCGCTTGTTCGCCATTCTCAGCCCTCCGTTTCCTAAATGTAACGGTGGACCAATTCAGATGGGGCACCCCATCGACGATTGACGCGCTTCTGCATCTCAATGCGGGTCAAGGCGGTTGGGTCGCCACCGTTCTGATCGATAGAGATGCGCTCTAACCCGGCGAAATGGGCGGCGGTCTGACGGCCACTCCAGAACGCGTCATCGATCTCCAGCCGGTCCACCGCGGGAATGAAATCGGTGATAACGTCGTCGTCGAATGTGGTGTCTGCAAAGACATACGTATCCACGTCAAGGCCACCGGTAGCAGGTCGTTGCCATGGCCACCAGTGAGCCTGTCATTGCACTGGTTGCCATGGACTGACACTCAGCGAAGATCCGACCCACCGGCGCACGAAAAGGGGCGCCCGATCGGTCAGCTTCTGGAAGCCTTTAGTTTTGAGCTGATCTCGGTGACGCGACGATCAGAATAGGAAATCGTCCGCGCCGAGGTCGGTCACCGAAACGCCCGTGAGCGTGATCGTGTTGCCGGCAAGATCGTCGATGACCACGTTGCCCGCCGCGTTGGCGTAGAGGTGTCCATTGGCGGGATTCGACAGATCGGTCCAGCTTGTGATTGATGTGACCCCGGCGAGGTTGATGACCTCATCATTGTCGGTCGCATCGAAACTCGAAATCGTGTCATTTCCGAACCCATCGGCGAAGACGAATTCATCTGAGCCGGCACCGCCGTTCAGCGTGTCGTTGCCGGCTCTGCCGATCAGCGTGTCGTTACCATTAGCGCCGTTCAGCACGTTGTTGCCGCTGTTGCCGGTGATCGTGTTGTCCTGACCGTTGCCGGTGCCGTTGATATCGGCAGTGCCGGTCAGGGTGAGGCTCTCGGTGTGCTGGGACTGCCTCCACATCTCGTAGGTGATCGACGCGTTGATATGGTCAGAGCCTTCGGCGGCATTCTCCACCACCACGTCGCCCGCGTCATTGATCGTGTAGGTGTCGTCGCCGGTGCCGCCTCGCATCTCGTCGGCGCCATTGCCGCCGTTCAGCGTGTCGTTGCCGGCACCGCCGATCAGCGTATCGTTGCCATTGGCGCCGTTCAGCACGTTGTTGCCGCTATTGCCGGTGATCGTGTTGTCCTGACCGTTGCCGGTGCCGTTGATATCGGCGTTGCCGGTCAGGGTGAGGCTCTCGGTGTGTTGGGACTGCCTCCACATCTCGTAGCTGATCGACGCGTTGATGTGGTCGGTGCCTGCGCCGGCATTCTCCACCACCACGTCGCCCGCGTCATCGATGGTATAGGTGTCGTCGCCGGTGCCGCCTCGCATCTCGTCGGCGCCATTGCCTCCGTTCAGCGTGTCGTTGCCGGCGTCGCCCAAGAGCGAGTCGTTATCCAACCCACCCGACAGGCCGTCTGCGCCGTCGCCACCTTGCATAAAGTCGCCGCCCTCGCCGCCAAGCAGGATGTCGTTGCCAGAACCGCCGTCGATCGTGTCGTCAAAGGACGTACCGGTGATTGTCTCGGCCTCTGCGCTGCCGATCACGTCGAACCTGACGATGTCTGGTGTTCCGGTAATGTTCAGCCCGGACAGGTCGATTTCATCGGTGTCATCGCCCACGACATTGAACTGCAGCGTGTCAGTGTCTTCGAATTGAAACAGCGAGATGACTTCGAAATCCAAGAGCTGCGCGGCTGTCAACGTGACTTCAACGCGATCGCCAACATCGAAGACCTCAAGGACTTCGATGCTTTCAATCGTATCGTCCGTCAGGTCGTGCGTCGATCTGCTGCTCATATCCAGCGTATCGGTGCCCTCGCCACCAAAAAGGCCATGACTGGTGTCCAGGAAGTAGCCGAAAATGTCATCTCCAGCGCCGCCAAACTGCTGGTCATTGCCCTGGCTTGACGCTAGCCGGTCATTCCCGTCCCCCCCATGGAGGATGTCGTCGCCGCTGCCACCCCGCATCTCGTCGTCGCCGTCCTCTCCGAGAACGAAATCGTTCCCTTCGCCACCGTCGATGTCGTCATCGCCTGCGCCACCCTCTATCTCGTCATCGCCCGCGCCGCCGTTGATGGTGTCATCGCCCAGACCACCGTCCAGCGTGTCGTCGCCGTCGCCGCCATCGAGCGTGTCGTCGCCATCGCTCCCAACGAGGTTGTCATCGCCATCCGTGCCAGTGTTGGGGGATTCCTCTGTGACTGTGCCTGTGACGAAGTCAAACGTGCGGACAGTGCCGTCGGGCGCAATGATCTCCAATTGGACCTGTTCACCTCCCTCAAAAGTGGTTGTCTCGCGACCTCCATCGT
Source organism: Paracoccaceae bacterium (assembly GCA_030066175.1). Taxonomy (GTDB): domain Bacteria; phylum Pseudomonadota; class Alphaproteobacteria; order Rhodobacterales; family Rhodobacteraceae; genus JASJCC01. The sequence goes on along the minus strand of JASJCC010000022.1, from coordinate 16,306 downwards.
CGAAGTCGAAGGTCTCGGTCACGAGATCCCCGGCCGCGTCGAAGGTCTGCGTTTGCGTGGTAAAGTTTGCCGAATCGCTGATATCCTCAAAGACCACTTTCTGGCGCACCCCGTCGGCGGCAAAGGTCGTCGTGGTGATGTCACCCAGGTCGTTGGAAACAACCTCAGCCGACCGTCCCTCTGCCAACGAGACCACAAACCCGGTGTTGCCTTCCAGCGTATAGGTCGTACCGTCTTCAAGGGTCAGCCGTAGGGCGCCGGACGCATCCGGGGCAACGGTCGCAGTGTCCCACTGCGCGTCCGTCAGGCTGGACCCATCGAGGACATCGCCCTCTGCAGGATTGTAGTCTGTGATCGTGTTCTGCGCGCCATCTGCCCGCAAGACAAACTGGTCTGCCCCTGCGCCGCCGCTTAGCGTATCGTCGCCGGTTCCGCCGTCCAGAGTATCGTCACCAGCACCGCCGTCGAGCAGGTTGCTGTCATTGCCGCCGACAAGGCTGTCATCGCCGTCCGTGCCCGTGATGAGGGTGAACGCGCGGACCGTGCCATCGGCCTCGGTGACAACCCGTTGGGCCGGCTGACCGTCGACAAACGTGGTCGTCGTGCTGCTGCCATCGTCAAAGTCGATGGTTTCGCTCACCAACCCGCCCGCCGCGTCGAAGGTTTCAGTTTTGGTTGTGAAGTCTTGCGTGTCGCCGAAATCCTCGGTGACTGCCTTTGTGCGCACCCCGTTGTCGTCGAAATACACAACCGATGCGTTTCCATCCGCTGTGATCAAGACGTCCAGGACGCTTTGCCCGGTGTTGGTCAAAACCTTGGTGGATTGATCGCCATTGGCCTCGGTGGCCGTCAGCACGATATGCTCTGGGTTCCCCAGCAAGGTGTAGGCGGTCCCGTCTGTCAGCGTGATGACCGTGTTGCCCGCGCCGTCTGCCGTGAACGTCATGGCCTCTCGCTGCTGCGGCGTTAGACCGGAGACGTCCAGAACGTCGCCCGCGAACATCGGGCTGCCGAGCAGCGGCGTGGCCTCGAAGTTCTCCGGCAAAACCTGCACAGTGTAGTCGGTGATCGTGTTCTGCCCGCCGCCGTTTTGCAGCACAAACACGTCAAAACCTGCGCCGCCGCTCAGCGTGTCGTTGCCGGCGCCGCCAAGCAACCGGTTCGCGCCGCCGTCACCTTCCAGCCGGTCATCGAAACCCGAGCCGATCAGGTTCTCGATGTTGAAGAGAAGGTCGCCCTCCGCGTCGCCCCCAGTTCCGGCGGACCCATCAAGGCCAACGGTGACGCCAGCCGCGGAGCCGGCGTAAGTCGCGGTGTCCACGCCAGCGCCACCGTCGAGGATGTCGCTGCCCTCGCCGCCAAGAATGAAGTCATTGCCGGCGCCACCGTCAATCTCATCATTGCCAGCACCGCCATCGAGGCGGTCGGCGTCCTGGCCGCCGGTCAAGGAATCGTTGCCAGCGCCGCCCGAGATGATGTCTCGTCCGGTTCCGCCGGAAATGTCGTCATCGGTCGCGGCCCCGATCAGAATGTCGTCACCGCCGAGCCCGTCCAGAACCTGCGGTGCGCCGGTCTCAGACAGCTCGATGAAATTCGCGGCCTCGTCGGCGGTGTCGGTGCTTTCCAGAAACGTGACTGTGTAGTCGAGCTCAGTGTTCACATCGTCCGCCAAGCGCACCGCAAAGGCCCGGGGCGAGGCTGAAAAGCCGTTGCCCAAATCGATTTGCTCGAAGGTGACAAAGTCTGTCGCGGCCTGTCCGCTGCCGACGAAGATGTCATCCGTTGTGCCGCCGCCGTCATCGGCCCGGAAACTGTCGAAATGCCCGGCCTCGATCTCAAACTGGCCATAGGGCGCGCCCGTGTCGCCCACGGCATCGACCCGCGCGGCATAGCGACCATTGCTGCTTGGGAAACTGCCGTTGTCCTGCGCGGTGAAGGCGTCGATGTCGCTCAGCAGGTCCATGCTGCCCGACAGCGTTTCGCCGCGATCCAGAACGCCCATGGTGCTCCGTGTTGTGCCGAAGTCGTCTTCGATCTCGGTCACGGTCAGCGTGTAGTCGCCGGGGTCCTCGCCACTGGCGCTACGGACACGAATGAAATGGCGGCCATCGAGGTTGCCGGTCACCACCATCTGGGTGCTCTCGCCGGGCGCGCGCGCCTCGTCACTGCGGAAGAACTCCGGAACGTCGCTGTCGCGTGCTCCGAAAGAGATCTGCGCATCGCCCATCGGAGTGGCCGAGTCCGCAGCCCCTTCGACCTCGATCACGTAGTGCTTGCCCGCTTCGAGATTGACCAAGGTGATGTCGGTGTCGAGCCCGTGCGCCAGGCTGGCGGTATGCGGCTCGTCGACGGTGACGATCTCTCCTTGATCAAAGGCAAGTTCTTCCAGCGTGATCGTATAGGTCCCGGTGCCCAAGCCACCCAGCGATCCGACGGAAATGAATCCCTGACCGCCGAAACTCTCGCGATTGAGTTCAAAAGCCGCATTCGTCCCGAAGCCGCGCCCTGAGAAGTCGAAGGCTTCGTTTAAGGGGTCTGCTGGTGCCCCGGGAAAGAAAAGCTCGTTGTTTTCGCGGTTCGTGAACAATTCGCCCGGAAAGAAGCCGAACTCGGGGGCGCTAAAGTCGGGGATGATGCCAAACTCGCCAACCGGGTTTTCCAGCGTGCCGCCCCCGGTCGAGACGCCCTCGATGGTCACAAGGTAGCGGCCAAGCCCATCCGCATTGATGGCGAAGAAATCCAGATCGCCGTCGCTGTCGATGGTGCTGGTGATCGACTGCCCCACTTCCAGCGTCACCGCCGTCGCCTCGGTCTGGCCAACCGTGTCGGTGAACTGGGTGATGTCCAGCGGCCCGGTATCGTCGAACTGGATGAAGGCAACGCCGGTCAGCGTCTCCACCCCCAGCGCCGGGTCGATACCGGCAACCGTCCATGTATCAGGGCCTGTCTTGACGATATCGTAGTCATCGATCGAACCGCTGAAGGTGAAAGTATCGTTGGTCAGTGCCATTGTTCAAAGCTCACTCTGTCATATGCCGCATAAAGAACGGCATCTGGCCGTCCGAATTGAGCGCACGGGTCGAATTCTTCGGCGAATCCGTACCCATGCGGTGTTGCGCGCTATATGGAGGGCTTGCGTTGTAGCCAGCGTTGTATTCATCGTTGTATTTTGCAGAGCGAAGCGTTGTTTTTGCCGTGAGGGCGCATGAAGATCATCATCGGAACACCCACGGCCGGCGGCACGGTCACCACCGCCTATGCCCGCAGCCTGACCAATCTGACGCTTGAATTGTCCCGCCTGAAGGCGGCGTACGCGTTGGCGATGATCGACGGCTCGGACATCATCAAGGCCCGCAACATCATCGCGTCAGAGGCGCTGGCCGACCCGGCCTGCACCCATGTCCTGTTCCTCGACAGCGATATGGATGTGCCGCGCGCGGTGTTTCAGCGACTGTTGGAGGCGGGTCACGATCTGGCCGGCGCGATCTATCCCAAACGGCAGCTGGATCTCGACCGCTACACACAGCTGATCCGCGAGGGTGTGCGCCCCGAACAAGCGCGTGCCGCAAGCTCGGAATTTGTCGTGGGCTTTTCCTCCAGTCAGATCACGGTCCAGTCCGGGTGGTGCAAGGCCACTGTCCTGGGGACTGGCTGCCTGTTGATCAAACGAAACGTGCTGGAGGCCTTGGCGTCGGGGGGGCAGGTCGCGCAGATCGCCTCCAGCCTGCCCGAGGGTGGGCCGCTTTATGACTTCTTCGGCCCGCTTTCAAAGCCGGACGGCGCGCGGATGAGCGAAGATTTTTCGTTTTGCGTGAAGGCCACGCAGGCGGGGTTCACAGTATGGGCCCTCGCGGATGCCGATGTGGGCCATATGGGCACGCAGCGCTATACCGCCCGGTTTTCCGATCACCTGGCCTACATGTCGAAACGCAGCTGACATGCCGAGCACACAATTCCGAAGCCCTTTGCGGCAGGCTCAGGCGCGCACCTCACGCCGCATTGACCGGCAACATCCCAACGCGGTTGCCACCAATCGTCGCCATCCTGCACGCATGCGTTGAATTGCGCACATGGCTCTGGCTAACTCTCTAGGGCGATGGGGCCACATACCTTTTCTAGGTCGAGCAAGCACATGAGCACGCTGGAGATTTCGCTGCTGGGCGAATTGGAAGTTCGGGTGGACGGGGCGCCGGCCACCTTTCCCGCCTCGCGCAAGGCGCGGGCGCTCTTTGCCTATCTGGTTGCCACCGGTCGCCCGCATCGGCGCGAACGGCTGTGTGAGCTCTTTTGGGATTTGCCCGACGATCCCCGGGCGTCGCTGCGCTGGGCGCTGACCAAATTGCGCGCAATCGTCGACACACCCGAGCAGCGCCGCATCGTCGCCGACCGCGAACGCGTGGCCTTTGATGAGGTGTCCGTGGACGTAGACGTCAAACGCATCCGCGGGGCGCTGGAGGCCGCCGAACCGCTCGCTGTGGCACATCTCGAAAGCCTTGCACGCGATCTCGAGCACGTCTTTCTCGAAGGTCTCGAAGGGGCTGGTGGAACCGAGTTCACATCCTGGCTGCTGTCTGAGCGCGAGGATCTGCAGGACACGCGGATCGCAGTCTTGAAGGCCCTGCTGGCACATCCAGACGTCACCGACAGCGCGCGGCGCAAATGGGACCGAACCCTGCGTGAGATCGCTCCTGACGCCGCCCCTGCGCACAGCCCACAGCGGGCGCCCGACCGGCCAGCAATCACCGCCGAACACGCCCAGAAAACCAAGGCGACGAGCAGCGCGCTCCGGGCGCAAAAGATCGGTTTCTGCCGGGTCGGCGATGGTACGCGGATCGCCTATGCCAAGGTCGGCTCTGGCCCGCCGATCCTCAAGGCCGCGAATTGGCTGACGCACCTGGAATTTGACTGGTCGGTGCCGATCTGGGGTCGCGCCTTTGCCGAATTAGCCCGCAACCACACCTTCATCCGCTACGACGAACGCGGCTGCGGCCTGTCGGATTGGGACGTCAAAGACCTGAGCTTCGACGCCTTCGTCGAAGATCTGGAGGCCGTGGCCAACGCGCTGGATCTCGACCGCTTTCCACTGATCGGCATTTCGCAAGGCGCCGCTGTCTCCATCGAATATGCCGTGCGCCATCCCGAAAGGGTCAGCGCGCTGATCCTGGTCAGCGGCTATGCGGCGGGCTGGCGCATCGGCGCATCGCCCGAAGAACAGGCGCGGCGCGAGGCCGTCCTGACGCTCACGGAACTTGGGTGGGGTACCGATAACGCAGCTTACCGACATATCTTTTCTCAGACTTTCATGCCTGACGCCCGACCCGAGGACCTGAACTGGTTCGATGCCTTTCAACGGCAAACCACGTCACCAAAAAACGCGGCCATGTTCCAAGAAGCCTTTGGTCACATCGACGTGCGCAACCGGCTTTCACAGGTGAAAGCGCCGACGATCGTGTTCCACTCACGAAACGACCAGCGCATTCCTCTGGAGGATGGCTTGTTCTTGGCGCAGAACATACCCAACGCGAGGTTGGTCCCACTGGAAAGCCGCAACCACATTCTCGTCGAGACTGAACCTGCCTTGGACGTGTTTACAAGCGAAGTGAATAGCTTCCTGAAAGAGGTTTCATGATCCCGTTGTTGTCTTCTTGTAGCCGATGATCCGGCTAGAATGCCCTGATTTCGGCGTTAAGCCCTAGCAGGCTACACCCTAATCTTGGCGCGATGCCGAGCATTGCGCGCGGCGAACCGTGTCGATGGCGTTCGCCTTGCTGACGTGGATCAGCTACGCAAATTGTCACGTCTGCCGGCCACGACTTGCGTGCTACGTGCGATCGAGGCGGCGGTGGGGTTTAAACGGGCGGACGTGCTGCTCAAAGAGGCCGCATCGGAAACGACGCTGAAGAGGCTGGATGCCTCGGGGAAGTTGCGCGACTATAACCTCCTGGTCATTGCCACACACGGTGTTGTTGCTGGAGAAACAAGCGCGGTGGCACCTGACCTTGTCATGACGCCGCCCGCCCATGCGGGGCTGCATTAAGACGGTCTTTTGACGGCGGCAGAAGTGGCCAGACTGGATTTGTCAGCACGCTTGGTGATCCTTTCGGCATACAACACGGCTGCCGGGCGATCCGCGCGCGATGAAGGGCTGTCTGGGTTGGCCAGCGGTTTCTTTCATGCCGTCGCGCGGTCCGTAATGGTCACGCACCGGGCAGTTTATTCGGATGCTTCGGCCTTTGTGTCGGCACGCTTTTCGAGATCAATATTCGCAAATGGCCATCAGTCCAGCGCCTGCGCACTGCAGGGAGTAGTTGTGGGTTTGCTTGACGACGCTAGCGGGGATAACCGCACAAAACACCTGGCATATTGGGCGCCCGTCGGAATCGTCGGTCTGTAGATTGAAAGAATTGGATGGTTCGAATAAGCCGCCGAGGCCTTTCCGAATTCGCTGTGCGGCACGTCTGCTTGGTCCCATTCAAACAACATCTCGCAGTTGCGGCAAAGTTCCGCGTACCGCCCAGAGTACAAAATGCAGTGAATTGCAGGTAGATTTGGTTTGCTTCGGTGCAGCTGTTCGTGACACCTCATTTCTGGACCTGTGGATGGCTCCAGCGTCGCCGCTCAGCAAATCATGCGTAGAGCCAGACATTCGACGGCCAAAGAGCGGCCGCAAGCTCGGAGCCATTTTCAGACGAATCTTAAGTCCTAGAAGGGGCGCTAATCAACGAAAAGAGAGCCGCTGCTATGCCTCAAGACTATCGCCTGTATCTCGGTGTGATTTTGACCGGCGGTCTGATTGTGTTCGGTGTTTCCTTTTTCCCTGCATTGACGACCGGGGGGTCTGGAAGCGCGACAAGTTCCTTTGGTCCTCAATATGAGGCCGTTTTCCGCGCGGAGCTGGACTGCTGTCGAGAAAACGCGGATGACGTCAACTGCCGATGTTTCGCCAATATCTCTGGCATAATACAGGCCGACACCCGGCCTCGGGTGCCTGGTGCGGTCTATGCTGACAAGCAAGAATTGGCGCGCTGGCAAGCCGCGAAGTCATGCTGATCTCCAGATCCTGTTAAGCAACGCCGAAGCCCGGTTTGCGGTATCATTCCAGCAGCATATTCGGCCGTTCCATTGCTGCCTCAGCTTGGTGTGCTTGTGACCACAAACCTATGGGGGTCTCTTTCGCGCAGGCGTTCCACTGCTTTGACCGCTCCGTGCAGCGATAGGCCGCCCTCCGAGAGCGCACCGGCGATGTCCAGAAGCACACCAGATACCATGTTCGCTCCCGTGCATATCTTGAAGTTCAAAACCCCTTCAAATATGCACGAATACGCGCGTGCGGGCATGGTGAAATGGTATCACACGAGCCTTCCAAGCAAATTGCTTGAGTTTCATCTAGCTTCGTGCAGTTGCTAATAGTTTCATATAGCTCAATAATGTCTTTCATCTAGTTGCATCCAGTTGCGCCGAGTATCGTGCAGCTCCCGACAAAAAACTGACAAAATGCCGAAGCTTACAGAGACCTATGCAAAGAAACTTCCGCCGACAAAAACCGGCACCGACAAGTATTGGGATAGCGAGATCAAGGGCCTCGTGCTCTTCGTCGGCAAGCGGTCGAAGACATGGTACTTTCAGAAAGACGTTGGGGGCCAGACCAGGCGTGTGTTGATTGGCCGCTTCCCGGTGATCTCGGCTGCAGCAGCGCGGCAGACAGCTCTGGGCTTCGCTCTTGAATGGGGCAGGGGGGCTGGCAAACGCATCCAGATCGGCGCGCCAGCACTGCTGGACGCCATGGAGGCCTATCTGGCGCGGCCCAAGTTGCGCTCAGAGTCCCATCGCACGGGGTTGCGCAAGCTGTTTGAACGGCACCTGATGGACTGGCTGCGCCTGCCACTCGACGAGATCACCAAGCCAATGGCTGCCGACCGGCATCGTGAGATGGCACAGATACCGTCTGCCGCCAACCACACGCTGAGGTACTTCCGGACCGTCTGGAACCATGCGCGCCGTACATATGATCTGCCGGAATGCCCGACGATGGCCATCGAGTGGTATGAATAGGCGCCGAACGGCACCATCATCGAGGATCTGCGGGCGTGGCGCACCACGATCGAGGGTTTGGAGAACCCCATTCACAGGGTGTTCTTTGAACTGGCTTTGTTCACAGGGTTTCGAAAGACCGAGCTTCTGACCCTTGAGTGGAAGAACGTCCACGAAGATCATATTCACCTGCCGATGACCAAGAACGGCAGGAGCTTCGACCTCCCCATCCTGCAGAAACATCACGAGATCCTGGCGCCTATGCGGGGTCTGGGTCGGCAATGGGTGTTTCCGTCGCCGAAATCAGTCACGGGTCATGTCACCAACCCATGTCGGATCCAATGGAACCCGCATGCGCATCGGCGCACCTTTGCAACTGTCGCGATGGAGGCCGGTGTGCTTGAAGAGATCGTCGGCAGACTGCTCAATCACACACCCCTGTCGATCACGGGGCAGCGCTACGTGAAGCCAAGTCTGGACGCGTTGCGCCCGTCGATGGAGGTCGTGTGCAATGAACTCACTGTCAGGCTCTCTGCATGATCGCCAAATCCCAATGGTAAGCAATTACCGAAAGCAGAATGATACCTCGGTTTGTCTGGTGCGAATCACCTGCGAGAAGGTTGAGAATTGCAATTTGTTGATCTAATTGTTGCACGCTAAAAAGTGCAATTCACATTAAGAAAGTGCAATGCACGATATAACGTGCAGACAAAAATCTTGGAAAAAAGATACTCTGCACGGGGAAAATAAATTCTCAGAATCTGGACATGAAAATAATTCATTTATATCATGTATTTATGTCAGATTTTGCGTGGCGAACTGCTAGGGTGCAGCGAAAGAGACGGTTGACTTCAAAAATTCATCTGAGCCAGTTTACATGTGTTGGTCTCAAAAGGTGGTGGGCCGTTGCGCAAATGGGAGAAGCTATCCCATGCCCCAGCGGAGATATGTGATGCCGACCTCGTTGAATTCAAGTCACGGAGAGTAGTGGTGAAGAATGAAAAGGAAGTGCGGCTATTGAGCCGCAATGAGGTCGAAAAGGAATTTGGCATTCCGCGGCGCTTCCTCGAGCTTGCAGTTGCGCGAGGCGACGGGCCGGCCATCGTGCGCTTGGGTCGTTCGGTGCGGTATCGTGTTTGCGACATCCAGGCGTGGATTGCCGAACGCTTGGAGGTAGGTCGCAATGCCTAAAACCCTGTCAAGCCAAGTCGAGCATTCAGATCTCGCCAATCAGCAAGAGACCTCGTTGGTAAAGAAGGCGTTTGACAATGCAGAGAGTGTCTCTTTGGCAGATCCATATGACGAAGATCCCGATGGCCAAAGTTCTGACGACATGGAGTTTGTACATCCGCTGGGCCACAAAAAGGGGAAGTACTACTTCATCAGGTTATGCGGGCAGCTTCTCGACCTTCCTGCGGAAAAGCTCGAAACCGGCCGCGGTGTACGCGCGCTCTTCTCTGGAGCGCCCGATGAAGTCAAGAAGAAGTGTCGCGAGATGTTTCCGGACGGGAATGGCGAATGGTGCACCAAGAAAGCCGGCCAATGGATCATTGAGAAGTGCAATATCAAAGGGATCTTCGACCCAAGCAACCTTGATATTCGGTCAGTTGGGGTTTGGCGGGATGAAGATGACGCGGCGGTTGCACATTGCGGGGATAAGTTGGTCTATCCTGACGGTACGTCATTGCCTCCCTCGAAAAGCCGACCGCCGCGGATAATGATAGCGGCACCAAGCATCTCGAAACCCGATATACGCGGCCTTCGGCCGAACGTCATGAATGATGTTCTCCATAGCTTGCGCGAGGGTTGGGGCTGGAATTGCGATGCCGATGCAGATATTTGGCTCGGCTTTGTCGCGATGGCGTGTCTCGGCGGATTTCCTTAATGGCGGCCGCATTTGTATGTGATCGGCAAGCGCGGAAGTGGGAAATCGACCCTGTTGGAAGCCGCTGCTTGTCTTCTGGGGGATCTCTCCGGCGAGCCGTGGAATGATGCCACCAGCGCCGGCCTCCGGCAGGCGCGGAACAACCAAGCGCGGCCACTACTGATTGACGAGTTTGAGCCGGACGGGTCGTCGACGACTTCCGCCAAGCAAAAGGCGTTAATCGCTTTAGCTCGTGCGATGTCCGGCGGTTCCGGGGGCCGCATCGCACGCGGCAGTGCTGATCACTCGGCCGTCTCATTTCGAATGGTTGGTGCGACCTATGTTACGTCGATCAACCACATCCAGCTTGAACCGCAGGACCGGTCTCGTTTTGCAATTCTGCAGTTGAACGCACTGCCAAAGACCGGGCATCCCGAGCAATCGCAGCTCAAACTCGAACAATTGCTCAAAAAGCTTCGAGATCTTTCGGCGAGATTCCGCGGCCACATGCTCAAGCAGAGCAGTCGTTGGGACCGGACTGTCGCTAAGATAAAAGCGCGCGCAATGTCCCTGGGCGCGGATGCACGCCAAGCTGAAACTGCCGCTGCCATACTCGCTGGTCTGGATCTCGCGCTCTTCAAAGGCGACATCGACGAGCTTCGTCTTGAGGACTTGATGGAGCCGTTAAGCGTATTGATCGGCGATCCAGACGAGGCAGAAGAGGAGTCGGAAGGTCAGCAAGCGCTCGATTTTTTGCTCAGCCGTTTGGTAAGGGTGGATCATGGCTTGGAACGGAGTGTGCAGGAGCTGATAACTGCCGCTATCAAAGGTAAAAGCATAGACGGTGTGGTGGATCCGGTCTCGTTCCTTGATCGGTATGGCATCTACGTTTTAAAGCGTAAGTCGCGTGTCGCTCTTTGGTGCTCAACAAGCTCGCAGTTGACGAAGGTGTTCAGCGGCAGCAAATGGGCCGACGGCGCATGCAAGACGGCCCTGAAGCAGCTTGACGGTGTGGAGGAACCGAAGAATGCGGTTCGCATCTATGGACGCCAGAAACGTGTCCTTCTCGCAAACTACGCCTGTTTTGGCCTTTGACCCGAGCTATTGATCACATAAGACGTCACAGAGGTACAACGTGCCGTCACGGCTATGCTGTTGAAAGGACTCATGAAACCGACCTTGTGACGACTGTGACAACTAACCCCGGCTGAGAACTTCAATAGGGAGAAAAGGCTGCTCTCTCCCAACAGTCGTTCTACCCCAGTTCTCGTTGTCACCCTGTCACAAAGGAAGTTAATCAAAGAGTTAGCCGGGACAATCGACTGTACCGTGATTGTCCCGGCTGTCACAAACCAATGCTTGGTGAGGCGGTTTTGGGTTCGGCAACTGGGAGCAGTTCCGGTGGCACGGGTACAATCGGGAGGGGGTGGGTCCAAAGTCTAGAGCAACGATGCGGCGCAACCCGTCCTTCTCTAACGCGCAGATTTTTTTCCCGTAGAACGGTGATTTCGCGGCGACGTCGGTTGGTCGGGTTCTGCTAACTCGGGTGCTCTGGGAAACCATATATGAATCAGTTGTTTAGGTGGATCTCCGTGTTCGAAGTGAAAGAAATCTGACGCTGACGAGATCATTTATCCCTTCGCGCACGAGGTTTTGATCTGCGACGGTTCTACGCCTGCGCAATGCACTTTGAGGTGGGCATGTCGCAGTTCCCAAATAGCGATCCGCGTTCGCAATCCAGACGCGTTGGGTTGTGGCGCAGGTTGCTTCGGCGGGCATATCCCGCCGAAGTCCCGTGCACTCTCAGTTCGCCCAATTCGCGATCACGTCGTAGCCTTCGGGTGTCGGCGGGCTTTCCAGATGGTCGGCAAACTGGCCCCATAGTGCTGCAACCTGCTCAGCGTTGGCATCCGAGGTTGCCTGGCTTTCCACAACTGAGATCACATATCCGCTGCCATCTTCGTTCATCACGTTGACGAAGTTGTGCATGCCGTTCATCGCCATGATCTGGGTTTTCAGCTGGTTCAGCAACGCGGTTGCGGCGTCGCGTGATCCGGGCTTCATTTTGTATTTGGTCACACGTGCAAACATGATTTGTCCTCCCTAGTGTTTGTCTAAATGTCACGCCGGTAAAGACAGTCCGGCAAGAGCACTTTAACACATGGGCAGCATGCGCAGGGGAATCCGGAAGCGACCCTAGCGCCGTGCATGCCGGCGCCACTTTGCCGCCTGCCATGCGCGGCTGTAGGTTTCACAAGCATTTCGGTGGTCGGCGCCCAAATACCCGTTTCATCCGATGTTCGGCGGGCTGGTGCTTTGCCAAGCCGGCAAGCTTTCGATGCGCGATAGCCAGCGGCTTACATTGTCGAATGAGTCCATCGGGAATGCGGCGTTTCTTGACTGCGTGAAGTCTCCAGCCACGGCGAAATCCGCAACCGTCAGGCGCCCACCAACCAAGAATGTCTTCCCCATCAACGCGTCGTCGAGGACCGCAAGCAACTCCTTCAAGCGCATCATTGCCGCCGCTTCCTTGTCGCTGTCAGGATCGAGGCCGCGCACGCGTTTGAAGTAGTTTTCGACATGTAGGGTCGGGACGATGGGAGACAGTTCCGTGGATTGCCAAAGCATCCATTGCGTGATCGAGCCCCATTCTTGCGCGCTTTGCCCAAGCAAGTCATTTGGAGATTGTCCTGCCAAATAGATCAGGACGGCATTGGCCTCCCAAACAGTGTAGTCGCCATCTTTGATAGCCGGGATCTGCCCCATCGGGTTTATGGCCAGAAAGTCTGCCTTCTTGTGGTCTTTCTCCTGCATCGACAAGACGATCTCGGTCACATCAATGCCGAGGTGTTTGGCCAGAGCACGGGTCTTTCGGGCGTTATGAGACATCGGCCAATAGTAGAGTTCCACGTCGCTTCCTCCGTTTTGCAGCGTTGCGGACATACGGGTAGTCAGAGCTCAAATAGAATGATACTGAAAACGAATAATGACTGATTATGATAAGACTAAAATCAGGCGTCTGGACTTGACGGTGCTTCTGGTCTTCCTTGGGTTGATCAGAACAAGAAAGGCCGCTGACGTCGCAAGTGAGCTTGGTTTGACCAACTCTTCCATCAGTCATGCCATCCGCCGTCTGCGTGATGTGTTCCAAGATGATCTGTTTATCCGAAAGCCTCACGGATTGGATCCGACGGCCTTTGCACTCCAAATTGAACCGGACGTCCGAAGAGCGATAGATGCGGTTCAGTCCGCTCTTGCAGGCCCGAGCGGTTTTGCACCTGCAACTGCGACAGGCCTAATTCGCCTGGCTGCGCGCGAACATGAAACGGCAACCCTGTTCCCGCGTGTTCTGTCCAAGGCAACCGCGGAGGCCCCTGGCATACGGTTTTCCGTTCAGTCCCTTCGAAATGCCGACGCGATCCGCGGCCTGGTCGAGGGGACAACAGATTTCGCCATTGGGTTTCATAATGACCCCGGAGAGAATTTTGAGCGCATCAAGCTTAGAACAGAGAGTTATGTGGTTGTAGCGCATCGGGACCATCAAGTATTCCAACGACCACTCACCCTTGAAGCCTATCTGCAACAGCGCCATGCGCTTGTCTCAAGAGACGGCGACATGTCTGGAATCGTTGATAAGACACTTGCCAAGACAAACCATGAGCGGACTGTCGCCTTGGCAATCCCAAGTTTCTTTTCGGCCTTCTCGATCCTGTCAGAAAGCGAATTGATCGCCACAGTGCCCGAATCCATTGCGCACAAGTTTGGCAAGCGTTTTGGACTGTGCTGGGTGGCGCCGCCGCTGGGCATCCGCAGTTTTGATATCTCCATTCTACGACATCGCCGGAACGTAAGAGACCCAATGTTGTCCTGGTGTCTAAGCCTTTTCCTTGATGGGATAGATGCTGGCTGAGTACTGGTTTGACTGCTTCATTTCGCGACCGGAAAATGCGGATTCGAGGACACGGTTTGTTTGAGAGTTTCGCTGTTTCCCAATTGGCGAGTGCGTCGGGTACCAACTGGCGTTGTGAGCAAAATGCATCAAGGTTCATATCGCGGACACAGCGGCCATGTGGCCGATGTCCGCATCGTGGAAACCGGAGACCGTAGAGTACTTCGGGAAAACGCGAGAACACTTGTGGAGCAAGGAGTAGCGTATACTACGATAGGTCGACTCCGCTGCAGTGTGATCATTGGATTGTCGTGAATGCAAACTACGCCAGTCCGGGCTGACTTCGCCAACCTGAGCACGGTTTGAGGGTGGGTTGATCAGCGGTGGACGCCAACTACCCCAACCTCTCCCGCAGATAATCGATCATTACGCGAACCTTGCGCGGCAGGTAAGAGCGGCTTGGATAGAGCATCCACGCAGCCGTATCGAATTCCGTGGCCGTGCATTCGTACTCAGGGAACACGTCAACAAGACTGCCAGTCTGGATTTCGGAGCGGATCAGCCAATCAGCTAGAAGCACAGCTCCCATACCGTCGACTGCCGCCTGTCGCAGCGACAGAGCGTTCGCAATGATCGTGTGACCAGAGACCGGCACATCGAATGCTGGATTGTCGTTAAGCTTGAAGCGCCACCGTGTGCGGAAATCCGGCAGAGCAAAGCGAAGACAATTGTGATCAATCAAGTCGCCGGGTTTCACAATCGGCCCATGCTCTTCCAAATATGCGGGGCTTGCGCAAACACGATAGCGCGTCGTCATTAGTCGGGTGCTGATCAGGTCGCCTTTCGGCGCCGGGGCCAGGCGGATCGCCAGGTCGATCGAGTTTGCTGCGATGTCCATGGTCATGTCAGTAGGCAAAAGCTCTACCGTCATTTCAGGATAGCGTTCGTGGAACGCGCTCAAGATTGGAACTATACACTCGTGCGCAAAAGCCACCGAAGCTGTCATCTTGAGAGTCCCCGACGGCCTTCTACACGAAGCTTGGGCAATATCCCGGGCATGCTCGAACTCGTCAATTAGAGGTTCTATCCGCCGAAGGTAAGTTTCGCCCTCCTCGGTGAGCGAAAGCGCCCGCGTGCTGCGTTGGAATATCCTCAGGCCTAGCTCGGCCTCGGTGTTGGCAACGCTTCGCGACACCGATGAGGGATCCATGTCGAGCACGCGCGCAGCGGCCGCAAAACTGCCCTGCTGTGCGACCAGGGTGATTGTTCTGAGGGCTTCGAGGTCCATTCATGCATAATTCGCATGACTGCAGTTCGAAGCAAGCCATTTATCGAGAGATTCTGCATGTGTAGCGTTGGCCTAGTTTACGGCTCACAGGAGATTGACCACATGGAACTCAAGGACTCAGTTGCTCTCGTCACGGGCGCTAATCGCGGAGTCGGCCGCGCTTATGTCCAGGCTCTTCTGACGCGGGGCGCAGGCAAGGTCTACGCATCTGCGCGCAACGTCTCGGCACTGACCAGCACCATATCTCTTGATCCCGGAAGGGTCGTGCCTGTGGAACTCGACGTTACGTCGTCCCGGCAGATCACTGCAGCCGCAGCGCAGGCTTCGGATGTCACGCTTTTGATCAACAACGCCGGCTCGTTGACCTTCGGCGGGGCCTTGGATGTCGCGCAGGATGGTCTCGATCGGGACATGGCGGTGAACAACGACGGGCTCAGGGAGGTTACCCGGGCCTTCGCGCCAGTCATCGCGGCGAATGGCGGCGGCGCTGTGGTGAATATGCTGACGCTGCTTTCGTTTGTCAGCGCGCCCGGGTTCTCTGGCTACAACGCATCCAAAGCTGCGGCTTGGTCCATGTCGATGTCGCTCAGAGCGTACCTCCGGCCGAAAGGTATCGGCGTGATCAACGCCTTTCCCGCAGGCATCGATACGGACATGCTCGCGGGCGTCGACGCGCCAAAGGACCTGCCCGCCGATGTTGTGCGCGACGTTTTGAACGGCGTCGAGGCTGGCGATGAAGACATCTATCCAGCTTCGGCCGCGGAGGTGTTTGAAGCGTGGCGCGCCAACCAAAAGGCCGTTGAGGCGATGTTTGCCACCATGCGGTGAAGGGATCAGTCCCGCAGCAATTATCGCATGGGAGCGTCTTCTCCCGTGGAGTGAAGACGTCACCTCAGCACAAGGAAACCCAGAGATCAGGACGCTGTGTTGGAAGCAGTACAACAGGTCCGCCCAACGGCACCGCTTCGCGGCGCAGCGGGGTGTCGCTGATACATACACGCAGCTTTGGGCGGCGCTGCAAGCAACATCGAAAGGACTTGAGAATGTCGGACATCAGAGGAAAGACTATCATCATTACTGGCGCCAGCAGAGGTATTGGCGAAGCCGCTGCTCGGCACTTGGGCGATCTCGGCGCGACAATTGTGCTAGCGGCGCGGAGCCTGAGCCGTATCGAGGCGATCGCGTTTGAAATTGAACAAAAAGGGGGCAACGCGATCGCAGTGGCCTGTGACGT
>JASJCC010000126.1 GCA_030066175.1 Paracoccaceae bacterium | reverse complement strand
CTCTGACCAAAGCCCATGAAATAGAAAACGCCGCGCATTCCCATGCGCGGCGTTTTTGTCTTTAGTCGATGGCGTTTAGTCGAGGAACGCCTTTTCCACCACGTATTGCTTGGGGTCGGAATTGGCGCCTTCTTCCAGCCCGTATTCCTCAAGCATATCCTTAAGCTCGAGGTTGAAGGCGAGGTTTCCGCAGATCATCGCGCGGTCATTTTCGGGACAGAGGGGGGCGACGCCCAGATCCTCGAACACCTCTCCCGAGCGCATCAGGTCGGTGATGCGGCCCATCTTGGGGCTCTCTTCGCGGGTGGTGGTGGGATAGTAGCGCAGCTTTTCGTGAAAGCCTTCGCCCATCAGCTCGGCCAGCATCTCATCGCCGCGGATCGACTCGATCAGATCGGCGCCATAGGTCAGCTCGCCCACTTCGCGGCAGGTATGGGTGATGATGATCTCGTCATAATCCTCATAGGTCTGCGGATCGCGCAACAGCGAGGCAAAGGGCGCAAAGCCGGTGCCGGTGGCAAAAAACCAGATCCGCTTGCCCGGCAGCAGCGCGTCATGCACCAGCGTGCCCACCGGTTTGGGTCGCAGGATGATCTGGTCCCCCGGCTGGATGTGCTGCAGGCGCGAGGTCAGCGGGCCGTCTTGCACCTTGATCGAGTAGAACTCCAGCTCATCATCCCAGCTGGGCGAGGCGATGGAATAGGCCCTGAGCAAAGGTTTCTGCTTGCCGGTCTTGGGGTCCGGATCGCCCATCAGCCCGATCATCACAAACTCACCCGAGCGAAAGCGCAGCGATGCGGGCCGCGTGGTGCGGAAGGAAAACAGCCGGTCAGTGTAGTGCTGCACATCCGTGACAGTCTGCGCATCGGGCAGAACCATCTGTTTCGGGGCAGGGGCCGGGGCGGCGGTGCTTGCGTCGGTCACGGGGGCCATCTCTGTCATTGTTGGTCTGCCGATCTGGGTAAACCGGCACCTCATATCTATCTTTGATCTAGGTCAGGTGGAACCGTGCTTAGCCCCGTAGGCGCGCCTGATAGTCATTTGCGCGCCAATCTGCGCGGAAATGCCACTGCTCGGGGCCTTGGCGCTTGGCGAGTTCGTCCGAGATTTCCACCTCGTCAAAGCCGGCGCGGCGGGCCATGGCGTATTGATCGGCAATCACTTGGCCCTTGGCGCGCAGCCGACCGGTGTAGCCGCGCAGGCGCAGGAGGCGGGCAAGGGTAAAGCCGCGGCCATCGGCAAAGCTGGGGAAATCGATCCGGATCAGGGGGGCTTGGAGTGCCTCGGCCAGGCTGTCCGGATCGGTGTTGGACGGCAGATCGAGGATCGGGCCGCTATGGGTGTCGTTGGTGAAACCGGTATCGGTGACAATCGGCATTTTTGGGATCCTTCAGGTGTCTTGCGGAATGCGGACGGGTTTGCCATTCACAAAGTGAATGCCGCATTCGTCTTTGGTTTGGCCGCGCCAGCGTCCGGCGCGCGGGTCTTCGCCGGCTCTGACCGGGCTTGTGCAGGGTGCGCAGCCAATCGACGGATAGCCTTTTGCCGACAGCGGGTGCCGTGGCAGGCGGTTTTCGTCGATATAGGCTTGGATATCCGCAGGCGACCAATGTGCCAGCGGGTTGACCTTGATCTTGCCGGTGACCTGATCGTGTTCGAAGAACTGTAGCTGTGCCCGGCGGCCTGACTGAAAGCGTTTGCGCCCGGTGATCCAGCCGTCATAGGGGGCGAGCGCGCGCTGCAAAGGCTCGGTTTTGCGCAAGGCGCAGCAGGCGTCGGGGCTGCTGCGGTGCAGGGTGCCTTTGGGGTCTTCCGCGCGTAGCGCGTTTTCATCTGCGCGCAGGATCGTCAGATTGCGCAGCGCCAGACGCTCGGCCAGTTCCTGCTGATAGACCAGCGTTTCGGTAAAGAGCATCTCGGTATCGATGAATAGCACCGGCGTGGCGCGGTTTACCACAGCCACCAGATGCAAAAGCACCACCGATTCCGCGCCAAAGGAGGACACCAACGCGAGCCGGCCCAACTCTGCGTCTTGCAACGCGGCGGTGATCACGGCCATGGCGCCATGGTGGCGGAACCGGGTGTTGAGTGCGGTGACCCGGGCAGGGCGCGTATCAAGCGGCATGGGCCCGCCCGTCCGCCTGGTAAAGCGCGGCTTTGAACGGCGCCATGCCGACCCGGCGATAGGTGTCGAGGAACCGCTCTTCTGGATCGCTTCGGATTTCCAGATAGGCCGCAACCAGCCGTTCGATCGCCGGGATGATTTCGTCGGCGGAGAACCCCGGCCCGGTGCGGTCGCCAATGGCGGCGGACTCAGTATGATCGCCACCGAGCGTGATTTGGTAATTCTCCACCCCGGCGCGGTCGAGCCCGAGGATGCCGATATGGCCCACATGGTGGTGGCCGCAAGCGTTGATGCAGCCCGAGATCTTGATCTTCAGCTCGCCAATGTCGTGCTCAAGTTTCAGATCGTCAAAGCGCGTGGCGATCTGCTGCGCGATGGGGATCGAGCGTGCCGTGGCGAGAGCGCAGTAGTCCATCCCTGGGCAAGCGATGATGTCAGAGATCTGGCCGATATTGGCGGTGGCGAGGCCGTGTTGGCGCAGCAGGGCGTGGACCCTAGGCAGGTCGGATTTGTGCACATGCGGCAGCACGACGTTCTGTTCGTGGCTGATGCGCAGTTCGTCATGGCCAAAACACTCGGCGATATCGGCCATGACGCGCATCTGGTCTGAGCTGGCATCGCCCGGGGTCGCGCCATGCGCCTTGAGGCTGATCTGCGCGATGGCATAGCCCGGCGCGCGATGCGGGGCGAGGTTGCTGTCGGCCCACGCCCAGAACACCGGATCGGTTGCGTAAGCTTGATCGAAGGGGGTGGTGTCTTTGGCCTGGAATGTCGGCGAGGCGAAGGTGGTTTTGATTTCCGTGAATAGCGCTTGGTCGATGCCCGAGAAGGTGGCGCGCAACTCGGCAAACCGCGCCTCGACCCGGGCGCGGATATCGTCGAGGCCATGTTCATGGACGGTGATCTTGATGCGGGATTTGTACTTGTTGTCGCGCCGACCCAGCAGGTTCCAGACCGAGACGATCGCTTCGAGATAGGGCAAGAGGTCGGCCTCGGGTAGGAACTCGCGGATCACCTTGCCGATCAGCGGGGTACGGCCCAAACCACCGCCGACGATGACCTCAAACCCGTGATCCGCGCCCCGGCGCACCATGCGCAACCCGATGTCATGCGCGCGAGTGACAGCGCGGTCGTTGGGGCTGCCGGTGACGGCGATCTTGAACTTGCGCGGCAGAAACTGGAACTCGGGATGGTCGGTGGACCATTGCCGGATCAGCTCGGCCACCGGGCGGGGATCCGCAATCTCATCCGCCGCAGCGCCTGCAAAGTGGTCGGCGGTGACGTTGCGGATGGTGTTTCCGCTGGTCTGGATCGCGTGCATCTGCACATCGGCCAGCGCGTCGAGCATGTCGGGCACGTTGCTGAGCTTAGGCCAGTTGAACTGAATGTTCTGGCGCGTGGTGAAGTGGCCATAGCCCTTGTCCCAGCGATCGGCGATATCGGCCAGCGCGCGCATCTGGCGGCCGTTGAGCGTGCCATAAGGGATAGCCACGCGCAGCATATAGGCATGCAGTTGCAGATAGAGGCCGTTCATCAGGCGCAGGGGCTTGAATTCCTCTTCGGTCAGGCTGCCATCCAGCCGGCGTTCGACCTGCTGGCGAAACTGGCGGTTGCGTTCGGCCACAAAGCCGGCGTCAAAGTCGGTGTATCGGTACATTCTGGGCTCCGTTCAAATTCCATCCATGGAATTTGCGAAATTTCTTGAGGAAGAAATTTCCGCGTGTTTCAGAGGTCGGCCTGCTTGCCGTGCGGATAGTTCGAGGGGCCGGTGTCGCGAAAGGTTTCGCGGAAATGTGTCGGCTGCGGACCAGTGGGGCTGAGCGTCACATCGGCGAGATAGACGCCCACGGCCTCATCGCTGCGGGCCGCGGCCTCCAGCAGGCGCAGCTGAGCGTGGGCTTCGTCGGTCAGCACTTCGGCCTGCGCCAGGTCGCGGCTCCAGCTGTCGTCTTCGGTCAGGTAGATCACATCGCCTTCGACAAGGGCGTTGGCGGTGACAACCTTGGGTCTGAAAATGCGGGCCATCAGATGATCTCCTCCTGTTGCAGCTCCGAAAGGGCGGTTGCGGCGTCGCGTGGCGCGAGCCCGAGTAGGACCAATGCCGGGCCAGTGAGCTGGGCTGTGGCGAGGTCGGCGGGTAGCTGCGCCAGCGATGTCGACAAGATGCGCTGATCGGGGCGTGAGGCGTTTTCGACCGCGCTGACAGGCGTTGCGGGGTTGGCGCCGTGCATCAAAAGCCGCCCCTGGATAAAGCGCGCGGCGCGTTTGCCCATGTAGATCGCCGCCACTTCGCCCGGGCGAGCCAAAGCGCGCCAATCGTGATCGGCAAAGCCACGTGAGTCATGGCCGGTGATGAAGCGCAGCGCGCTGTTGCGGCCCCGTTTGGTCAGGCTTTGGCCCAAGGCGGCCACCGCGGCCGAGGCCGAAGTGATGCCGGGCACGATGTGCCAGGTGATCCCTGACTCGTCGACAGCGTCGATCTCCTCATCCAGACGGCCAAAGACGGTGGGATCTCCGGATTTCAGCCGCACCACCTGCGCGCCGGCTTGCCCATGGCGGATGATCAGCGCGTTGATCTCGTCCTGGGTCATCGACGGGCCGAAACCCTCTTTGCCGGCGTCGATAAGCACTGCTTCGCGGCGGGCAAGTTCGAGGATCGCCGGGCTGATGAGGCGGTCGTGGATGATGACGTCTGCGGCATCGATCGCCTTACGCGCCTTGAGGGTCAGCAATTCCGGGTCACCTGGGCCGGCACCGACAAAGGTGATGTGGCCGGTTTGCGGCTTGCGGGCGAGATGGGCGCTCAGCAAGTCGTCAAGTGATTGCTGCACGGCCTCTTCACCGCTGGCGGCGGCGCGGGGGCCGGCGCGGAAATAGTAGTCGGCCCAGAAATCGCGCCTTGCGCGACCCGCAGGTAGCGCTTCGGCCAGTTTGCGGAAGGCTTTGCCCGCCCGGGCGAGCAGGCCAAGCGTGCTGGGCAGTTGTGCTTCCAGATCGCGTTTGATCGCGCGGGCCAGCACGGGGGCCGCGCCTTCGGTGCCAATGGCGACGGTGACCGGGTCGCGGTCGACGATGGCGGGGGTGATGAACTGGCTGTCGCCAAGATTGTCGACGATGTTTGTGAGCGCCCCGTCGGCGCGGGCCAATGCGGTGGTGCGGGCGTCTTCACCTGCGTCTTCGTCCGCGGCATAGAACAGCACCGTGCATAGGGCGTCCCCGGGCTCTAGCGCACGGCCCACCCAGCGCAAGCGGCGGGCGCCGGCCCAGGCGCGGATTTCGGGGCTCGGATCGGGGGAGAAGACGGTGATATGCGCCTCGGTCTTCAGAAGCAGGCGCAGTTTGGCCAGCGCAGCCTCACCGCCGCCGGAGAGGACGACGCGGCGGCCGGCGAGAGCGACGAAGATCGGGAAATGCTGCATGGGGCGCCTTAGACAAAGTGGGTTCAGCGCTAAAGATAGAATTTTGTTCTGCATGATATCCATATGGCTGGAAAAAGAAGAACATATGTTCTAAGGATCGGCCAGCGCGTGCCCAACGTTCCAAATCCAGGCTAGAGGGGAAACAGTGATGCGGATAGATGAGATCGACCGGAAAATCCTTTTGGAGCTGCAGCGCGATGCCAGCCAGTCTTTGGATGATATTGCCAAGGCGGTGGGGTCTTCGAAGACGCCGGTGTGGAATCGGATTCGCAAGATGCGCGAGGGGGGGATCCTCGGCGCGCAGACGGTTGAGCTCAACGCCGAGGCGCTGGGGTTTGAGGCGTGTTTCTTTGTGCTGATCCGCACGTCGGAACATGATGCGGCCTGGCAAAAGCGGTTTTTGCAGGCGCTGAAGGAACGGCCGGAAGTGCAGGAGGCGCATCGGCTGGCCGGCGATATCGATTACATCCTCAAGGTGCGGGTCAAGAACGCCCGGGCGTATGACGCGTTTTACCAGGCGCTGATTTCCGAGGTAAAGGTGCACACGGTGACGGCGCTGTTGTCGATGGAAGAGATCAAGTCGACTACGGCGCTGCCCTTGTAACGGGGCGTGATCCAAAGGCGCGCTACCGCGCCCGTTTATTCTGCGGGAGGGCGGCGTGACGCGTTGATCTGACGGTGGGGCTGCGTGGCGATCAGGTGCTGGTGGTGACCATCAGGCTCTCGAGCCCGTGGAAGTGATAGCTGTTGGCGTAGCGTGGCGGGTCGGCGAGGCGCAGGTTCGGGTTGTGCTGAAACAGCAGGGGCAGGGCGATTTGCAACTCGAGCCGGGCAAGTGGCGCGCCGACGCAGAAATGCAGCCCGCCGCCAAAGCTGGTAGACGTGGTGAGGGGGCGGTTTGGATCGAACCTGTCTGCGTTGGGCCAGGCTTTGGCGTCGCGGTTGGCGGCGGCGAGGAGCAGGGCGACCTGATCGCCGCGTTTGAAGGAATGACTGAAAAGCGTGACCGGTTCATAGGCGTAGCGGGTGAACATGTGCAGCGGTGGATCGAAGCGGAGGATTTCCTCGGTGATGGCTTCAGTGATGTCGGGGGTCGGGGTGAGGCCATTTTCAAGCAGGGTTTTGATGCCGTTGCCGAGCGTGTGCACCGTCGCCTCGTGCCCTGCATTCAGAAGCAGGATGCAAGTGGTGATCAGCTCGGGTTCAGAGAGTTTCTCACCCGCTTCTTCGGCGGCGATCAGGTGAGAGAGCAGATCGTCACGCGGATCGCGGCGGCGTTTGGCGATGTAGTCGCGCAGGAAGCTCGCAAAGTCGCTGGCGGCATCGGCGGCGGCGTCTTCGACCGCGCGATCGCGGCGGGCCTGGTACATGGCGACCATGGCGTTGGACCAGTGCAGCAGCTGTGGTGCCATGTCGTCTGGCACACCCAAGAGCCGCGCGATGACCAGCACCGGGATGGGCTGGCAGAAGGTGGGCAACAGGTCGAAGGGGCCGGTTGGGAAGCGATCGATCTGGGCCTGGACTAGGGAGGTGATCTCGGGCGCCAGTGCCTGGATCCGGCGCGAGGTGAAGGCGCGCAGCACCAGCCCGCGCAGGCGGGTGTGGCGTGGCGGTTCCAGCTCGAGCATGCTGTGGGCTTCGATGGCGTAGAAGGGTTTCAGGTGCGGCGGGGGTGCTTGTGCCAGCTCGGGTGGGACCTCGCGGCCGAAGCGGCGGTCGCGCAAGAGGCCGTGCACCGCGCGGTAGCTGACGGCGCAGGGTTTGGCATAGTCCGACCACCAGACCAGATCGCCCGCCGCCTGCATCCGGGCGTAAAGCGGATAGGGGTTCTGGGCAAAGGCCGGATCAGTCGGGTCCTGCGAAAAGCGCTGCATGGGCGCAGGCTGGCGCGGGATGGGTTTCGTGGCAAGGGCGCAATTGCTAGGAATGGGTATGACCGTCTTTCGCCTGTCCCGCGGCGTGGTTGTCGCGCTTTACCTGCTGGTGGTTGCCTTGCTGGCGGCCGGGGTGTGGTATTCGGGCTATCGCCAGGCGTTGGGGCAGGTGGCGGCACGGGGTGAGGCGGACTTGGCGCTGGCCGCCGACCGGCTGGTGACGCAGCTGATCCGGTATCGCGAAACGGCGGTACTGATGGCGGATCACCCGGTGTTGCAGGCGTTGCATTACGGCGGCGGGCGGCGGGAGGCGGATGCGCTGCTGTTGGAGGCGGTGGACAAGACCGCCGCTTTGACAGCGTTTTATGCCGATACGCAAGGCCGGGTGCTGGCCTCGGCCCATGGTGAGGCGCCGGCGACGTTGACAGAGGCGGCGTATTTTCAGCGGGCCTTGCAGGGGGCGTTGGGGTCAACACGCGGATCCTCGGCCGGGTTTGATCAGCGGGCCTATTCTTATGCCGCGCCGGCCTTTGGGCCCGAAAGTCGGGTGCAAGGTGTGTTGGTGGTGGTGGTCGATATCGACAACCTGGAACAGGATTGGCGTGGGGCGCGACCGACGGTCTATTTTGCAGATGATGAGGGCGAGGTGTTTATCACCAACCGTTCGGAAATGCTGGGCTGGCGGCGGGATGCGCGCGGGCTCGGGCCGGCGACCGGCGCACGGCCGGAGATTGCGGTGGAGCGGCTGGCCGGGCATGAGATCTGGTACCAGGCGTTGAGCCCCTACATTCCGGGCGCCGCTCTGCATCTGTCGCGGCCTTTGCCGGTGGTGGGGCTGATTGGTGAGGCGCTGGTGGATGTGAGCCCGGCGCGACGGTTGGCGGGCTTGCAGGCGGCGGCGGTGGCGGCGCTTTGCCTGACGTTTGGCGCGCTGCTTTTTCTGGCGACCGAGCGGCGGCGGGCTTTGGCCGAGGCCAATGCGGTTCTGGAAGAGCGGGTGGCGGCGCGGACGGCGGACCTGGAGGACGTCAATACGGCGTTGCGCCGCGAGGTGGCGGAACGGCAAGAGGCCGAAGCGGCGTTGAAACGCGCGCAGGCCGAGCTGGTGCAGGCGGGCAAGCTGAGCGCCTTGGGGCAGATGTCGGCGGGGATCAGCCATGAGCTCAACCAGCCGCTGATGGCGATCCGGTCTTTTGCGGAGAACGGCACCGCGTTTCTGGCGCGGGGGGAGAGCGGACGGACCAACGAGGCGCTGTCGCGGATCGGCGATATGGCCGGGCGTATGGCGCGGATCATCAAGAATCTGCGCGCCTTTGCCCGGCAGGAAAGTGCGCCGGTGGGGCGGGTGGATCTGCGCGCGGTGCTGGACAGCGCGGTGGAGATCACCGAGGCGCGACTGCAGGCAAGCGCTGTGGTGCTGGACTGGCAGCGGCCGGCGGCGCCGGTCTGGGTGAAGGGCGGCGAGGTGCGGCTGGGGCAGGTGTTTGTCAACCTGATCACCAACGCGGCGGATGCGATGGATGAAATGCCCGGGCCCCGTGAGCTGACAATTGGGGTGCGGCAGGGGGCGGCGACCGAGGTGTTGGTGCGGGACACTGGACCCGGGATTGAAGAGCCGGAGCGGATCTTTGATCCGTTTTACACCACCAAGGCGGTGGGATCGGGGGACGGCATGGGGCTGGGCCTGTCGATCAGCTATGGGTTGGTGCAGAGCTTTGGCGGCAGCATCCGCGGGGCCAATGTGGCGGGGGGCGGCTCGGAGTTTACGGTGGTGCTCGAGCCCTGGTCCGAGGAGCAGGCGGCATGAGCGGGATGACATGCGCCGCTCGCGGCTGCGCCGCATCGCCCCGCCCGCCATCCCGTCATTTGGGCGTCGTGCGATGATCCGGCGGGTGCTGTTGGTCGATGATGACAGCGCGGTGCGGGAGGCGCTGGGGCAGTCTCTGGAGTTGGCCGATTTCGCGCCCATTACTGCCGGGTCGTTTATTGAGGCCAAGGACCACATCACCCCGTCCTTTGACGGGGTGGTGGTGTCGGACATGCGGATGCCGGGGCGGGATGGGTTTCACCTGCTGGACTATGCCCGCGGGCAGGATGCGGACCTGCCGGTGATCCTTCTGACCGGTGAGGGCGACATTCCGATGGCGGTGCAGGCAATGTCGCAGGGGGCCTTTGGCTTTCTGGAGAAACCCTGTGCTTTGGCGGATTTGACGGCTGTGATCCGCCGGGCGTTGCAGACGCGGGCGCTGGTGCTGGAGAACCGGGCGCTGAAGGCGCAGTTGGAGGCCGGCGATCCGGCGGCGCGGCTGGTCTTTGGCGTCTCGCCGCAATCCGAGGCATTGCGCGCGCGAGTACGTGCCGCGGCGCGGGCCGGGACCGAGGTGTTGGTGACCGGCCCTCCCGGGTCCGGCATTTCGAAGATTGCCGAGGTCATTCACCTGTGCTCCGCCGTCGCCAAGGGCCCGTTTGAGAAGCGTGCGGCAAGTGGGCTGGCGCGGGACGATCTGCTGGGCCTGCTGCGGGAGTGCGAGGGCGGGACGCTGTTCCTCGACAACATCGCGCAATTGCCGATGGACACGCAGCTGGCGCTTTTGGACATGCTTGAACAGGGAAGGGGCGGGCGCGTCATTGGCGGCGATGCGGATGCTCTGGCGGGCGCAACCGAGGATGGCCGCTTTTCGACCGAGCTTTATTACCGGATGGAGGGCATGCAGGTGCGAATTCCGGCTCTGGCCGAGCGTCCGCAGGACATCCCCGTACTCTTTCGACACTACGTCGCGCAGGCGGCAGAGCAGGCGGGGATCGTGGCGCCGGAGATCACGCAGGACCATTTGGCGGCGCTGATGGCGCAGGACTGGCCGGGAAATACACGCTCGCTGATGTCTTCGGCGATGCGCTTTGTGCTGGGCATGCCGGAGGAAGGCAGCGGCGCGACGGGTCTTGGCTTGGCAGAGCAGATGGCGCAGGTCGAGCGATCTTTGCTGACCGCGGCGCTG
The DNA here is from genome assembly GCA_030066175.1 of Paracoccaceae bacterium. Taxonomy (GTDB): domain Bacteria; phylum Pseudomonadota; class Alphaproteobacteria; order Rhodobacterales; family Rhodobacteraceae; genus JASJCC01. The sequence continues at coordinate 1,722 of JASJCC010000126.1, read as the reverse complement.
ACCCGGCACAAGGGGCGTGCAGCGGCGGCGGCCGAGGCGTTGCAGCTGCCGCGCAAGACGTTTTACGACAAGCTGGCAAAATACGGGCTGAAGCCAGAGGCCTTCCGCCGGGATTAGGCCACGGTTGCCCTGTTGACCTCACGGTCCGAACGGACCAGAAAGCGGGGCCACGCAGACGACCCCAAGTTGCAACCCGAGTAAACCGTCAGAGGCCGGGATGATCGCGCATCAGATGCCGCCGAAACAAGATGCCCATGTCTTTGCCTGCGCGGATCCCTTTGCGTTGAGTGACCTTCTGGATTTCATGCTTCGGTTTTACGCAGACCATGACACGAGCCTGCCCTATCTCTTCGACCTGCGCGGCGTCGACCTGCTGCAATTCGATGCCGACGCGTTCCAGCGCTATATCCGGCAGTTCCAGAACGAGGTGCGGCCAGAGCAGAGCAACTATTGCACCTACCTGGTGCGGGACAGCGGATCCTACGGTATGGCGCGGATGTTCAGCAGTTGGTCATCGGTCGGGGCGCTGCGCGACGACCGGCTGGTCTTTGCGACCACCGACCGGGAGGCAGCGTTGCGCTGGATCGCGGACAAGGTCGCAGAGAGCGGTGTTGCGGATTTTGAGGCGCTGGTGGCCTGAGCGTCGCTGAACCCCCGGGGGTTGGACGGACGCCCGGGGAGGTATGTCCCTGATACGGCCAAGCACGGTGCGGAAGGCGAATCGTGCGGATGGGCTGTGCGGAAAATCGCACTTCAGGGTCTGCCATCTGTGCGGGATTTCGCACAGTTTGCCGATGGAGAGAACCCGCGCCACAGGGGTGACCCCGATAAGACTCTGAAAAGAAACAGAAAGCCCGTGTATCGCGCGTGGCACCTCACAAGTGCTTGATCGGATTCGTGACCGTGACACCTTTGCGCCTACCCGGCGCCTCGGGAGCGGCGCTGTGAGATGTCAAAAAGACTATGTATCTGGGAGGATATCCATGAAGTCTCTGTATATGACTGCCGCTGCGGCGGCGATTGCCGTGTCCGGTGCCACCGGCGCCATGGCGGGCTGTGAAGAGGGCGAGATCGTCATCAAGTTCAGCCACGTGACCAACACCGACCGCCACCCCAAGGGAATCGCGGCCAGCCTGCTGCAAGAGCGGGTGAACGAGGAAATGAACGGCAAGGCCTGCATGGAAGTGTTCCCGCAGTCGTCGCTCTATAACGATGACCAGGTGCTTGAGGCGATGCTGCAGGGTGACGTGCAGATGGCCGCGCCGTCGCTATCGAAGTTTGAGCAGTTCACCAAGACTTTCCGCCTCTTCGACCTGCCCTTCATGTTCGCAAATATCGAAGCGGTTGACGCGTTCCAGAACTCTGAAACCGGTCAGGCGATGAAGGAATCGATGACCCGCCGCGGCCTGCTGGGCCTTGCCTTCTGGCACAATGGCATGAAGCAGATGTCGGCCAACGTGCCGCTGAACCTGCCGACCGACGCCGATGGTCTGAAGTTCCGGGTGCAGAATTCGGACGTGCTCAAGGCACAGATGGCGGCGCTGGGTGGTTCGCCCCAGCCGATGGCATTCTCCGAGGTCTACGGCGCGCTGCAGACCGGTGTTGTCGACGGGCAGGAAAACACTTGGTCCAACATCTATGGCCAGAAGTTCTTTGAGGTGCAGGATGGCACCACCGAGACCAACCATGGCATCATCGACTATCTGGTGGTGACGTCCGTTG
>JASJCC010000021.1 GCA_030066175.1 Paracoccaceae bacterium | reverse complement strand
TCAGGTGTTGGTGACGCTGGAGGACAGCACCAACCGCCGGCGGTATCTGAACTCTCGTGCAACGATCGAGACGCTTTTGGGCCTAGGCGCAGTGCCGATCGTCAATGAGAACGACACCATCGCCACCGATGAAATCCGCTATGGCGACAATGACCGGCTGGCGGCGCAAGTGGCTGCGACCGTGGGGGCGGATCTGCTCGTGCTGCTCTCAGATGTGGACGGGCTCTACACGGCCAACCCCTATGACGACCCGCAGGCTCAACGCCTTGAGACCGTGGCAGAGATCACCCCGCAGATCGAGGCGATGGCCGGCGATGCCGGGTCGGGCCTGTCGAAAGGCGGGATGAAGACCAAGCTGATGGCGGCCAAGACGGCGACCGCCTCGGGCTGCGCGATGGTGATCACCCATGGCGCGCGGCTCAACCCGTTGCAGGCGCTGGCCGAGGGCGCACCCGCCACCTGGTTCACCCCGCAGCTCGACCCGCATGCGGCGCGCAAACGCTGGATTGCGGCGATGAAACCGGCCGGCGCTTTGGTGGTTGATGCGGGTGCCGCACGGGCGTTGGGACAGGGCAAATCGCTGTTGCCCGCAGGGCTGGCGGCGGTCGAGGGCAGCTTTGGCCGTGGCGAACCGGTGTCGATCCGCGATCCCGAAGGCGCCGAGCTGGGGCAGGGGCTTTGCCGCTACACCGCCGCCGAGGCGCGCGCCATTGCGGGCCACCGCTCGGGCGAGATCGAGGCGCTGCTGGGCTATCCGGGCCGCGCCGTTCTGGTGCATCGCGATGACATGGCGCTTTGAGGAGCGCCGCCGATTTGGCATAAAGACATGAACCCTGGCAGACGAGGCCGCCCATGAAAGACCTGCATGACATTCCCGCCCTGATGGCCGAGATCGGCGCCCGTGCCCGCGCCGCCAGTGCCGAGCTGGCCTTTGCCCCAAGCGCCCGCAAGCAAGAGGCGCTGGAGGCCGCGGCCGATGCAGTCTGGGTGCAGCGCACGACGATCATCGAGGCCAACGCAAAGGATATGGCGTTTGGCCGGGAAAAGGGCCTGTCAGACGCAATGATGGACCGGCTCTTGCTGACCGAGGACCGCATCAAAGGCATCGTCGACGGGCTGCGCGCGGTCGCGGCGCAGGACGATCCGGTGGGCCAGGTGATGAGCGACTGGAATCGCCCCTCGGGTCTGCACATCCAGCGCGTGCGCACGCCGCTGGGGGTGATCGGCGTGATTTACGAATCGCGCCCCAACGTGACAGCGGATGCCGGCGCGCTCTGCCTGAAATCCGGCAATGCGGTGATCTTGCGCGGCGGGTCCGAGAGCTTTCATTCCTCCACCGCCATCCACACCTGCCTGGTCGAAGGCCTGCGCAAGGCCGGCCTGCCCGAAGATGCCATTCAGCTGATCCCCACCCGCGATCGCGCGGCGGTGCGTGAGCTTTTAACCATGACCGACACCGTCGACGTGATCGTGCCGCGTGGCGGCAAGGGGCTGGTGGGGCTGGTGCAATCCGAGGCCCGTGTGCCGGTCTTTGCCCATCTCGAGGGCATCGTGCATATTTATATCGACAAGGCGGCCGACCCGGTGAAGGCGCTGCGAGTCGTGCTGAACGCCAAGACCCGTCGCACGGGGATATGTGGTGCCGCCGAATGCCTGCTGATCCACCGCGACGCGGTGGATGATGTGGGCCAGGGGATTATCCGGGCGCTCTTGGACGCAGGGGTCGAGGTGCGCGCCGATGAAACCTTGCGCATCATTCCCGGCACGTCCGAGGCGACCGAAGACGATTGGGGCCACGAATACCTCGACAGCATTATCGCGGCGCGGGTGGTCGAGAATATCGACGACGCCATCGCGCATATTCGGCAGCATGGGTCGAACCACACCGATTGCATCCTGACCGAGGACACCCAGGCCGCGGCGCATTTCTTTACCCGGCTCGACAGTGCGATCCTGATGCACAACGCCTCAACCCAGTTTGCCGATGGTGGTGAGTTTGGCATGGGGGCCGAGATCGGCATCGCCACCGGCAAACTGCACGCGCGCGGCCCGGTGGGGGCCGAGCAGCTGACCAGTTTCAAATACCTCCTGACCGGGGACGGCACGGTGCGCAGCTAGGATCAGCCGATCCTGATGCACGCCTCTGTTTCGGCCAGGCTGGTGTCCAGAACCAGCCCGCGTTCGGCGGCCAACACGTTCAGCAACACAAATTGCACCGTGCTGGGCTGCACCTCGGCCTCTTCGCGCCCGTCAAGCAGACCCCAGACATCCGGGGTCACGGTCAGACGCGCGCCACTGCCCGAGATCATCCAGCGGCCATCCGTTTCGCTGATTGTGATCGTGCCACCGGCGCCCAAAGCAGTCTCACAACACATCAGCGCCAGAAACGCCAATTGCACAGCGCCGCGGTCTGCGTCGCCCTCGACCTGCCAGTCGATGCTGACCCGGCCGCCGGCGGCCATGTCATCCAGCGTCTTCAACACCTCGCGCCGGGCGACGCTTTGTCCACCGCTGGCGCTGCCAAAAGCGACACGGAAAAACCGGATCCGCGCCGAGGCGTTTTCACAGCTTTCCTGGATCAGCGCCATTTCCGGCGAGCCGGCCATGTCACCCGACATTCCGATCAACTCGATCCCATTCTGCATCGCCCCAACCGGGCTGATCAGGTCATGACACAGGCGGGACCCTACCAAAGCGGCCAGCGCCGCACTATTTTGTGGCATTCAAGGCTCCCTGAAAGGTACCGAATGGACGAACTTAACGCGTTACTTGAACCAGGCATGCTGGTCCAGCATCCCGACAAACCCGAATGGGGAACTGGACAGGTCCAGTCCAACATCGGCGGCCGCATTACCGTGAACTTCCGCGAGGAAGGCAAGGTTGTCATCGACGGAGCGCGTATCACGCTGTTGCCGGTCTTTGATTAACCTAGGCGCAATCCGGTTTAAGAAAAGTTAACCATGAACCAGGACGGTCGGAGGGTCGCTTGCCAAATCCTGACCTGGCCCCTAGAAGCGGCGCCATGAAGCGGCAAGAAGCCATGGCGGTGCTCTCACCGGATATTTCCGTGCGGCTGGCACGGGATGCGGCGGATGTGAGGGCCGCGCAGCGCCTGCGATACGAGGTGTTTGTCGCCGAACTGGGAGGCTCTGGCCCTCTGGTAGATCACAAAAACCGGCTGGAGCGCGATCGCTTCGATCCCTATTTCGACCACCTCATCGCCTGTGATGCGGCGCGGGACGGCGCGGTTGTCGGGGTTTACCGCGTGTTGCGCAACGACCAGGCGGCCAAGGCCGGGCAGTTTTATTCCGAGGACGAATATGACCTGACACCTTTGCGGCAAAGCGGGCGGCGTCTGTTGGAGCTGGGCCGGTCCTGCCTGCATCGCGACTATCGCGGCGGGCCGGTCCTGTTCCGTCTGTGGCAGGCGCTGGCGGAGTATGTCGACCGCCACCGGATCGAGGTTCTCTTTGGCGTGGCGAGCTTTCACGGCACTGACATCGCTGCCTTGGCACAGCCCTTGTCCCTGCTGCATCAACGCCATCTGGCGCCCCCCGACCTACGGGTGCGGGCGCGGAGTTATCAACCGATGGACCTGGTGCCCAGCGATCAGATTGACCGGCGTCAGGCGATGCTGCAGGTGCCCGCGCTGATCAAGGCCTATCTGCGCCTTGGCGGCTTTGTCGGCGACGGCGCCTTTATCGACCGCAGCTTCAACACCACCGATGTCTGCCTGCTGATGGACACCGCTCGCATGACCGCGCAGCAAAAGGCGCGCTATAGCCGCGGGTCTGCGACATGAGCCACACCTGGGACGCGCCGCCGCCGCCCAAAGGCCCACCGCTGCGGGCAGGGGATTGGCTGCGGGTGCTCTGGCGCGGCACAACGCTGGGCACGGTGGTCTTTGGCGGCCTGGGTCTCTTGCTGCTGGCCCGGCTGATCGAGCGGCCGATCTATGGCGTTGACCGGCCGGTGACCCCCTGGATCACCCAGGCCGTCTGCCGATCGGCCTTTGTGATCCTGCGCATGCGGATCACCGCCCGCGGGCCGCGGATCAAGGGGCCGGGGGCGGTGGTGGCCAATCACAGCTCGTGGCTCGATATCTTTGCGCTCAACAGCCGCAAGAATGTCTATTTCGTCTCAAAATCCGAAGTGGCGGGCTGGCCCGGCATCGGCTGGCTGGCCCGTGCCACCGGCACCGTGTTCATCAAGCGGGATCGGCGTGAGGCGGCCACGCAGACGCGCCTTTTCGAAGAACGGCTGCTGCACGGGCATCGGCTGCTCTTTTTCCCCGAGGGGACGTCGACGGACGGGCTGCGGATTTTACCATTTAAATCAACGCTTTTTGCGGCGTTCTTCGCAGATGGCCTGCGGCATGAGATCCAGGTTCAGGCGGTCACCGTGATCTATCATCCGCCCGACGGCGCGCATGATCGGTTTTACGGCTGGTGGGGCGATATGGAGTTTGCCCCGCATCTGCTGCACACGCTGGCCGCGCCCCGGCATGGCGCGGTGGAGCTGATTTACCACCCGCCGGTGCGGGTGGACGATTTTCCCAACCGCAAGAGCCTGGCCGCGCATCTGGAGGGGCAGGTGCGCGCGGGCCACACCCGGCTGATCGGCGACTAACCCAGCGGCGCCAGCAGCGTCTTGAGCGCCCCCAGCGGATCGTCATCGCGCCAGATTTCCTCACCGATGCCAAAGAAATCCGTCACTGGCGCCAATTCGGCGACGATCTCAGGCGTCAAGCCGCCTTCGGCCACCACCGGCACTTCGATCATTTGCGACCACCAGTCGAAAAGATCGAACTCCGCCTGCGCGCCATCCCCCAGAACGGTCATGCCCGCGGGGCCAAAGGCCACGTAATCCGCGCCGGATTCCCCCGCCGTCATGCCGTCATGGCGCGACTGGCCGCAATAAGCGCCGACAATGGCGTCGGTCCCCAGCTCTTTGCGCGCGGCCCGGACCGAGCGAGCGCCATCGCTCAGATGCACGCCATCAAGGCCCAACCGCTGCGCCAGCACCACATGGGTGTCGATCACCATCGCCACGTCATGCGCATGCGCCACCTCGCGCACCACGTCCGCGGCCCGGGTGATGCGATCCTCCTCCCGCGTGGCGAGGCTGAGCCGCAGGCAGGCCACATCCACGGCCTTCAAAACCGCGTCCAACTGGGCGGGAAACCGGCTGAGATCAAACTCGGGCGGTGTGATCAGGTAAAGCTGCGGCTGGTCTGGCTGGGACATGGCGGGTCTTCTTATGCGTCTTTGATCGCCCTGATAACGTTGCAAATCCCGATTGGCTATGGGGTTTTATCGGGCTTGGGCGGCAGCGTGTCGACAAATCCCAGCGCCAGCTGCGTCAACTGCTGGCGCGTCGCGTCGTCCGTCATCGCGTCGTTGTCCGCATCAACCATCCCGCCCATCGGCCGGCCGGTAAAGGCCATCGGCGTCACCCCAGGCAGAGCCAAAGCCTCGGCCTCCCGCGCTTTGCCGACCCGGTACATCGCACCCTTGGCATGCACCCCGCAGAGCATGTTGCCGTAAAGCAGAAACGCCAAGCCACCGAACATCTTCCTTTCCGACAGACCGGGCAGGGGGCCGAGGTCGGCGCGCATCTGGTCGGCCAGGTCGGGGTCATACGCCATGGTCGCCTCATCTTTGGCTGCGGGCACAGAATACCCGCCGCCAGGCCGGTGACGCCAATGAAATCTCGCGCGCCCGCTTGCCCTTGGCCAGACGAGGGCCTAGGCAGGCGCCACTATCGCACCGACAGGAGACCCCGATGCACGCCGACCGGCCGCAACCCAGCTTTGTTCTGGTGAACCCGCAGATGGGCGAGAATATTGGCGCTGCGGCGCGGGGGATGTGGAACTTTGGGCTGGACCGGATGCGGCTGGTGGACCCGCGCGATGGCTGGCCGAACCCGAGCGCTGTGGCGATGGCATCCGGGGCCGGGCGGCTTTTGGATGAGGCGCAGCTGTTCGGATCGACGCAAGAGGCGATCGCCGATTGCACCTATGTCATGGCCACCACGGCCCGGCCGCGCGGCATGACCAAACCGGTCTTCAGCCCTGAACGCGCGATGCAAGAGGCGGCCAAGCGATTGTCGGCGGGCGAACGCGTCGCCGTGCTCTTTGGTCCGGAACGGGCAGGGCTTGAGAACAGCGATATCGCCCAGGCGAACGCCATCATCTCGGTCCCGGTCAATCCGGCGTTTCCGTCGCTCAACCTCGCGCAATGTGTGTTGCTGACCGCCTATGAGTGGCGTCGTCAGACCGAAGAGGTGACCAATGAGACCGTGGAAATGGCCGGCACGGAATGGGCAACGGGTGATGAGATGGCGCATCTCGCCAAACATTATGAGGATCGCCTCGACGAGGCTGGGTTCTTTTTCCCCGAAGCCAAGGCTGACGGCATGAAGCGCAACCTGCGCAACCTGTGGTCACGTCTGCCGCTGACCCGGGCGGATGTGCAGATGCTGCATGGTATCCTGCGTCAGATGGTCCGCTGGAAAGAGCGCGGTGAATGACTGGACGACCACCGGGGTGGGCCATATCTTGCGCGGCAAAGAAGGAGTGAGGCATGAGCGGAAACCGCAAGCTCTTTGAAGAAGTTGGCAGCCAGCCCGCGCCCGAAGCCGCCCCCAAGACCGGCATGATCGACGCCGGCAAACGCGGCGCGCGTGGGGCGGTGCGGCTGTGGCTGATGATGCTGTTTACCCTGGTTGTGATCATGATTGCCGTCGGCGGGCTGACCCGCCTGACCGACTCGGGCCTGTCGATCACCGAATGGCGCCCGGTGACCGGCGCGCTGCCACCGATGAGCGCGGCGGAGTGGGACTCGGAGTTCGAGAAATACCGGCAGATCCCGGAATACCAGTTGCAGAACAAGGGCATGAGCATGGCCGAGTTCAAGGTGATTTACTGGTGGGAATGGAGCCATCGCCAGCTGGGCCGGGTGATTGGCCTCGTGTGGGCGATTGGCTTTTTCGGTTTTCTCTTGGCCCGGCGCATCCCGACCGGCTGGACGCCACGTCTTTTGGGGCTGGGGGTTCTCGGTGGTCTGCAAGGCGCCATTGGCTGGTGGATGGTGGCCTCGGGCCTGACCGGGCAGATGCTGGATGTGGCCAGCTACCGTCTGGCGACGCATCTGGGCCTCGCCTTTGTTATCCTCGGCCTCATTGCCTGGTACGTCTTCCAGTTGGGGCGCGAGGAGCGCGACCTGATGCAGGCCCGCCGGGCAGGCGAGGCCAAGCTTTTCGGCATGGGCACCGGCCTGATGCATTTCGCCTTTCTGCAGATCCTGCTGGGCGCGCTGGTGGCAGGGATCGATGCCGGGCGCACCTATAATGACTGGCCGCTGATGGCAGGTGGCATCCTGCCGCCGTTCCCGTTCGATATCGAGCCGGTCTGGCGCAACTTCTTTGAAAACGCCGGCCTCGTGCAGTTCATGCACCGCGTCGCCGGGTACCTGCTCATGATCTACGGGGTGATTGTCTGGCTGCGGGCGCGCAAGTCACCGCATGGCGACACGCGGTACCGTTTCAATGCGGTGCTGGCGGTGATGGTGCTGCAGATGGTGCTGGGTGTTGTCACGGTGCTTTATCAGGCGCCTTGGGAGATTGCGATTGTGCATCAGTTCGGCGCCGTGCTCTTGTGGGTGCTGATCCTGCGCGCGCGGTTCGGCGCGCGCTACCCCCGGGTGCAATCGGTGAAAGGAGCAGCGGCATGACGGCTTATGACGCGTTGATGGCGCACCAGCGCGAGACCGAGGCGCTGGGGCAGATCTCGGGGCGGCTGGCCTGGGATCAGGAAACCATGATGCCGCGCGGCGCGGTGGATCAGCGCGGGGAAGAGCTGGCCGCATTGCAATCCGTTTTGCATGCCCGCAAGACTGATCCGCAAGTGGCGGATTGGCTGGCGTCGATCGACGACGCTGCGCTCGACCTCGTCGGGCAGGCGCAGATGCGCCACATCCGCCGCAGCCACGCCCGCAACGTCAAGGTGCCCGCCCGGCTTGCAGCCGAGATTGCCCGGGTCACCAGCCGGGCGCACCGGATCTGGGCCGAGGCGCGGGCCGACGACGATTTCGCCGCCTTTGCGCCGACCTTGAGCGAGGTTTTGGCGCTCAGACGCGAAGAGGGCGCTGCCCTGGCCGACGGTGGCGATGTTTATGACGCGCTTCTGCAGGACTATGAGCCGGGCGCCACGGCAGCCGAGCTCGATGCCATGTTCGGCGCCCTGCGCCCGCGCCTGGTGGCCCTGCGCGAGGCGGTGCTGGCGCAACCGGCCCCCGCGGGGCTGGAGGGATCGTTTGACGAGGCCGCGCAGATGAAGCTGTCGCGCCTCGTCGCCAAGACCTTTGGCTATGACATGTCGCGTGGCCGCGTTGACAAGGCGGTGCACCCGTTCAGCTCAGGCAGCGGTGACGATGTGCGCATCACCACCCGCACCAACGCGCTCGACCCCTTTAACTGCATCTATTCGACGATCCACGAGGTTGGCCATGCCAGCTATGAGCAGGGCATCGACAAGGGTTATCGCCTGACGCCGGTCGGGCGGGGCGTGTCGATGGGGGTGCATGAAAGCCAAAGCCGGATTTATGAGAACCAACTGGGCCGCTCGCGCGCATTCTGCGGATGGCTCTACAGCCAGATGGTCGAGGCGTTTGGCGATTTCGGCATCGACGGTCCGGACGCGTTTTATGCAGCCGTCAACAAGGTGCATCGCGGCTTTATCCGGACTGAGGCGGATGAGGTGCAATACAACCTGCACGTCCTGATCCGCTTTGATCTGGAACGCGCGCTGATCTCCGGCGCTTTGGAGGTCGGTGATCTCGAGGCCGCCTGGAACGACCGCTTTGCCGCCGATTTCGGCTATCCGGTGGACAAGGCCTCGGACGGTGTCCTGCAGGATGTACATTGGTCGGCCGGGCTCTTTGGCTATTTCCCGACCTATTCGCTGGGCAATGTCTATGCCGGCTGCCTGCATGAGGCGCTGCGCGCCGCGATCCCAGATTTGGATGATCAACTGGCTAAGGGAGATCTGGACCCCGCCACCTCGTGGCTGCGGCAGAACCTGCAGCAATATGGCGGGCTTTATGAGCCGCGGGAGATCATCGAACGCGCTAGCGGCAAAGCCCCGTCCGAGGCGCCGCTGATCGGCTATCTGGAGCAGAAATTCAAAGCGCTCTACGCCCTCTAAGGCGCTGGAAAACCCTGCCAAACTCGCACCTTATTGGTGACGCATTGTACCGCTATGCCCCTTGCCAAGCGACGCAAGAGGGCCGCCATGAACAAACACGTCCGTCCCAGTACCGACGCGGCTGAGCTACGCGGCGCAGCCTTTGGCTTGCGCACCGAGTGGATTGTGGATTGGCCGGGCTTTGCGCCGCTGAAAGCCGAATGGCAGGCTCTTCATCGCTCTGATCCGGAGTCGGGTGTGTTCCTGTCCTGGGCCTGGCTCAGCGATCTCTTCACCCGTTATCCCGGCCAGTGGCGCGTGCTGATCCTGCGCGATGGGGCTGGCGCCCTGGTGGCGGCGTTGCCGCTGCGACACAAGGTGCACTGGTCGCGCAGCATGGGGCAGTTGCAATCCCAACTTGCCGCCGCCGGACGCCTGGGGATGAGCGAATATACCGGATTTCTCTGCGAGCCTGAGGTTGAAGAACATGCCATCCCCGCGCTGGCCCAAGCCCTGAGTGCGCAACAATGGACCCGGTTGTCGCTGCGTTATGAGCCGACGCAAACCCGCTCCCGACGCTTTGCCGCGGCGTTGGACGCCACGCGCTTTGACGTCGCCTGGCCCGACTACACGATCAATGGCGGGGAGACCAACCAGCTGCTTTGCCCCCAAGTCGCCCTGCCGGCGGATTCTGAGAGCTATCTGAGCCAAGCGCTCAGCGCGAACACGCGCCAGAAAGCCCGCCGTATGATGCGCAAGCATCTTGAGAGCGGCGCTTTGCAGATTGTCGAGACCTCGCAAGACACGTTCGAGGACCATGCCAAGCGCCTTCTGGACAACTGGTATGCCAAGTGGTCAATCGCCAGCGGCAAGGACCGGGCCCGAAAGGGGCGGGCGAAATACGCGAGCTTGCTGCAACGCGCGCAGCGCCTGGGGCTGTTGCACATGCCGACGCTCTGGGATGGGCCGGACATACTGGGTGCCCTGGCGCATATCGTCGACCAAGACTCCGGTGTCAGCCATTTCATGGTGGCCGGGCGGGATATGAGTGCGCGTGGCGTCGATGTTGGCTTGCTGCTGCATCTGCACGCCATTCGCTGGTCGATCGAAAACGGACTCACGCGCTATGATTTCGGCCACGGGACCGAGCCCTACAAGTACAGCTACGGCGCAGAGAACAAACCCGTCAGCTATTTTGTCGCCGAACGCAAATCCGCCTTCATCCGCAGCGCCCTGGACCCTGCCGCGCTGCCCGAGGCGCTGAAACGTGTCGATGGGCTGGTGGCCGACGGGCAGAGCGACGCCGCGCGCGCGGCGTTGCAACAACTGGCGGCGCTGGCCAAAGACTGGCGCAATCAGCCCTCGTCTTCGTCCTCACCCTGATCGGCAATCCAAGCGACCGAGACCACGGTTTCATCCTTGCCGGTGTCGAACACCTTGACCCCGCCGGCGCTGCGCGAGCGGAAGGAGATCCCCTCGACCGGCACCCGGATCGATTGGCCGCGTGAGGTGGCGAGCATGATCTGGTCGTCCATTTCCACCGGGAAAGACGCAACCAGAGGCCCGCCGCGCATCGCCTTGTCGATGGCCTGAACACCCATGCCACCGCGCCCGCGCACCGGGTAATCGTGTGACGAGCTGAGCTTGCCCATGCCCTTGGCGGTGATGGTCAGAATCAGGTTTTCAGCCGCCGACATCTGAGCATAGCGTTCCTGGCTGAGCACCGCATCGGCGTTGCCATCCTCATCGTCGCTTTCGGCCTCTTCGGTCACTCCTGCCACCAGGCGACGCATCTTGAGATAGGCGGCGCGTTCGTCAGGCGACGCCTCGAAATGGCGGATCACCGCCATCGACACCACGCGGTCGTCCCCCGACAGCTTGACGCCGCGCACACCGGTGGACTTGCGCCCCTTGAAGACCCGTACATCGGTGGTGCGGAAGCGGATCGCCCGGCCCGAATTGGTCACAAGCATCACGTCATCATCCTCGGACGCGATGCGCGCGTTGACCAGCTCGACGCCTTCGGGCAGGTCCATCGCGATCTTGCCGTTGCGCATCACGTTGGTGAAATCGCTCAGCGCGTTGCGGCGCACATCGCCGGCGCTGGTGGCAAAGACGATCTGCAGATCGGCCCATTCATCCTCATCCCGGTCCACCGGCATGATCGCGGCGATCGAGACCCCCTGCGGGATCGGCAGGATATTCACAATCGCCTTGCCCTTGGCCGTGCGGCCGCCCTGCGGCAGACGCCAGGTCTTGAGCTTGTAGACCATGCCGTCGGTGGTGAAGAACAAAAGCTGCGTATGCGTATTGGCGACAAAGAGCGTAGTGACTACGTCGTCATCCTTGGTCGCCATGCCGCTCAGGCCCTTGCCGCCGCGCTTCTGCGCCCGAAAATCGGCCAAGGCGGTGCGCTTGATATAGCCCGACTGGGTAACCGTCACGACCATGTCTTCGCGCTCGATCAGGTCCTCGTCTTCCATATCGCCGGACCATTCGACGATCTCGGTGCGGCGCGGCACGGCGAAAAGCTCCCGCACCTCGCTCAACTCGTCGCTGATGATGCCCATGATCCGTTCGCGTGATCCGAGAATCTCCAAGTATTCCTTGATCTTACCGGCCAGCTCTTCCAACTCGTCGGTGACCTCTTTTACCCCCAGCTGGGTCAGGCGCTGCAGCCGCAACTCGAGGATCGCGCGGGCCTGCACCTCCGACAGGTTATAGGTGCCGTCCTCGTTGGCGGTGTGGGTCGGATCATCGATCAGCTTGATATAGGGCAGGATGTCACCCGCCGGCCAGCGTCTTGTCATCAGCTTTTCGCGCGCCTCGGCGGCGTCGGCCGAGGCGCGGATGGTGGCGACCACCTCATCAACATTGCTGACGGCGACAGCGAGGCCGCAGAGGATGTGGCTGCGTTCGCGCGCCTTGCGCAAGAGGTAGGCGGTGCGCCGCGCCACCACGTCCTCGCGGAAATCGAGGAAGGCGGTGAGGAACCGGCGCAAGGTCAGCTGTTCAGGCCGGCCGCCATTCAGCGCCAACATATTGCAGCCGAACGAAGTTTGCATCAGGGTGAAGCGGAAGAGTTGGTTCAGCACCACCTCGGCGGTCGCGTCGCGCTTGAGTTCCACCACCACGCGCACACCGTTGCGGTCGGATTCGTCCTGAACGTGGCTGATCCCCTCGATGCGTTTTTCGCGTGCCGCCTCGGCGATGCGTTCGATCATCGTGGCCTTGTTCACCTGGTAGGGGATTTCGTCGATTACAATCGCCCAGCGGTCCTTGCGGATTTCCTCGACCCGGGTCTTGGCGCGGATAATCACGCTGCCGCGGCCCTCCAGATAGGCTTTGCGCGCGCCAGAGCGACCAAGGATGATGCCGCCGGTGGGGAAATCCGGCGCCGGGATGTATTCGATCAGCTGTTCCGAGCTGAGGTCAGGCTCCTCAATCAGCGCGAGGCAGGCATCGATCACTTCCCCCAGATTGTGCGGCGGGATGTTGGTGGCCATGCCCACGGCGATGCCACCGGCACCATTGACCAGCATGTTGGGAAAGCGCGCGGGCAAGACGGTGGGTTCACGGTCTTTACCGTCGTAATTGTCCTGAAAATCGACGGTGTCCTTGTCGATATCGGCCAGCAGATAGGCCGCCGGCTTGTCCATCCGCACCTCGGTATAGCGCATGGCCGCCGGGTTATCGCCGTCCATCGAGCCGAAATTGCCCTGCCCATCCAAGAGCGGCAGCGACATGGAGAAATCCTGCGCCATCCGCACCAACGCGTCATAGATCGCGCTGTCGCCATGCGGGTGGTATTTCCCCATCACATCCCCCACCGGGCGGGCCGATTTGCGGTAAGGTTTGTCGTGGCTGTTGCTGGTTTCGTACATCGCGTAAAGAATGCGCCGATGCACAGGTTTTAGGCCGTCACGCAGATCCGGAATGGCGCGGCTGACGATCACGCTCATGGCGTAATCGAGATAGCTCGACTTCATTTCCTGGGTGATGGAAATCGACGGGCCGCTAAGCTCGGGGCGTTCGGGCGCGGAATCGTCTGTGTTTTCAGGGGGTTCGGGCGTGTCGCTCACGTTTTAAGCCTGCTTGTCGTTGCGCCATATCTTGTTGGTTTTCTTATATCAGAGACAGGATATGGGGTGCAATCCTTGAGCACGCGGAAAACTGGCAGCCAGGGGTTTGGACTGCCAACACGCTGTTTTCATTGAAATCTTAACCCCGCTGCGGCACGATTCCGTCAGAAGAGCAAAAAACGAGGTATCATCATGCAGGAAACCGAAACGGAATTGATGCTAAAGGGCTATGGGCTGACGACGGCAGAGTTTTTCTATCGGATGCCGGATTATCGCAACGTGCTGAACAGCTTGACCTGGCAATGCTACGATACTGCGCCGGACTTTCCCAAATTGTTCGAATACATCGACTTCTGGGGCCGCGAGATCGACGGACCGCTTCACTCGGTCCGATTCACTCACCGCAAATTGCTGAGTGCCGGTTGTTGGCGTCGGGTGGTGGGAGAACTCTCAGTTGAGGGTGAGAAGCACCGCCTTCGTTGGCTGCAATGAGCGATTAGTGGATGAGGGAACAGCGATCTCCGTGGTTCTACATCAGTCTTGTTCTGTTGTTTCTTCTGCTAATGTCTGGGGTTTCGGGAATAGTCGATGGTTTTGTCGAATGGCGTGCAAGGATCGGCCCCATTGTCAAAACCTATGTCGCAACCCGCACTGCGGTTATCGGACTTTTGCCTTGGCAAATTCCAAACTGGCTCGGTGATTACTTTGTTATAGGGAGCGGCATTGCGATCGCTGGCCGGATGGCCTTGCGACCATTCGAGTTCATTTTTGCAATAACGTCGATGCGTCTCCTTACCATAGAACGACGCGCCTCGGGTTTCACAGGGCGTTGGCTGCGATCGCCGCGCCTCTTTGGCCTGTTTCTATTGGTTGTCTTTTGGCCGCTTTTTGTGTGGAGCGCCTGGCAGGGCTATCGCAGATCGTACCGATCGACCCGTGATTTCTTGCTTCCGCAGGCCCAAGCCTCCGAAAACAAGGAATTCCTGGCGACGATCGAAACTGGACTCCGTCAACAGAAGTCCGCGACCTACGACTTTCTGTGGAGTATTGCTTGGATCAGCTTTGCGTTGTTGGTGATCCTTTTCCTCGTTGTGGACTACCAGGCGACGCTTGGTACAGGCGCGTCACTTTTGCCCTAGAACCCCGTGAGCTCAGGGAATGATCCGGGTGTATTTCACGCCTTCCAGCGTGGCGCCAAGGCGCAGGCCGGCTTGGCCGAAGATCACCGCGATGATCGGGGCGAGGGAGGTGGTGGTTTCGGCCGCCAGGGTCTCACCACCATCGGGGATCGCGTATTCCACGTTGGCGCCTGCGGCCCAGCCTTGTGAGCGGCGGAAGGTCAAAAGCGCCTCTTCGGTCATGAAGAACAGCACATGCGCGTATTGCGATGCGCCGATCTGGAAGCCTCCCGAGGCTTTGGTCACCGAATAGTAATCCACCGTGGCGCCGCCCACACGCAACGCGCCGCGGCCATAACCGCCGCCAAGACCAAAGCCTGCCTCGGTCACCAGTGGCATCACCAGGATCCCAGCCGATTTGTCGCGCAGCGTCTGCGTGCCGGGAAAGCGGTTATACATCTCGTTCAGCGTGGCATTCACGCGCGCGTCGATCGTCGCGCCGCCATTGCTGCCGATCCCGTTGCCGCAGGCCGCCAGAAGCGAGGTCGCGCCCAGGCCAAGCGCCATGTTCCGTCGTGTCAGGGTCATTGAACTGCTCTTTCGTTGTTGCCGGTGCCTCTGTCCGGCTTGTTTGTGCCGGTTATGCGCGAGTATACGCCGAGTGACGCCTGCTGTCATGCCCTCTTGTGCTTGAGTGGCGAGGAACCGCTAATTATTGAGGAGCCGCGCAGCCGCTGGGGCGAAATAGGTCAGCACGCCGTCACATCCGGCGCGTTTAAAGGCCGTGAGGCTCTCCAGCATGACCTTTTCACCATCGACCCAGCCGCGCTCACCCGCGCCCGCCAGCATCGCGTATTCGCCGGACACCTGATAGGCAAAGGTCGGCGCGCCGAACATGTCCTTGGCGCGGCGGCAGATATCGAGATAGGGCATGCCGGGTTTGACCATGACCATATCGGCGCCCTCGGCGAGGTCACGGGCAATCAGGCGCATCGCCTCATCCGCGTTGCCGGGATCCTGCTGATAGGTCTTCTTGTCACCTTTCAGCGCGCCGCTGGCACCCACCGCATCGCGGAAGGGGCCGTAAAAGGCGCTGGCGTATTTCGCGGCATAGCTGAGCAGCAACACGTTCTGATGACCCTCGGCCTCCAGCGCTGCCCTCAAAGCCCCGATCCGGCCATCCATCATATCGGACGGGCCGATGATATCGGCCCCCGCCGCGGCTTGGCTGAGCGCCTGTTTGGCCAACGCGTCAACCGTGCGGTCATTCACGATCACACCGTTTTCGACAAAGCCGTCATGGCCGTCGATATTGTAGGGATCGAGCGCCACGTCGGTCATCACGGCGATATCCGGCACCGTATCCTTGATCGCACGAGTGGCGCGGTTCGACAGGTTGTCGGGGTTCCAGGCCTCGGCGCAATCCTCGGTCTTCAGGGCCGGGTCGGTATAGGGAAAGAGGCAGATCGACGGGATCCCAAGCGCATGCGCCTCACGCGCGGCTTCGACCACTTTGTCGACTGACAGCCGGTTGACCCCGGGCATCGAGGCGATCGGTTCGACCTCCCCCTCACCATCACGCACAAAGACCGGCCAGATGAAGTCGGCCGGGCTCAGCGTGGTTTCGGCCACCAGCGCGCGGATCGCGGGGGATGTGCGCAGGCGGCGCAGACGGGTGGCGGGGAAGGGGGCTTGGGTCGGTTGCATGGTGACGGTCCGTTCATCTTTGTGCCCTTAGGCTTGCCTTGGCGGCGGCAGAGTGTCCAGTCTCTTGCAGCGCGGCAACGTCGCAGGCGACGGGCAGCTACACCCTCTGGGCAAGTGCGACAGGCCACGTTAGAAGGCAGAAACAGCAAAACGAGGCGCAGCAGATTTGGACTGGTACGGCACGGTCTTTGAAGTCATCGACATGCGATCCTTTTCGAACCTGTGGTTCTGGATCGTGCTGGCGGTATTGTGGTCCTCCACCAGCCACTGGGTGCTTGGCGTGCCGTTCGACATGGTGGGCCGCGCACGGCGCAACGGCGGGCAGGCCGCGACCGATCTCGAAGACCTGGCCCGCATCAACGCCAATCGGCTGGTGTTCATCGCCGAAGAGGCGGGGCTTTGGATTGTGGGGCTGGGCTCAGGGTTGCTGACCGGGATCGCGCTTTTGGGCTTTGTCTATGAGATCGAGTTTGCCCAGGCGATCTTTCTGCTGGGTTTTCCCATGTCCATCGTCGGGCTGCTGAGTGTCGCGACCGCGCGGCGCATCCAGGGCGACGATGCTTTGGGTGAGGCGCTCTGGCGGCGGTTGCGCATCCACCGGACGATCACGCAGGCCATCGGGATGCTGTCGATCTTCGTCACGGCGCTCTGGGGGATGTACCAGAACCTCTCGGCACACATCTTGGGCGGTTGACGACCGGGGCCTGCCGCGCCATGTGAGCGGCCATGGCACATACCACACTCACCATGGGCGGCGCGCCCGAGGGCTATGACGCCCGGCTGGTCCTTCGGGAACTGACCAAGGCACATGGTCCGGTCATCCATGTCCTGCGCGATGACAAACGGCTGGCCGCGACGCGCGAGGCCTTGGCCTTTTTTGCGCCCGACGTGCCGGTGGTGAGCTTTCCGGGCTGGGATTGTCTGCCGTTTGACCGGGTGTCGCCGAACCCCGACATTTCCGCCGCACGTATGGCGACTTTGGCTGGGCTGGTGCACGGCATGCCGCAGCAATTTGTACTGCTGACGACCTTGTCGGCGGCGATGCAATATGTGCCCGCCCGGGACGTGCTGCGGGAGGCGGCGGTCACCGCCACCGTGGGCAACCGCGTTGACGAAGAGGCGCTGCGTAACTTCCTGGTGCGTATGGGCTTTTCCCAGGCGCCCACGGTGCTGGAGCCCGGCGACTACGCCATTCGCGGCGGCATCATCGACATCTATCCGCCGGGTGAGGGTGGGCCTGTGCGGCTCGACCTTTTTGGCGACGTGCTGGACGGCGCGCGCCGGTTTGATCCGGCCACGCAGCGCACCACCGAAAAGCTAGAGATGGTGGAGCTGGCACCCGTCTCCGAGGTGATCCTGGATGAGGCCGCGATCACCCGCTTCCGGCAGAATTACCGCATCGAGTTTGGCGCCGCGGGCACCGACGATCCGCTTTATGAGGCGGTGAGCGCCGGGCGCAAACACCAGGGCATCGAACACTGGCTGCCGTTTTTCCATGACCGGCTGGAAACGCTCTTTGACTTTCTGCCCGACGCGCCGGTGCTGATGGATGATCAGCTGACCCCGGCGCGGCTGGCGCGTTGGGACAGCATCACCGACCAATACGAGGCGCGCCAGCACGCCATGGCGCAGAAATCGCGGGTTGATACGGTCTACAAACCGGTGCCGCCGGGGTTGCTCTACCTCGATGATGCCGCGTGGGAGGCTGCCTTGGCAGAGCGTCGCGCCGTGCAGTTCCACCCCTTGGCGCAGGCCTCCGGCCCCTCGGTTGTGGATGCCGGCGGACGGATCGGGCGCAGCTTTGCGCCCGAACGCCAGCAGGAAAGCGTCAGCCTTTTCGGGTCTTTGGCAGCGCATATTAACGCAAAACTCGCCGAAGGTCCGGTGGTCATCGCCAGCTACTCCGAAGGGGCGCGCGAACGTCTGGCCGGCCTGATCGAAGACGAAGGCCTGGCCGAGGCGATCCCGGTGCCCAACGCCACGCGCATCGGCAAAAGCGGTCTGCACCTAGCGGTCTGGGCGCTGGAGCACGGTTTCGAAGGCCCGTGGGAATACGACCGCCACCTGACGGTGATTTCGGAACAGGACGTGTTGGGCGACCGCCTGATCCGCAAACCCAAGAAACGCCGCAAGGCCGAGAACTTCCTAACCGAGACGCAATCGCTCAGCCCCGGCGATCTGGTGGTGCATGTTGATCACGGCATCGGGCGCTATCAGGGGATGGAGGTGATCACCGCCGCGGGGGCCGCGCATGAATGCCTGAGCCTGGAATATGCCGAAGGGGCAAGGCTTTACCTGCCGGTCGAAAACATCGAGCTGTTGTCGAAATACGGCCATGAGGAAGGCCTGCTCGACAAGCTGGGCGGTGGGGCCTGGCAGGCCAAGAAGGCCAAGCTCAAGGAACGTATCCGCGAGATGGCGGATCGTCTGATCCGCATCGCCGCCGAGCGCGCCCTGCGCAAGGCGCCGATCATGGATCCGCCCCCCGGCGCGTTTGAGGCGTTCTCAGCCCGCTTCCCGTACCAGGAAACCGACGATCAGCTGCGCGCAATCGAAGACGTGATGCACGACATGCATTCTGGCCTGCCGATGGACCGGCTGGTCTGTGGCGATGTGGGATTTGGCAAGACCGAGGTGGCGATGCGTGCCGCCTTTGTCGCCGCCATGTCCGGCGTGCAGGTGGCGGTGATCGCACCGACCACTTTGCTCGCCCGTCAACATTACAAGAGCTTTGCCGAACGCTTCCGCGGCTTTCCCTTGCAGGTGCGGTCGCTGTCGCGCTTCGTTGGCGCCAAGGAAGCGCAGGCCACCCGCGACGGTCTGGCGCGCGGCACCGTCGATATCGTTGTCGGCACCCACGCGCTTTTGGCCAAAGGCATCCGCTTTCAGAACCTCGGCCTGCTGGTCATTGACGAAGAACAGCATTTTGGCGTCGCGCATAAGGAACGGCTGAAACAGCTGCGCAGCGACATCCACGTGCTGACCCTGACCGCCACGCCGATCCCGCGCACCCTGCAGCTGAGCCTGACCGGCGTGCGCGATCTGTCGATCATCGGCACACCACCGGTCGATCGCCTGTCGATCCGCACTTATGTGTCTGAGTTTGACGCGGTGACCCTGCGTGAGGGGCTCTTGCGCGAACATTATCGCGGAGGGCAGTCGTTCTTTGTGGTCCCGCGCATTTCCGACCTGCCCGAGATCGAAGAGTTCCTGCGCGATCAGGTGCCCGAGGTCTCCTACGTCATCGCCCACGGCCAGATGGCGGCGGGCGAGCTTGATGACCGGATGAACGCCTTTTACGACGGCAAATATGATGTGCTCTTGGCCACCACGATTGTCGAATCCGGCCTCGATATCCCCACGGCGAACACCATGGTGGTGCACCGCGCGGACATGTTTGGCCTCGCGCAGCTCTACCAAATCCGCGGCCGGGTGGGACGCTCAAAAACCCGCGCCTACGCCTACCTGACCACCAAACCGCGCACCAAGCTGACTCCCGCCGCGGAAAAGCGCCTGCGCGTACTGGGCAGTCTGGATACCTTGGGCGCGGGCTTCACGCTTGCCAGCCAGGATCTGGATATTCGCGGCGCCGGCAACCTGCTGGGCGAAGAGCAATCGGGCCAGATGCGTGATGTGGGGTATGAGCTTTACCAATCCATGCTGGAAGAGGCGATTGCCAAGATCCGCGCCGGTGAAATGGAGGGCCTGGCCGAGGCCGATGACCAATGGGCGCCGCAGATCAACCTCGGCGTGCCGGTGCTGATCCCGGAAAGCTATGTGCCCGATCTTGACGTGCGGCTGGGGCTCTACCGCCGCCTCAGCTCGCTGCATACCAAGGTCGAGCTGGAGGGTTTTGCTGCCGAGCTGATCGACCGGTTTGGGAAATTGCCCAAAGAGGTCAACACCTTGCTGCTGGTCGTGCGGATCAAGGCGATGTGCAAACGTGCTGGCATTGCCAAGCTGGATGGCGGGCCGAAGGGCGCGACGATCCAGTTCCACAACGACAAATTCGCCTCCCCCCAGGGGCTGGTGGAGTTCCTCAAGGCGCAGGATGGGCTCGCCAAGGTCAAGGACAACAAAATCGTCATCCGCCGCGATTGGCGCCGCGACAGCGACAAGATCAAAGGTGCTTTCGCCATCGCCCGTGACCTTGCGGAAAAGCTGGTGGCTGAGAAGAAACGCAAGGCGACAGCCTGAGGAACCAAACGATCGCAGCTTTGCGTCGGAGTGCAAACGCACCCCAAGCGGGCGCATGCCCACGATGACAAGCCAGACTTTCTCTGCCAATACTCGGCCCGAGGACAAAACACGCGTCAGCGTAGGGAGCAGGAATGGCCAGCATCAATCGCATCGTCATGGCAAAACGCTGCCGCCAGATCATCCGGACGCTTGAGCCTGAAACGCTGGACGCGGCCGAGATCTCTGGCACCTGGGGGGAGAAGTTTGGATTTCGGTCTTATCGTTCCTATTGGTACCCCACGTACGACATCTGCGAAGGGCCGCTCGATGACGGCACCGGTGGCGTTGCGCAATACGATCTGGTCATCGCCGACCAGGTTTGGGAGCATCTCGAACGACCTTACCGCGCCACGCAGAACGTGATCGCCTCGCTCCGACCGGGCGGGTATTTCCTTGTGGCTGTGCCGTTCTTCGTGCCGCTACATGCGGCGCCGGTGGACAATACGCGCTGGTCAGCGCGGGGACTCAAGAACTTCCTGATCGAATGCGGCTTTGAGGAGGACAACATCGCCTCTGATCAATGGGGTAACCGCTGGGCCGGGATCCGCAATGTCGTGGGGCCGTTCCCGCCGGTCTATCATCCAGAGACAGACCGGTTGGAAAACGAAGAGGATTTCCCTGTGACCGCTTGGGCACTGGCCCAGAAGTCCGGATAGCTTTCCGCCCTCAAGCCCGTCTGCGACGCCCACCGCTGCGCCGTCCGCCGCGCGCTTCGCTGCCAGCGGCGTCGGGCGACTTGTTGAACGATATCCAGGCGCCGCCATGCGGGTCATTGTCGGTCAGCAGGTTGGCGGCGCGGATCGCCTCCATTTCCTTGCCCGGGCGCGGTTTGGTCGAACCCATGCCGAAGAGCTGCACAAACGCCTCGTCATCCATCCCCTCGGGCAGGATCACCCCGGCAGCCTCGACCTCAGCCCGTTTCTCGGCGATTTTCAGCGGCCCCACGGGCAGGGCGACCGGGTTCATGATGGCCGAGGTCATGCCGGCCCCCATCGCCATCGGCAGAAACGCGTTGTTGATCCCGTGCCGGTTGGGCAGGCCGAAGGAGATATTCGACGCGCCGCAGGTGGTGTTGACCCCAAGTTCCTCACGCAGGCGGCGCACAAGGGTAAAGACCTGCTTGCCCGCCGTCGCCATCGCACCGATTGGCATCACCAGCGGGTCCACCACGATGTCATGCGCCGGGATACCGAAATCCGCCGCCCGTTCGACGATCTTTTTCGCCACGGCAAAGCGCACATCCGGGTCTTCGGAGATGCCGGTATCGTCGTTGGAAATCGCCACCACCGGCACGTTGTATTTCTTGACCAGCGGCAAGACGAATTCCAGCCGATCTTCCTCGCCTGTGACCGAATTCAAGAGCGGCCGGCCTTCTGCCGTCTGCAGACCTGCTTCCAAAGCCTCAGGCACCGAGCTGTCGATGCAGAGCGGCACGTCCACCAGCCCCTGCACCAGCTCGACCATCTTGGTCATCAGCGGCGGCTCAGTCTCGTTCGGGTTGGGGTTGGAGTTGTAGACCACACCGGCATTGATATCGAGGACGGTCGCGCCAGCGGCAACCTGTGCCACGGCGTCCTTTTCAACGGTTGAAAAGTCGCCCGCCTCCAGCTCAGCCGCAAGCTTTTTGCGCCCCGTGGGGTTGATACGTTCGCCAATGACGCAGAAGGGTTCGTCGAACCCGATGACGGCGGTCTTGGTCTTGGATTCAACGATGGTCCGGGTCATGTGACGGCCTCTTTGTTGTGACGCTGCAGGATGGTCTCCAGCGCCGGGTCGGTGAAATCGGAAAGGGTGAACTGCGCGCCGGCTGCTCGCAAAGCGGCATCATCGGCGGTCGAACGAATGCCGACGGTGTAAACCCCTGCGCCCCGCGCGGCGGCCAGACCCGAAGGGCTGTCCTCAAAGGCAATCGCGTGCTCGGGGTTGACGCCCAACAGACGCAGGGCGGCTCGGTAGGGTTCGGGATCGGGTTTGGCGCGAGCGCATTCATCGCCGATCACCAGGTTCGGCAGACGCTCCTTCAGCCCAATGGCCGCCAGCATGTGTTCGGCATTGATCCGTGGCGCGTTCGTCACCACGGCAATCCCCCAGCCTTCGGCCTCCGCCCGGTCGAGCAGCGGCAGCACACCGGGCATCGGGCTCTGGCCCATCGCCAACCGGTCGCGAAACCGCGCCTCTTTCTCAACCGACAACAGCTTGGCATCCTCACCAGGAAAGAGCCAGGGAAAGCTGTCGAGGTTGTGGGTGCCGTGGATATGCGCCTCGTAAAACGCCTGATCGATGACCTGACCGCGCTCTGCCAGCATCTCGGCGAAGATCGCGAAATGTAGCGGATCGGAATGGATCAGCGTGCCATCAAGATCAAACAGAAGCGCGCGGTTCATGGCGTCTCAGTTGGCCTGCGCCGCCGGAACGCCCGCAGAACCGCCATTGTCGATGGCCCATTGCGCATTGGTCTTGATCCCACCCAGCGGGAAGAAATGCACCTGTTCGATGTTGAAATCGGGATGCGCAGCCTTGTGCGCGGCAAGCTTGGCCAGCACGTCTGTCGGCTCGTAGGGCAAGAGCAGTTTTGACACATCCATCGCGCGTTTCTGCAGCACCTTCAGCGACGGGCCAACACCGCAGGCAATGGCGAATTTGATCAGCGTCTGCAGTTTGGCGGGGCCGGCGATGCCGATATGCACGGGCAGGGTGATGCCGGCGGCGCGCAGGTCATCGGCCCATTTGATGATCGGGTCGGCGTCAAAGGCAAACTGCGTGGCCAGCGCCATCTGCGCATCGGTGGTTTCGGAAAACTTCTGTTTCCAGCGCAGCGCGTCGTCGACATTCTTTGTCGACCCATCCGGATCGATGTCGCGGTTGCCTTCGGGGTGGCCAGCGACGTGCAAGCGCTTGAATCCGGCCTTGTCGAAAAGCCCGGTCTCCAAAAGCTGCATCGAGCAATGAAAGTCGCCCAAAGGCTTTTCCACGCCGCCCGCCAGCAGCAGCGCCTGGTTCACATCCGCCTCGCCTTGATAACGCGCGATCCAGTCACCCAGAGTGGCCGCATCCTTGATGATGCGCGCCGGGAAATGCGGCATCACGCGAAAGCCATCACGCGCCAGCCGAGCGGCGGTGGCCACCATGTCGTCGATCGGCGTGCCCTCGATATGGGCGATGTAGACGCGCGTACCCTCGGGCAGCAAAGCGCGGAAATCTTCGACCTTTTCGGCAGTGCGCGGCATCACCTCGATCGAGTAATCCTGTAAAAACGCCTCAAGCTGCGGTGTGCCCGCGCGCGGCGCCTCGGTCTTTTTCTTGAAGTTCAAAAGGCCCATGATGCCCTCCCACACGCTCACTGGGTGGTTGCCCAGCCGTCATTGGCGATCAGCGTCTTGATCCGCTCGTGATCGTATTCAGCATCCAGACGCGCAGCCTCGGATGCGGCGATGTCCGAGGGATCGCCCTCGACCGGGTAGGGATCGGCCTTGCGCCACTCTGCTAGATAGGCGTCGGTCTCAGCCGCCCCCGTCTTCATCGCGGCGCGGTCAATGGCCTGCTCGAACCGCTCGGGCAATTGCCGCTTGGCCCCGCGCCGGCCCTTGCCGACGATGACCTGGGCGGGGATGTCGCGCCAATAGACGATGGTGACGTCAGGCATCTGATGATTCCTCTTTTCCGGTGCGAAACCTTTAGCGGCGCGGGGCGGCCCGTCAGGGTCGATTTTCGACTTAAGCGGGGCTGTGAGCGACGTCGGTGTTTCTATGCGCCCAGACCGCGCCCCGAAAGGGGGGCCAAGGCCCATTCTTTCCATGATCTAAATGAATTGAATTCATAGAAAAGTCCGATTGCCGCCGAATTTCATCCCTAGCGTGGCGCAAAAGGAAAGTGGGGAAGACATGGTTGTTCGACTGGATCGCTACAAGATCGCCTATGTGCCGCTGCCCAAAGCGGGCTGTTCGTCGGTGAAAGAGGCGCTGGCGCGGCTTGATCCGCAGGTGGAAATCCCGCCCGAGGATCAGATCACCACGATGACCTGGCACAGCATCCATCCGACCCGGCGGTTTCGGGCGCACCGGATTGTCCCCTTGCAGCATTACTGGCGGTTTTGCGTGGTGCGCGATCCGATCCGTCGATTGATGTCGATCTACACCAACCGGGTGTTGCAGCACAAAGACGTGTGGAATTCGGCCGGGGTGCGCGATGGCCGCCCGGGCCTGCCGAAACTATCGCGCACACCTGACCCGGATACGTTTTACAGCAATCTGAGGGCCTATATGGACGCCTCGAGCGCGATCAAGCACCACGCCATGTCGGCGCTGGTGTTTCTGGGGCCAAATCTGCAACGGCACTATTCGGTGGTCTACCGGACCGAAGACATGGGCGAACTGGCGCAAGACCTGTCCTTGCGCGTCGGACATGAAGTGACCCTGCCACGCGGCAACCGGAGCGAGACAAAGCTGGAACTGGAAAGCCTGCAAGGCGCCACGATCGACGCGCTGCGCCCCTATCTGGAACGCGAATATGCCTATCTGAAAGGCTTTTACAAAAACCCGCTGGGTTCGCGGGTTTATGACGCTTGCGCGATTCCTTTACCGTGCTTATCTTGACCTTAACTTGATATCGGAAAGGCGCACGGAAATGGCGCCCAAGCGTCCCAAAGGTGCGGGCGCTTTCCCGAAACCGGTCGAGAGCACCGCGCCTGAACGGCCGGATCCCAATGCGCTTTATGCGGCGTTGGATCTGGGTACAAACAGTTGCCGCATGCTGATTGCCCAGCCAAAGGGCAGTCAGTTTCACGTTGTGGACAGCTTTTCCAAGTCCGTGCAACTGGGGCAGGGGCTGGAAAGGACCGGCAAGCTCAGCCGCGCGGCCATGCAGCGCACAGTGTCTGCCCTGCGTGTCTGTCAACAAAAGCTCAAACGTCACAAGGTTCAGCGCATGCGCCTCGTTGCGACCGAGGCCTGCCGCAGGGCGCATAACGCGCGGGATTTCATCCGCCAGGTGCGGCGCGATTCTGGCCTGCGGCTCGAGATCATCCAACCCGAGGAAGAGGCGCGGCTGGCAGTGATTTCCTGCGCGCCGCTGGTCTCGACCCGGACCGAGCAGCTTTTGGTGGTCGATATCGGCGGTGGGTCGACCGAATTGGTGTGGATCGATCTCAGCCGGGTTGAGCCGCGCGACCGCCCCCGCGCGATCATGCGCCTGCATGCCGGCTTTCACACCAGCGACTCGCCGTTTCCCACCGCCAAGGTCGTGGATTGGATTTCGGTCCCGCTGGGGGTGGCAACGCTGCGGGACCAGTATTCCGATGTCGAGGATGACGCCGCGCGTTACGCGCTAATGAGCTGGTATTTCGAAGAACATCTGGCCGAGTTTGCCCCCTACAAAGATGAACAGGCGCGCGAAGGCTTTCAGATCGTCGGCACCAGCGGCACGGTCACAACGGTGGCGGCCTCGCATCTGGGGCTCCGGCGTTATGACCGGACCAAGGTGGACGGGTTGCGCATGAGCTCGGACCAGATCGAGGCGGTGATCCAGCGCTACCTACGCCTGGGCCCCGCCGGCCGGCGCCGCGATCCGCGCATCGGCCAGGACCGACAGGCGCTGATCATGTCGGGATCGGCCATCCTTCAGGCGCTCTTGCGGCTCTGGCCAACCGACAGGCTGTCAGTGGCCGATCGCGGCCTGCGCGAGGGGCTGCTTTATTCGCAGATGTCGGCGGACGGCGTTTTGGAAGATGGACCGCTGTAAGAGCTGGGGGCGCTGCCTCCGTCGCAGATAGCTGCGACTCCCCCGAGGTATTTTTGAAACAGAGAAGTAAAGGACGCGCCCGGCAGGGTGGTGAAAGGCAAAATGGCGAAGGGGCCGAAAAAGGGAAGCTCAGGGCGCGGGCAGCGTGATCTCAAGGTCAAGGTCAAGTCGGCCCGCGGGCGCAAGCTGTCGTCCACCCGCTGGCTGCAACGGCAACTGAACGATCCTTATGTCAAGCGCGCCAAGACCGAAGGCTATCGCGGCCGCGCGGCCTTCAAAATCCTGGAACTCGATGACAAATACCGCTTTCTCGTGCCCGGGGCGCGGGTCGTCGATCTGGGATGCGCGCCCGGCGGCTGGTGCCAAGTGGCCGTGCGGCGGGTGAACGCGCTTGGCGAAAAGACGGGCAAGGCGCAGGGTCGCGTGCTGGGCATCGACCTACAAGAGGTCGATCCGATCCCCGGCGCCGAAATCCACGTACTCGATTTCCTCGATGAAGGCGCCGATGATCAGCTGAAAGAGTGGCTCGGTGGCAAGGCCGATGTGGTGATGTCGGACATGGCGGCAAGCTCCTCCGGTCACAAACAAACCGACCACCTGCGCATCATCACGCTTTGCGAAGCGGCGGCAGAACTGGCCTTTGACGTGCTGGAAGAGGGCGGGACATTTGTGGCCAAGGTACTGGCAGGCGGGGCGGAAGGTGAGCTGCAAAAGCTGCTGAAACAGCGCTTTGCCAAGGTGGCCAATGTCAAACCGCCGGCCAGCCGATCGGATTCGTCGGAAAAATTTGTTGTTGCAACCGGGTTTCGCGGTTAACGCCGGGGCCGCTTGGTCAGCGACGCGCAGGCGCGGTCGAGGAATTTCTGCGCCTCAGAGGCCGGCAACGACACCTCGGGTTTGTCAACCGCAGGCGCGTCCTGGCGCAAGGCCTGGTCGTGCAAGTCGAAAAGCCGCGAAAAACGCAGCACATTGGGTCGAGTGTATTTGGCGTCGTCAGAAGTCGTCATGGCAGCCTTCCGGCAATTACTCTGCCCCCAGAGCGTTTGGTATCGCAGGATTGTGTCCGTTTTGGCCCAAGACTGCGTCCCGGGCAAGGCAGTTCTGCTGTCGCAATCAGGCTTGACGGCCTATGCCTTTCCGGTCTGGATGGCCGCGAGGGAGGACACCATGCCATTGACCATGAACCGCGAGGTTTTCATCACCTGTGCCGTGACCGGATCGGGCGGCACGCAAGACCGCAGCCCGCACGTGCCGCGCAGCCCCGAACAGATCGCCGACAGCGCCATCGCCGCCGCCAAGGCTGGGGCCGCCATCGTGCATTGCCACGTGCGCGACCCCGAAACAGGCGCGCCCTCGCGCCGGCCCGAGCTTTACCGCGAGGTGACCGACCGCATCCGCGCCGCCGATGTGGACGTGGTGCTGAACCTCACCGCCGGGATGGGCGGCGACATCGTCTTTGGCGGCCCCGAGGCGCCTTTGCCGTTGGGTGAGGGCACCGACCTGATCGGCGCCAGCGAACGGTTGGTGCATATCGAAGAATGCCGCCCGGAGATCTGCACGCTCGACTGCGGCACGATGAACTTCGCCGAAGCCGATTACGTGATGACCAACACACCCGGCACCTTGCGCACGATGGGCGCACGGATGACCGAGCTGGGGGTCAAACCCGAGATCGAGGCCTTTGACACCGGTCATCTTTGGTTTGCCAAACAGCTGGTGGACGAGGGCGTGCTGGACGCGCCCGCTTTGGTGCAGCTTTGCATGGGCGTGCCTTGGGGCGCGCCGGATGATCTCAACACCTTCATGGCAATGGTCAACAATGTGCCCAGCGACTGGACCTTCAGCGCCTTTGGCCTGGGGCGCAATCAAATGGCTTACGTTGCCGCGGCGGTGCTGGCCGGGGGCCATGTGCGCGTGGGGCTCGAGGACAACCTCTATCTCGACAAGGGGGTGCTGGCGACCAACGCGCAGCTGGTCGAGCGCGCCGCTTTGATCATCCAGAACCTCGGCGCGCGTCTGATGACGCCGCAAGAGGTACGCGACAAGCTGGGGCTGACCAAGCGGGCGCCGGGATGAGCGTGATCGTCTGTTACGGCGACAGCAACACCCACGGCACCATGCCGATGACGGAGGCCGGGGTGTCGGTCCGCCTTCCGCCAGGGGACCGCTGGCCCGATGTGATGGCGGCGGGGCTTGGCCACATGCATGAGGTCATCTCCGAAGGATTGCCCGGGCGCACAACGGTGCATGACGACCATGTCGAAGGCGGCGCGCGCAACGGCATCGCCGTGCTGCCCGCGATCCTTCATTCGCACAAACCGATCGATCTGCTGATCCTGATGCTGGGCACCAACGATCTGAAAAATCGTTTTGCCGTCACCGCTTATGAGATTGGTCGTGCCTTAGAGCGGATGGTTCTGGCCACCCGGGCCGAGGACGTGGTCAGCGACATCCTGATCGTCTGCCCCGCACCGGTGCGCGAACTGGGCTGTCTCAGCGATGTCTTTGCCGGCGCCGAAGCGCGGCAGACCGGCCTGCCGGGGTTCGTGCAGGCGGTGGCAGAACGCCAAGGCTGCGGTTTTGTCGCTGCGGGCGCGCATGCCCACGTCTCCGACCAGGATGGCGTGCATTGGGAGGCCGATCAGCACCGCCTTTTTGGCCAGGTCATGGCCGACATCGTTCGGGCGCGGTTGTGAGGGCGCTTGTCGCAGCGCTGTTCCTGGCGGGCTGCGCAGCCACGCCCGATCCGCTGACCGATGTGACGATCCCCTTGCGCAACCCGACTGCACCCGTGGCGTCACAAGCGGACGTGACGCTTGACCGGTTGCAGGGCGACTGGCGGGTTGTCAGTGGGTCGGGAATCACCCCCGGGGCGCGGCTGCAGATCCGCGGTGCGCAAATGGTGATCGATGGGGTCGTCCTGGCCTTAACCGACGATGGGGAAGGGCGGTTGAAGCTCAGCGACGAAACCCTCTGGGTCCACTGGCTCGACATCGGCAACCGCACCGCGGCTGTGGGCGACCCGGCCGGCAGCCGCGTCTGGATTATGGACCGCACCGGAGCGCCGCGCGAACGGCTGAAAGCAGCGCGCGAGATCCTGGACTGGTACGGCTATGATCTGTCGCGGATGGAGGCGGCATGAGACGGGTCCTGATCACCGGCGGCGCCAGCGGGCTGGGCCAGGTCATGGCCCGCCGCTTTATCGCCGAAGGCGACCGAGTGGCCGTCTGCGACGTCGATCCCGCCGCCATCGAGGCGTTTTCGAACCAACACCCCGATCACATCGCCGCCCTTTGCGACGTCACTGACGAGACCGCGATGACCCGGTTCCTGGGTGACATCGAATCCAAATGGTGGGGAATCGACGTGGTCTGCGCCAATGCCGGCATCGGCGGCCCGGCCGGTCGGATCGAAGAGCTGACCCTCAAAGACTGGCAAGCCTGCCTCGACGTGAACCTCACCGGCGCCTTCCTCACCTGCCGTTGGGCCGCCCGGCTGATGCGCAAACAGGGCAGCGGCGCGATCATCTTGACCTCTTCCACCGCCGGACAGTTCGGCTACCCGCTCCGCAGCCCTTATGCCTCGGCAAAATGGGAGATCGTCGGCCTCACCAAAACGCTGGCGATGGAGCTTGGCCCCGCCGGCGTCCGCGTCAACGCCATCTGCCCCGGCGCGGTCGAAGGGGACCGGATGGACCGGGTGGTCGCCATGGAGGCCGCCGCCTCGGGCCAGAGCGAAGACACCGTGCGCGCGCAATACGTGCGCGGCGTGTCGCTGCGCGCCTGGGTCAATGGCGACGAGGTCGCCGACACCGTGCTCTGGCTTTCCTCGGATCAGGCGCGCAAAATATCGGGGCAGATCATCGCAATCGACGGACATACGGAGACTTTGGCGCCATGACCGGGACAGCAGCAATTCTGGGCGGTGGGGTGATCGGCGGCGGCTGGGCCGCGCGCTTTGCCCTGATGGGATGGGACGTGCGGGTGTTTGACCCCGACCCCGAGGCCAAACGCAAGATCGCCGAGGTGATGGCGGGCGCCGAACGCGCGTTGCCGATGCTCTACGAGGCGCCGATGCCAAAGCGGGGTGAGATCAGCTTTCACGCCTCACCCGCCGAGGCAGTCACCGGCGCCGCCTGGGTGCAGGAAAGCGTGCCGGAACGGCTCGAGCTGAAACACGCGTTGTACCATGAAATCGCCGGCAGCCTGTCGATGGATGCCGTGGTCGGCTCGTCCACGTCTGGCTTCACGCCAACGCAATTGCAAACGGGCGGCGGGCTGCTCGATCGGTTGGTCGTCGCGCATCCGTTCAACCCGGTCTACCTGCTGCCGCTCGTCGAGCTGGTGCCCAGTGCTTCGACCTCGGATCAGACCATGGCGCGGGCCAAAGACATCCTGACCGCGGTCGGCATGTACCCGCTGCATGTCCGGGCCGAGATCGATGCGCATATCGCCGACCGCTTCCTCGAGGCCGTCTGGCGCGAGGCGCTGTGGCTGGTCAAAGACGGCATCGCCACAACCGAAGAGATCGACAACGCAATCCGCTATGGCTTTGGTTTGCGGTGGGCACAGATGGGGCTGTTTGAAACTTACCGCGTGGCGGGTGGCGAGGCCGGCATGAAGCACTTCATGGCGCAGTTCGGCCCGGCGCTGGAGTGGCCCTGGACCAAGCTGATGGATGTGCCCGAATTCACCGATGAGCTGGTCGACCTGATCGCCAGCCAGTCTGACGATCAGTCCGGCGCGCTCAGTATCCGCGAGTTGGAACGCCTGCGCGACGATAACCTAGTGGCGATCCTGCGGGCGTTGAAACAGCAGGGCGCGGCGGCTGGTGCGCTGATCCGGGATCATGAGCGCGGGCTCTGGCCGGCGCTGGACGAGGCCGCCCCGCTGATCACCGTGCGCCGGGTGATCCCGGTCGATTGGACGGATATGAACGGCCACATGAACGAAGGCCGCTATGGCCAGATCTTCAGCGATGCCTCCGAAGTGCTGATGGCGCATGTGGGCGCGGATGAAGACTATGTCGCGGCGGGCAACAGCTATTTCACTGCCCAGACGACGATCAAGTATCTGGCCGAAACCCATGCGGGGGAGCGTGTCGAGGTGGCCACGCGTGTGACGCTCGGCGAGGGCCGGAAACTGCGCCTCTGGCACGAGATGCGCCGCCCGGATGGTGAGGTTTTGGCGACCTGTGATCAATTCCTGCTGCACGTGTCCCTTGAGACCCGCCGCTCTTGCCCGCCACTACCGGAGGTTGAGGCCAAGGTCGAGGCTCTGGCCAAGGCGCATACCGAGACATGACCGACCCGCGGGCCTTCCTGACCGGGCTTTTTGAAACCGCGGTCGCCGCGGCCGACCCGATGCGCGCCTTGCAGGGACATTTGCCGGACCGGCCCAAGGGGCGGACGGTGGTGGTGGCCTTGGGCAAAGGGGCCGCGCAGCTGGGGGCGGCGTTTGAGGTGCTTTGGGACGCGCCGGTCGAGGGTTTGGTTGTCACCCGCTACGGCTATGTCGCGCCGTGTCGGCATTTAAGGGTGCTGGAGGCGGCACATCCGGTGCCTGACGCTGCTGGTTTGGCGGCGACGGAGACGGTGTTTGACGCGGTCAAAGGCCTCAGCGAGAACGATCTGGTGGTCGCCTTGGTCTGCGGTGGTGGCTCGGCGCTGTTGCCGGCGCCACCCCAGGGTTTGAACCTTGCCGATGAACAGGCGTTGAACGCGGCGTTGCTGGCCTCAGGCGCACCGATCGGCGTGATGAACGCGATCCGCAAACATGTCAGCCGGATCAAAGGCGGGCGTTTGGCGGCGGCGGCCTATCCCGCGCGGGTGGTCAGCCTGATCGTGTCGGACGTGCCGGGGGACGATCCGGCGCAGGTGGCCTCGGGCCCGACCGTGCCAGATGATGTTTCCGTGGAAGACACCTTGTCGATGATCAAGGCGCGTAATATCATTCTGCCGGAACGGGTTACGGCGCATCTTTCAAGTGGAAACGCGGCTGCTCCCACACCCGATGACCCGCGCTTTGCCTGCAACCACGTGCAGCTTATCGCGTCCGCCGGCAAGTCGCTCGAGGCCGCAGCGGCGCAGGCTGAGCGCGCCGGTGTACCGGCCGTGATCCTGTCGGACCGGATCGAGGGGGAGGCGCGTGATGTCGGGCTGGTGCATGCTGCCATTGCCCGCGAGGTGGCGGAGCGCGACCGGCCGTTCCAACGCCCGGTGGTGATCCTGTCTGGTGGCGAAACCACCGTGACACTGGGTGAAAACCCCGGGCGCGGCGGGCGCAATACCGCCTTTCTGCTCAGCCTTGCCTTAGGCATCGAGGGGCTGGAGAACGTGTACGCGCTGGCTGCCGATACCGATGGCATCGATGGGTCCGAAGACAATGCCGGTGCCTTCGCCGACGGCACCAGCATGGCGCGGCTGCGCGCCCTTGGCGTCGATCCGCAAGACATCCAGCGCGCGCAAGATCCCTGGGCCGCGTTTGAGCGCTTGGGGGACCTCTACGTGCCGGGCCCAACCGGGACAAATGTCAATGATTTCAGGGTGATCCTGATCAATTAGTAGCTGTAGCCAAGCGCCCGTTCCTGTGCCATATCCACATGCGCGCGGAGGAATTCCAGGTCCTTTGCGCAAATCTCTAACGGCGTCTCAGGCCGCGCATCGACCGACGGTAAAAACCGTGACCCCAGCCTTTTCATCACAGGGCGATACTCGGGCCGCGATCCGGGCAAAGAAAACCCCTTCCAAAGTGCCCCGAGAAACTCCTCAGGTGCGGCCTGTACCGCCTCCAGCCGCGTAAAGGCCAGCGTGCAGCCACGTTCGGCAAAAGACATCAGACCGGCCAGCTTGGCCCGGCGCAGGGCAAAGAGGTTGGGGTAGGGGCGCCCGGTCAAAGGATCACGATCCAGCTGCAGAGGCTGGCCCACGCCGCCCAACGCCTCAACCTGCGGGAAATAGCGTTTGCGGTCGGCCACAGTCGCCCATTCGGCGCGGATGAAGTCGGAAAACGGCAGAACCTGCATGTCGGGTGGGCAATGCCAGGGTTTGGCGTGCATCGACAGCGCCCAGGCCCGCGCATCCCGCACCACACAGACGATCGCCACATCCTCGGGCACCGCCGTCATATGGGCAAAGCCGTGTTTCCAGCCCAACTCTTCGATCGGCTTTAGATCGCTGTTCCGCCCGATCAGCCGCTTGACAAAGTTCGTCCCGGACGAGCGTTCGCCAAACACCTGATAACGTTTCGGCTGTCCGGTAACAGCGTTGATCTGCCAGCCTGTGTCGGCGAAGTCCTGCCCCAGCATGCGCTCTGCCCGTTTCGTTATGCTTTGCGCGCCACGATAGAGGCGTGACGCAAAAAAGGCGATTCTCAACTGCACTGCGCTGCGTTACGGTTCCGAAAAACAAACGAGGCGCGACAGCAGATGCAGACCACCGCAGCGGCCCTGACCATGGTGCGCGACGATGCGTTTTTCCTCAAAGCCTGGGTCCGGTACTATGGCGACATTCTGGGGCGCGAAAACTGCTATGTGGTGAACCACGGGCGCGGTCAGATGGTGCACGACCTTGCCGAAGGCTGCAGCGTGATCGGCATTCCCGGCGATCCGCATCCGAATTTCGATATGAAGCGCTGGCGCTTGCTCAACAACTGGGTGCAGGGGCTGCGGGCTTACTATGACCACGTGATCGTCGGCGATGTGGATGAACTGGTGGTCATCGATCCGGCTGCGGGCAAAACTTTGCTGGAGTTCCTGAAGGGCGCGCCCAAACGCCAGGTGATGACACCCGTGGGCTTGGAGATTGTGCATCGGATCGATATTGAGCACGAGCCAATCACCGACCACATCATCGGCCCGCGGCGCTATGTGCGCGCGGCCCCGCATTATTCGAAACCCTGCATCGTCAGCCACGGCGCCAAGCTGGCGCGAGGCGGGCATTTTTCCGAGTTCGACAAGCTGATGACGTCGGATGCGCTCTACCTGATGCATCTGAAATACTGCGATTTCGACACCTATGTGGATGTCATGAACCGCCGCAACCAGGTCACCGAAGACGTTGGTGTGCCGGTGGAAAAAGCGGCCATCGGCCGGCACTGGTTTGCCGAGGCGCGGGGCGAGGACCGCGCGGTGTTTGAGGCCTTTGCCGAGCTGCCGCTGCAAAACGGCTTTGACATGACCTGGCTGCGCAAACGCATGCATCAAAGCTGGCAGCAGCGCGGCGATGGCCCGTTCTGGCAGTTCGAGCGGCCGGAATACCGGGCGCAATTCCAGTTGCCCGAGCGGTTTGTTGGCGTGATTTAGACCTCAGTGCCGGCGCAGCACCATCAGCTCGCCGAGGTTTTCGCGGGTGACATAGCCCAAGACGACCCCGTCCTTGTCGGTCACCGCCACCGCGGGCGCTTGCATCAGCGCGTCGAGCGCCTCTTCCAGCGGGGCCAGCAAATGGCGCTGCGGGATCTCTGGGTCCATCGCGTCCACCACGGGTCGGTGGCCGGCGTTTTCGGCCATGGCGTGGAACAGCGCGGTGCGGGTCAGAAAGCCCGCCAGCCGACCCTCTGAGTCCAGTACTGGAAACTCGTGCTGGGTGGTGCGGATCAGCGACTGCGCCGCGGTATTGAGCGTGTCCGAGGGGGAGAGCGCCTCAAAGCTGGTGATCATCGCGTCGCGCACCGCCAGCCCCTGGGCACCGGCGCGGTTCGCCACGTCGTTTGATTCTGCTTGGGCCGCCAGAAACACGAAGACCGCGATCAGCATCAGGATCAGGTTGCCCGAGCTAAGCCCAAGAAACCCCAAGAGAAAGGCAAAGAGCTGCCCCGCCGTTGCGGCAATCTGAGTGGCGCGTACCCGGTCAAACCGGGTCGCAAGCAGCGCCCGCAACACCCGCCCGCCATCCATCGGAAAGGCCGGGATCAGGTTGAAAATCGCCAGAAACAAGTTCACCGCCGCCAGTCGCCCCAGGAAATCACGGGTGCTGGTCGGATCGGTCAGCAAGTCAAACTCGGTTGAGGCGCCAAAGGTGATCAGCAGCGCCCAGATCACCACGTTGACGGCAGGCCCGGCAAAGGCGACGGCAATCTCTTGCGCGGGCTTTTCCGGCATCTTTTCCATCCGCGCCATGCCGCCAATGGGCAAAAGCGTGATGTCGGGGGTTTTGATGCCAAACCGCCGGGCCATCAGCGCGTGGCCGTATTCATGGGCGACCACACAGGCAAACAGCGACAGGATAAACACCGTGTTGATCAGCGCCGCTTGCACGCCACCCGTGCCATAGGCCGAGATGGCAACCCAGGCGAGCAGCAGAAAAAACGTCGCATGGACCCTGAGTTCAGAGCCAAGCAAGCGTCCAAGCGGGAAAGACCAAGTCATGTGGCGGCCTTCGTGTCGATGTCAGTCACACAACACATAAGCGCGGGCGGGCGGCTTCGCCAGCGCCGCGCGCGTTAGACCTAATTCAGACCGTGAATTAGAACGGAATTTCGTCGTCGATATCGCGGGCGGGTGCCCGGGCCGGGCCCGAGCCAGAACCACCGCCGCCATAGCTGTCGCCGCCGTAATCCTGGCCACCACCATAGTCCTGACCGCCGCCACCATAGCCGCCGCCACCACCGCCGCCGCCGTCGCGGCTGTCGAGCAGGGTCAGCTCACCCTTGTAGGGGCGCAGCACCACTTCGGTCGAATAGCGGTCCTGGCCGGATTGGTCCTGCCATTTGCGGGTCTCAAGCTGGCCTTCGAGATAGACCTTGGACCCTTTGCGCAAGTATTGCTCGGCTATGCGGGCCAGCGGCTCGGAAAAGATCGCAACCGAATGCCATTCGGTCTTTTCCCGCCGTTCCCCGGTATTTCGGTCTTTCCAATTCTCGGACGTGGCGATGCGCAGGTTGCACACCTTGCCGCCGTTCTGG